>JADJVE010000004.1:300000-399644 GCA_016716715.1 Acidobacteriota bacterium | reverse complement strand
CTCGACGGGCGTCACGGGTTCGACTGGTGCAACGGGACCGACGGGCCCGGAACAGGTTCAACGGGTGTTGCTGGCGCAAAAGCGGCGACCGGGCCGATCGGTTCGACGGGCGCTACTGGCGCAAGCGGGCCGACCGGTTCGACCGGTTCGACTGGCGTCACGGGTCCGACTGGCGCAACAGGTCCGATTGGCCCGACTGGTCTGACCGGTGTTACTGGCCTCAACTGGCGCAACCGACCTACCGGCTCGACAGGCGTCACTGGCTCAACTGGTGCGACCGGCTCGACTGGCGCAACGGGTCCGATTGGCCCGACCGGTTCGACCGGCATCACGGGTTCAACTGGTGCGACTGGACCGACGGGTTCGACTGGCGTCATTGGCGCAAGCGGAGCAACCGGGCCGACCGGTTCGACGGGCGTCACAGGTTCGACTGGCGCGACGGGCCCGACTGGGCTGACCGGTTCGACAGGCGTCACCGGCGTCACGGGTTCAACTGGTGCGACCGGGCCGAAGGTCGACTGGCGCAAGCGGACGCGACCGGGGGTTCAACTGGCGACCGGACCGACCGGTCTGACTGACTGGCGTCACGGGCGCAAGCGGAGCAACCGGGCCGACCGGTTCGACGGGTGTCGACGGGCGCGACTGGTTCAACTGGTGCGACGGGCCGACAGAGGCGCGGCAGGCGGGCGTGGTTGCAAGCGGCGCGCGGCGCCGGGTCCCGGGGCGACGGCCGACGGGTCCGACAGGTTCGACGGGCGTTACTGGCGCAAGCGGAGCAACCGGACCCACGGGTTCGACCGGCGTCACGGGTTCGACTGGCGCGACGGGCCCGACGGGTCCGACAGGTTCGACGGGCGTTACTGGCGCAAGCGGAGCAACCGGGCCGACCGGTTCGACCGGACCCACGGGTTCGACGGGCGCGACTGGTTCCACTGGTGCGACGGGACCGGTTGACGGGCCGGGCGGACAGGTTCCACGGCCGGCGTCACGGGCGCAAGCGGAGCGACCGGACCCACGGGTTCGACTGGTGTCACGGGTTCGACTGGCGCAACGGGTCCGATTGGCCCGACCGGCTCGACGGGTGTCACGGGTTCAACTGGTGCGACGGGCCCGACGGGTCCGACCGGTTCGACGGGCGTCACGGGCGCAAGCGGAGCAACCGGACCCACGGGTTCGACTGGCGTCACGGGTTCGACTGGCGCGACGGGCCCGACTGGGCTGACCGGTTCGACAGGCGTCACTGGCTCAACTGGTGCGACCGGCTCGACTGGCGCAACGGGTCCGATTGGCCCGACTGGCTCGACAGGCGTCACTGGCGCAAGCGGCGCGACCGGACCGACCGGCTCGACTGGTGTCACGGGTTCCACTGGCGCGACGGGGACCGACTGGGCTGACCGGTTCGACAGGCGTCACTGGCTCAACTGGTGCGACCGGCTCGACTGGCGCAACGGGTCCGATTGGCCCGACTGGCTCGACCGGCGTCACTGGCGCAAGCGGAGCAACTGGGCCGACTGGCTCGACTGGCGTCACGGGCGCAAGCGGAGCAACTGGACCCACGGGCTCAACGGGCGTCACTGGTTCGACTGGTGCGACGGGACCGACTGGACCCACGGGTTCGACTGGTGTCACGGGTTCAACTGGCGCAACGGGACCGACGGGCCCGACAGGTTCAACGGGTGTTACTGGCGCAAGTGGCGCGACCGGACCGACCGGCTCGACTGGCGTCACTGGCGCAAGCGGAGCAACTGGGCCGACAGGTTCGACTGGCGCAAGCGGCGCAACCGGGCCAACTGGTTCGACCGGTGCCACGGGTTCGACGGGTCCGACAGGTTCGACCGGCTCAACCGGGCCTACCGGTTCGACGGGCGTGACTGGCTCAACTGGCGCGATTGGCCCGACCGGTTCCACCGGCGTCTCTGGCGCGACTGGCGCGACGGGACTCACCGGTCCGACCGGTCCGACGGGTGCGACGGGTGCGACCGGTGCGACCGGTGCCTTTACGGGTATCTACGCGATTCGGACCGTCACCGCAACGACGACGCTGCTCAGTACGGACCAGGTGGTCCTCTGCAACGCCACGGCCGCCACCGTCCTCACGCTGCCTGCAGCCGGTTCGAATACGGGTCGGATGATTACGATCAAGCGGATCGGGGGCTCGACCTGTCAGGTGACGCCTATCTCGACGACGGACTACGCGGCCGGCAACCTCCCCCTGGTAGCCCCTGCGAGCAACCCTCCCACCAACAGCATCGTCACCGTGATCTCCAACGGCGCGACTTGGTACGTGCTCAACCACCACTGAAACGAGGGCAAGTCCTTCTCGCGGGTTTCGAACAGCGGGCGTTCCGGCCCGCTGCTTCGCTTTTCGTGCCGCCTAGCGTGCTCGTTCAACGACGCAGGCACTGCCCTTCTCAGTTGCGGGCGGTCGTCGACTGCCCGCTGTCGAACGATCGATGTCGGTTCATTTTGGCCACACACGAGAAGGACGCTCTATGATCGCCGCATCATGAAACACGCGCGAGTCATCTCCGGTTTCTCATGCCGCTCGTACTCCGGGTTGGTCATGGCCTGCTCCAGGACGGAGGAGTCGCCTGACACGCTGATGACGCGAGGGGTCGACTCGCTTTACACCAGGAACGACCCGGAAGCGGCGGTCGCGGCCTTCGCAAGGTCCTCGCGAAGAACCCGGAGCATTACGGCGCCAACTACCAGCTTGCGGTAGCGTTGGACCGCAGCGGAAAACCCGCGCAGGCGCAGCCCTACTGGGAGAAGTCGCTCGCGATGGCCGCGGCCATCAAGGACGAGACGACTGCCGATACGGCGCGCAAGCGGCTTGGGCTGCCGGGACCCTCGCCCGAGGATGCGGCGATGAAGGCAGGGCTCGCCGCCCTCTACGAGAAGAAGGACGCGGTCGCTGCCGCCGGCGATTTCCGCAGAGTCCTGGAAATGGACCCGAACCACTACGGCGCCACATTCCAGCTCGCGAAAGCGCTCGATCAGGCGGGAAATCCCGCAGAGTCGCGCCCGTTCTGGGAGAAGGCCCTCAAGATGGCGGAAGGCTACAAGGATGCCGAGACGGTGAAGGTGGCTAAGGAGCGGCTCGCTCGGCGCCCCTGACACCTTACCTGGATCACCAGGATCTTCCGGGCGGCGTTTTGTCGTCGGGTAAACTGAAGAGAAGCCCGATGGAGCACATTTCGAGTCTGGTGTTTCCACTCCTGCGTTTGATCCTCGCCGGTGCGGTCCTTCTCGTACCCGCGTGGTGGGGGGCGGGACGGCTTCATGACGACAGGACGATCCCCTTCTTCCGGCTCCTCTGCTCGATCGGCCTGGCGCTCGTCGGTTACGTCGCCTTCGTCAATTTGCTGGGCCTGCTCACGGGGAACTCGATCGCCGCCGTTCTGATCTACCTTCTGCTGAACGCGATCTGGGGCGGGCTGCTGCTGTGGCGCCGGCCGGCGGACGAGCTTCGTCCCGTCGGTCTTCTTTCGACCTGGCGCGCGTGGCTCGCGCCCGTCGCCGTCGCCTGCGTGCTGGGCCTGCCGCAGTGGTTCTTGGCGGTGAGCACGAACTACTGGGATGAGGCGGCCAGCAGCGCGATCCACCTCACGGCCCCCAACCAGTTCGCCGAGGGGATCTTCCCGCCCCGGCACAACGCGCTGCCGGACGTCAGCATCAAGTACCACTACGCCTTCGCCATTCTCTCGGGCACGGTGAGGTGGCTGTTCGGTGTCTCGGCCAACGTCGCCGTTGATCTCGTCAGCACCGGTCTCTGGCTCTTTGTCTTCCTATTTGTCCTCTTCTGGTTTCGCAAGCTCGAGTTCGACCGCTTCGCGGCAACGTGGGGAGCGTTCAGCGTATTGCTTGGAGGGGGGCTCGCCTGGCTCTACCTGCCGCGCACCGAGGCCTACAGCGGTGTCTTGAAGGTTCCACCGGCCTCTGACCTGCTGTACCGCTACGACGCCGCGAAGAGCTGGCTCGCCAACCTGAAGGGCATGGGGCAGGTTCCGAGCTTGCACCTGCGCAACGCGGACGGAAGCATCTCGAACCTGCCGTGGGACATAGCCGCGCAGTTCCAGCAGCACGCCGTCTCCCTCGGGATTGCGATGACTCTGTTCGCGCTCTATCTCTTCACGACCTGGCGGAAGCGCGGCGATCTTCAGCGGCCGCTTCTCGCGGCCAACATTGTCGCGTTCAGCGCGGTGTTCCTTGGCCATGCCGTGTTCGGGACGGTTGCCGCCGCCACCGCGGGCACGTGTCTGCTCCTCTCGTGGGTGCGGCAGGCATTTTTCATCGAGGTCGAAGACGCTGGCGCTGATAGCCTCCAGGCGAGGAAAGAGGCGAGCAACACTCGCCGCGAGAAAGCCAGGGCGGCGTTCATGGACGGGCTGCTCTTCGTCCCCGGCGTCGCCGCGCTTGCGTCCCTGCACGGGGGGATGCTGGCAAGAGGAGCGCAATACGGTGCGGGAGCGGGCTTCACGAGTGTACGCCGGGGATTCGGATATTCGGTGGGCGGGCTCTCGGGCTTTCTCCACTGGAACATCGCGGGCTTCGGCCTGCCCCTCGCTCTGGCGATTCTTGCGTGGTGCCTCCACCGCCGCCGTCGCGACTCCGCGGCTGTCGAGCGAAACGTCCTCTTCACGGCGCTGACCGTTCTTGGCGTCTTCTCCTATCTCGTTCCCCAGCTCGTCTTCTACTCCTCGGAGACAAGCGGCGTCGAGCAGTTCACCGAGATCAGCAAGTTCTTCTTCACCGCTCACTTCGCGCTGGCCCTGCTTTCCGCCTTCGGCGTCGCGTATCTGAGGCGCATCGGACGGTTGCCGGTCATCGCTGCGTGCCTTCTGGCGGCGATAACTCCCGTGGCCTTCTGCTGGGTGAATTCCGTCGATGCGAAGGGCAAGTGGCTCGGCTTCTACCATTCTCCGTACTTTTCGAATTCAATCGAGGAGCAAATGGGGAAGGCGTTGGGCCGCTTGAAGAAGACCAATCACGACGTCTACTTCGACGCGTCTGCCGACGAGCGCCGCCACCACCATCTCAGCGAGATGCTCATCTTCGGCGGCAGCATGTTCACCATGACCCCAAGCCGCTTTGAGCGCACCGGTGTTGGATTCCGCCTCTCTGAGGAGGTGGTCGCTCGGCGCTTCGTGCAGAACAGCCGCATCGCGCGCCTCCTGCCCGGGGCCGCCGAGGAGGCGGGCTGCGGCTGGTACTACTCGCGTCCCTTCAACGACCTGGCGCTCGCGCCCGTGATCGTCCGCAGCCGGCTGGGCAAGCTTCTTGCCGAGGGGAACTTCGTCCACAAGTTCGGGGCGGGGGAACGCGCGCTCTATGCCATCGAGAAGCCGACGGCCGACCTCGATGGGGACATCGAGCGCTATTGGAGCCCCAACCTCGTGACTCCGGCGCACGCAGACTGCGACGGGGATGGGAAGGGCGATCTCATCTTCTTCGACTACGTCGCAAAGAGAATTCTCTGCGGCCGGACCGTGGTCGACCTGCCGGACTCGTTGCGCGGGGAATTCGTGAACCTTTACGTCGGCCGGTTTCCCGGCGAGGTGAAGGCGGAGTTTCTCGTCGGCCGGATGAAAGACACGCGCTTTCGGTTGGGGAAGCGTATCGAAGACGTCGTCGAGCTGAACGACTGGGCCTGGAACTATCGCGACTCAAAGGCGCGGGCTGGCGGCCCGAGTATGACCGCTGGTGTTGGGACCTGGACATACCCTTTCTCGCCGACCTCGATCACGGTGGTTTCGACAGTCATCTCGCCTATCGGCCGGAGAGCGGCGAATGGATGCTTGCCCCCTATCAGAGCCTCGCCGGGCCCAAGGTGGCCAAGGAGCTTCTGCCGGTGCCTTTTGGAGGACGATTCCTCGCCGGATCGAGAGGTGACCTCGGCGTCTGGTCCATCATGAACGGGACGGTGACGCTGCAGACCATCGCCACCGGCAAGAGCGTCGTCTTCAGGTGGGGCGGCTCCCGTGGCTTCATCCTCGTGCCCGGCGACTACGATGGCGACGGCTATGATGAAATCGGGGTGTTCAACCGGGGCGATCTCGCGTGGTACTGGCGCCAAGCGCCGGACGGTCCCATTTCGACGGCGGCGTTTGGATCGAGGACGGGCATTCCCGTTCCATATGACTACAATCACGATGGGCGCCTCGACCTGGCCTACTGGGAGCCGCGTGAGGGGAAGATTTACGTTTCCTTCAGCCTAGGCCGGTCCGTGGACCGGATCGTGCAAGTCCCACCGCACTCCATTCCGGCCTTTGTCAACATGTACTGAGTATCCTGATGGCGATACCAAGGAGGAGGTTCGGTTAGTCCATGCACCGGCATCCAGAGCAAACGCGCCCCGCTGAGGAAGCGCAGAGCGACCAGAGTGGCTTCATTTCCGTGGTCGTACCCTGCTACAACGAGTCGGAAGTCATCGGACTGTTCTACGGGGAGATCCGGCCGGTCCTCGCAGCATTGGAGCATCTGGATTTCGAGCTGATTTTCGTCGACGACGGAAGCAGCGACTCCACGCTGGATCAGCTCAACCGCATCGCGGAAAAAGACCCTGCCGTGCGTGTCTATTCGCTCTCGCGAAACTTCGGTCACCAGATCGCGCTCACGGCAGGCCTTGACGCCGCGGCGGGCGATGCGGTGATCACGATGGATGCCGATCTCCAGCACCCGCCATCCCTGATCCCGGAGATGGTCCGCCAGTGGCGAGAAGGCTACGACATCGTTTCGGCCATACGGGAGCGGACCGAGGGGGAGACGTGGTTCAAGAACCTGACCTCGCGGGGGTTCTACATGCTGCTGAACTTTCTCAGCAGCACGAAGGTTCCCGAGGGAGCGGCGGATTTCTGCCTGATCTCGCGCCGGGTCGCCGGGTCGATGCGGGACATGCCCGAGCGCCATCGCTTCGTTCGGGGGCTTATCTCCTGGGCGGGTTTTCGCAGGGCGTTCGTCGCGTACCAGGCTCCGCGACGGGCCGCGGGACGGACGAAGTACGGCCCCGTCAAGATGGTCGCTCTCGCCCTCGACGCCGTGTTCTCCTTTTCTGCCCAGCCGCTCCGTCTTGCGCTTCGGGTGGGCCTCACGGTTACCGTCCTGGGTTTCGCCTATCTGGCCTGGACTCTGATCAAGGGCTTCTTGCTCCACGCGCTCGTCCCCGGGTACTCCTCTCTGATCGGCGTGACGATGATCCTGGGCGGCTGCCAGCTCGTGTTCATTGGGCTGATCGGGGAGTACCTCGCTCGCGTGTTCGAGCAGGTCAAGGGGCGGCCTATCTATCTGCTCAAGCAGGAACCGCGCCAAGCGAGACGGCCGGCGGCGATCGGCCCGGCGCCGCCCGACGAAGCGGAGAATCCCGGCTGACCCGGCCGGGCCCACGAGAAGCCGTGTTCCGCACGTTGACGGTCGTGTGAACCACTGTATATTGCCAAGATGTCCGAGGCGTGCCCGCTCTGTACGTCGGATCGCTGCCAGATCATGTTCGAACTCAACGGCTACCGTATTGCTGCGTGTCGCGAATGCGGATTCGAGTACCAGCCCGGTTTTCGCGGCGGAGGCGGCGAAGAGGGCGTGTTCTCACAGCACTACTACCGCGTGCTGCAGCAGGAGGCGTTCGAAGCGCAGTTCGACGATTATGAGCGGGATCCCAGCGCCCCGGTTTACCGCCGGTGGCTCCAGAAGATCGAGGAACGAGTTCCGCCCGGGAAAATCCTCGATGTCGGGTCGGCGCTGGGAACTTTCCTCAAGATCGCCGCGGGCCGCGGCTGGAAGCCCCAGGGCGTCGAGATCAGCCGTTTCGCCGCCGAGTTTGCACGCGAAAAGCTCGGATTGACCGTCTTCAACGGCGACCTGCAAGACTTCGCGGGTGAAGACGGGGAATTTGACGTCGTTACCTTCTGGGATTCGATCGAGCATGTCACCCGTCCCAGGGAAAATCTGCAAACGGCGGCCCGACTGCTCCGCCCCGGAGGCCTGATGCTCCTGTCGACGGACAACTTCGATTGCCTCGTGGGCGACGTCTCCCGCTTGGCGTACCGGCTGAGCCTCGGAAGGTTTCGATACCCGATGGAGCGGGTCTTCATCGAGCCCAACCGGTCGTATTTCACGGAGAAGACCTTTCGAGGCGCGCTCGAATCCTGCGGTCTGCGTATGACCACATTCGAGAAGGTGGAGTATCCACTCGAGAAGATAAAGACCAGCCTCGTGGAGCGCTGGATTCTTAAGGGGTTCTATGGTGCGGCTCATCTTCTCAACCGCCAGGCGCAGATGACGGTGCTGGCCGAGAAGCCGTAACGCTTCGCGGGAGACGATGGCAAGGCCGACGGATTCTTGAGCGCAGGTTGCCGGGGCATGCGTCCCGATTGGCAGGTTCGACGAGCGTGAACATCAGTCAAATCGGCACGGGCGAGGACGAGGACCGCTGGGACGCCTACGTGGGTCCGCGGACGACCACCGTTACCGACCTGGCCGCCTGGCGCCGCGTGGTTCGCGAAACCTATGGATTGCGGTCCACGTTCCTGACCGCGACCGAAGGGGATCGCCTCGTCGGAGCCCTGGGCCTGTTCGAGGTGCGTCACCCCATCTTTGGCCACTATCTTGCGACGGCCGCCTACGGGAACGACGGCGGTCTGCACTTCGAAGACGAGACGGCGAGAGACGCGCTTCTCGCGGAGGCGAGAAGCGTCGCGGACCGCCGGGACGTTGACTACCTCCTCGTGCGGACCCGGGGTGGGCCGCTGGACGGATTCCGCGTGGATCGCCATTATCGAACCGCCGTCATCGACCTCGCCGGTGGAGCGAAGAATGTCTGGAACAACATCCTGCCGGCAAAGACTCGTAACCAGGTCCGGAAGGGGATGAAGGAAGGGTTCTCGGTCGAGGTCGGTCACCGTCAGATGCGACCGTTCTTTGATGTCTTCCACGAGCACATGCGCGATCTGGGCTCGCCAGCGCACCGAATTCGGTTCTATGAATCCGTCGTCAAGCACCTGGGCGAGAAGGCGGAGTTCTTCGTGGTCATGGAAGGCGATGCTCTCGTGGCGGGAGGCCTGCTTCTCTGGACGAACGCGATCGCAATGAACTATCACACCGTGGCCCTCCGAAAATACAATTCCCGCTGTCCCAACTACCTGCTCTATTGGAAGATGATCGAGGCGAGCATCGAGCGCGGCTGTCTCCGTTTCGACATGGGCCGGTCGGAAGAGGAGAGCCCGAACCTCAAGTTCAAGATGCACTGGGGTCCCGAGCCGTTGCCGCTTTACTACAACTACTATTTGCGGAAGCTGAAGGAGATCCCGTACGTCGATCCGCGCAACCCCCGCTATCGAATTCCGATCGCAATCTGGCAACGGCTACCGGTGTTCTTGAGCAAACAGCTCGGGCCCTCGCTCATGAGCGGGCTGATCTGATGGTGGGCGTCCTGGTCGTCAACGCCGACGACCTTGGCGTCTCGAGGGGCGCCACCCTCGGCGTCGTCAGGGCGCACCGCGAGGGTGTTGTGACGAGCGCCAGCCTGGTGGCGACCACGCCCTTCTATGAGCACGCCATCGAGTCCTGCGTTCGGGAGTGCCCAGACCTGGGAGTCGGGCTGCATTTCACACTGACTTCGGGACGACCGGTGAGCCCCGTCCGCCACGTTCCCTTGCTCGTCGATGGGAACGGGTTTTTCCGCTGGCGGTTCCTCTCTTTGCTTCGCGCTTCCTCTGTGCGCGTGCCTCCGGGCCTGCTCGAGCAGGTGGAGATCGAGCTGGAAGCCCAGCTCCAGCGCCTGATCGGCGACGGCGTCAAACCCGATCACATTGACGGCGAACGGCACATTCATCTCATCCCCGCCATCTTCGAGCGGGTCGTCGCGGCGGCCAGGCGGCACGGCATCCCGTTCGTGCGCCTGGGGCGGGACGCCGGATGGGACCATGTCAGCCCCGCCCGGGCGGCCGGGCTCGCGCTCGCGGGCGGGTTCGTGAAGTCCTGGCTCCTGTCCCGACTGACGGCGCTGGATCGGCGGCGACTCGGCGGTGGAGTCTTCTACGCGGAGCACGTCGCAAGCTATCTGTACTCGGGCCGGCTCGATCTGCTGTTGGCGACTGTTCTGAAGAACCCGCCGCCGGACGGAGCGCTCGAGATCATGGTGCACCCGGGCGTGCCGGAGGAGAGCCGGAACGTGTCGCTGGGAAACCGCGAGCTGGAGCGTTACCTCGTGTCGGAAGGACGCCGCCGGGAAATGGAGGCGTGCATCGCGTCCCGCGGCCTGCTTAGCGGGTGGACGCTCACGACCTTCGGGCAGCTCGCGCGGGAACGGTCGAACCGGCGATGATCGTTCCCTTCGGCCCGGAGCACGTGAATCAGGTCGCGAGGCTTCACTGCGCTACGCTCACCGGCTTGCTTTCGAAGTTGGGGGGAGCGGCCGCTCGCGCCTTCTACGCCGGTTGCGCCAGGGCGGGAACGGCCGCCGCCTTCGTGTACGTGTTTGAAGGGGAGGTTCGCGGCTTCGTTCTTGGATCCACGCGCCCCGACATGCTGAAGCAGGCCGTCGTACGAAAGAACCCGGTCGGGACGCTGGCGGGCATGCTCGTCGGTATTCTCAGGAAGCCCGCGGGGCTGGCATGGCTCTTAAGAAGTTTCAAAGGCCCGGACGAGGGCGGCTACGACCCTCGGGCCCCGGAGTTGACCTATCTTGCTGTCGCGCCCGAGGGCCGTGGGAGCGGGATCGGGAAGCGTCTTGTCGACGCGTTCACCCTTGCCATGCGCGATGCTGGCATTCCCGCGTACGAACTGAGCGTCGACGACGACAACGAGGGGGCGATCGCCTTTTACGAGGGGCGGGGATTCAGGCTGATTGGGCGCTATCGCGAGTTCGGCGCGCTGCACCGTAGGTACCTTCTGCAGACGGCGCTGCCCTCGACTGACCGAATCGTGAGCACGTGAACCGGCGGCACTTCCTCGTGACGCTCTTCGGCCTGGCCGCGTCCACGCGCGCGCCCGGCGCTGTGCCCGTGCGGCGCATCCTCCGCCTGAGGACGGGCCGCGTCGAAGAGATCCCGCTCGAGGACTACGTCGCGGCGGTGCTTCCGCCCGAGATCGGCGGGCGCGCGCCGGCGGCGGCTCTCGAAGCGCAGGCCGTCGCGGCGCGTTCTTACGCGGTCGCGCGGGCCGAGCGCCACGCCGAGGGCGGAGCCGACCTGTGCGACGGGACACACTGTCAGGTCTACACGGGCCTCGGAGCCGCGACGCCGGCGTCGCGCGCGGCCGCGGAGGCCACGGCCGGTCTCGTCCTCGCGCAGGGGAGCCGCGTGATCGCGGCGCCGTTCCACGCGGTGTGCGGCGGGCGCACGGCGCGCCCTCGCGACGTGTGGGACGACGAGGAGACGCCGGATCTCGAGCCGGTCGACGACGACGCGTGCCTCTCGGCGCCGGGAGCCGTCTGGACGTTTTCGCTGGCGCGCCGGGACCTGCCGCCGCTCGCTGCGACCGTAGGGTTTCCGGAAGGACGGCTTTTCGAGATCTACGGGCACGACTCGAGCCGGCGCGTCTCGATGGTGCGCTTCGCCGCGCCGGGAGGCGCCTCGAGGATCGTGCGCGGGTTCGAATTCCGGAAGGCGGCGTCCGGCCTCTGGGGATGGGCGTCCGTGCGGTCGACGGACTTCGAGGTGGAGGAGTCCCGCGCGGCGTATCTCCTCCGCGGCCGTGGCACGGGCCACGGCGCGGGCCTCTGCCAGGCGGGCGCGATCGCGCGCGCCAAGCGTGGGGAAACGCGCGACGCGATCCTCGCGCTCTACTACCGCGGGGCATCCGTCATCCGGCTAGACTCGCGGGCGTGAGCCGCCTCGAGTCCGGTCTCGACGTCCTCCTTGGGGGAGGCGCCCCGCATCCGCGCGGGCGCCTCGGCCTTCTCTGCAACCCCGCCTCCGTCACGCTCGACTTCGTGCCGGCGCCGCAGGCCCTTCTCGCGGCCGGTCTCGACGTACGGGTCCTGTTCGGCCCCGAGCACGGGCTGACGGGCGCGGCCCAGGACATGGAAGCCGTTGCGGCGGGGGAGCCGTCGCGCCTGCCCGTGATCTCGCTCTACGGCGAGACGTTCGACGACCTCTCGCCGAGGGACGAGCACCTCGAAGGCCTCGACGCCGTCGTCTGCGACCTGCCGGACGTCGGGAGCCGCTACTACACGTTCGTCTGGACGATCGCGCTCGTCATGAAGGAGTGCGCGAAGCGGAAGATCCCCGTCTGGGTTCTCGACCGGCCGAACCCTCTCGGCGGCGAGGTCGTCGAGGGGAACCTCCCCGAGGAGAAAAACCTCTCCTTCGTCGGCCTCTACCCGGTGCCCGTGCGGCACGGGATGACGCCTGGCGAGATCGCGCGCTGGACGAACGCGTCGCAGGGTTTCGGTTGCGATCTCACGGTCGTGCCGATGCGCAAGGGCGGCCGCGCGCCGACGCGCCGCGAGATCGCCGAGACGCCCGCGTGGGTCCTCCCGTCTCCGAACATGCCGACGCCGGAGACGGCGCTCGTCTATCCCGGTGCCTGTCTCCTCGAGGGCACGAACCTCTCCGAAGGGCGCGGCACGACGCGGCCGTTCGAGCTCCTCGGCGCGCCGTGGCTCGACGCGGACGAAGCGGCGGAGCGCGCGAACGCGCTCGGGATGCCCGGCGTCGCGTTCCGCCCGCACGTCTTCAAGCCCACGTTCCAGAAGCACGCGGGCAAGACGTGCGGCGGCGTGCAGGTGCACGTGACGGACGCGGCCGCGTTCCGCCCGTACGAGACGTACCTGCGCCTCCTCAAGGCGCTCTTCGACATGGACCCGGACCGCTTCCGCTGGCGGACGGAGAAGTACGAGTATCGCGACGACGTCCCCGCGATCGACCTCCTGACCGGCACGGCGACCTACCGGCGGCTTGTTGCGGCCGGGGAATCGCTGGACGGCTGGATCGCGACCTTCCGAGGCGACGAGGCACGATTCGTCGAGCAGCGGCGGCCCTACCTGCTCTATTCCACTCGAAGAAATTCTCCGAGAGTCCTCCTCGTCACCGGCGCGCACGAATCGGGCAAGACGACGGTGGCCGTTCAGATCATCGAGTCGCTCGTGAAGCAGGGCCTGAGGGTCGGCTCGCTCAAGCACACGGACCACGAGTACGAGACGGATGTCGAGGGAAAGGACTCGCAGCGCCACAAGGCGGCGGGCGCGAACCCGGCCGCGCTGGTGGCTGGAGGCAGGAGTGCGGTCCACCGGCAGGCGCCCGAACGACCGGCGCTTTCGGATTTCTTAGAAGGTGAATATGGGCTGGGTTCTTGCGACGTCGTGATCGTCGAGGGTTCCGGAGCGAGGCGTACCCGAAGATCGAGGTCTGCCGGGCCGCGACCGGCCGCGCCCCGCTGTGCGAAGCCGACCCCAACGTCCTCGCCGTCGTCACCGACCACCCGACGCAGCACTCCTCTTCGATCCCCCGATTCACATTCTCAGAAATCCCCTCTTCTCTTCTCCTCTTTCTAAGAGAATCCCAGGTGTTCAACCCATGAAAGCCATCCTCGTCCCAAAGCCCGGCGGTCCCGACGCACTCGTCTATGGCGACGCTCCAGATCCCGTCCCGGGGCCGGGGGAGGTCGTCGTCCGCGTCCGCGCGACGGCCGTGAACCGCGCCGACCTCCTGCAGGCCGAGGGGAAGTACCCGCCGCCCCCAGGCGCGCCGGAGATCCTCGGCCTCGAGGCCGCGGGGGAAGTCGAGGGCACGGGAGAAAAGGTGTTCTTCCTCCTCTCCGGCGGCGGTTACGCCGAGAGGGTCGCCGTTCCCCGCGCGATGCTCATGCCCGTGCCGGCGCGCCTCTCGCTCGCCGAGGCCGCGGCGATTCCCGAGGCGTGGTTCACGGCGTACCTGAACCTCTTCCACGAGGGCGGGCTCAGGGCCGGCGAGCGGCTGCTCGTCCATGCCGCCGCCTCCGGCGTCGGGACGGCCGCGATCCAGCTCGCCAAGCGTGCCGGCTGCTCCGTCGTGGCGACCGCGCGCTCGGAGAAGAAGTGCGAGGCCCTCTCGGCGCTCGGCGCGGATCTCGTCGTCGACACGTCTCGCCAGGAGTTTCTCAGCAGGATCGAAGCGAAGTTCGGGAAGGAGTCCGTGGACCTCGTCCTCGACTCGGTGGGTGGGCCGCTCTTCTCGCCGAACATCCGCTCGCTGCGCCGCGGCGGCCGCATCGTCCTCATCGCGAGCATGGCCGGCCCGGGCGCCGAGATCGACCTGCGCGCCGTGCTGTCCAAGCGCCTCCGGATCATCGGGTCCACGCTCCGCGCGCGGCCGCTCGAGGAGAAGGCCGCGCTGACCGCGGCGTTCGTCCGCGACGTCCTGCCCGCCTTCGCCGACGGGAGCCTCGCGCCCGTCATCGATTGCGCGTACCCCCTCCGGAACGCCGCCGAGGCGCACCGCCGGATGGCGGCGAACGAGAACGTCGGCAAGATCGTCCTCCTCGTGGATTGATGGCGCCCATTCCGGCGCCTCCGCGCGCGGTCGTCTTCGACCTCGACGGCACGCTGCTCGACTCGTACGCCGCGATCCACGAGTGCCTCTCCCTCGTCCTCGCGGCGTTCGGCAAGGCCCCCGTGACGCCCGACGAGACGCGCCGCATGGTCGGCCACGGGCTGGAGGTCCTCATCGCGCGTGCGGTCGGCGCGGAGAACGTCGCAGCCGGGGTGAAGATCTTCCGCGACCGCTACGAGCGGGTTGGCCCGGAGAGCTCGACGCTTCTCCCCGGGGCGGACGCCGTCACGCGGCGGCTCGTCGAGGCGGGCATCCCGATCGCGATCGCGTCGAACAAGCCCGCGCGGTTTTCGCGCGAGATTCTGGAGCAGCTCGGCATCCTGTCGCGCTTCGCGTTCGTCGGCGGCCCGGACGACGGATTCCCCCCGAAGCCGGCCCCCCACATGGTCTTCATGGCGCTCTCGACGATGGGCGCGAAGGGGAGCGAGAGCGTTTACGTAGGGGACATGCCGGTCGACGTGGCCACGGCCCGGGCGGCGGAGATCCCTGTCGTCGTGGTCCCCACCGGGAGCGCCACGGAGGCGGAATTGCGGGCCGTTTCGCCCGATCTCCTGATAAGGGATCTCAACGAACTTCCTGCCCTTCTGCTTTCGTAGAATCCCGCCATGAGCAACTTCGATTCGACCACCGGCTCCGCTGGCCAGGTGCGCTTCTTCAACCCGGGCCCCGTGTGGGTCCGGCCGCAGGTGCTGCAGGCGCTCACCGGCCCCATGCTCTCCCACCGCTCCCAGGCCTTCATGGACCTCTACGGGCGCATCCTCGACAAGCTCCCGAAGGTCTTCCGGACGGCTCCCGGCCGCGCCCACACCCTCGCCGCCTCGGCGACGGGCGTGTGGGAGGCCGCCCTCGTGTCCTGCGTCGAGGGCCCGGTCCTCTCCCTCGGCAACGGCGCCTTCTCCGAGAAGTGGGGCGAGATGTCCCAGCGCCTCGGACTGGAGACCGACACGCTCAAGGCCGAGTGGGGCAAGCCGATCTCGCCCGACGACGTGAAGGCGAAGCTCGCGGCGAAGAAGTACGCCGCCGTGACGGTCGTCCACAGCGAGACGTCCACGGGTGTCCTGAACGACCTCCCGGCGATCGCGAAGGTCGTCCGCGAGAACTCCGACGCCCTCGTCTTCGCCGACTGCGTGACCTCGGTCGCCGGCACGAAGGTCGAGACGGACGCCTGGGGCCTCGACGTCGTCCTCACGGGCTCCCAGAAGGCGTTCGCGCTCCCGCCGGGCCTCGCGCTCTTCGCGATGTCCGAGCGCACGCTCGCCGCCGCGAAGAAGAAGAAGTTCCGAGGGCTCTACCTCGACCTCGTCGACATCGACGCCTTCGCCCAGAAGAAGCAGACGCCGACGACGCCGTGCCTGTCGCTCCTCTACGCGCTCGACTTGCAGCTCGACCACATCCTCGCCGAGGGAATCGAGAACCGCTGGGCCCGCCACGAGGCGATGCGCAGCACGGTCGCCGACTGGGCCGCGAAGAACGGCTTCTCGATCTTCGCCGAGAAGGGCGCCGAGTCGCCGACGGTCACGTCGATGGCGCCGCCCGCGGGCGTCAACGCCGAGGAGCTGAACAAGGCGCTCAAGGCGGCGAAGTGGACGACGGGCTCGGGCTACGGAAAGCTCAAGGCCACGAACGTCCGCATCGGGCACATGGGCGACGTGGACGTCCTCTCCGTGCAGAACTACTTGAAGGCGCACGAGGAGGTCGTCGCCGCTCTCCGCGCCAAGGCGCCGGTCCCGGCGTGACCGCCCGCGTTCTCGTCGCCGAGCCCCTGTCGGAGACGGGCCTCGCCGTCCTGAAGGCGGCGGGGCTCGCCGCCGACGTGAAGACCGACCTCTCGCGCGAAGCCCTGCTCGCGGCGATCGGCGACTACGACGCCCTCGTCGTGCGGTCGGCCACGCAGGTCGACAAGGAGCTCCTGGCGGCGGGGAAGAAGCTGCGCGTCGTCGGGCGCGCGGGTGTCGGCCTCGACAACGTGGACGTCAAGGCCGCGACCGAGCGCGGCGTCCTCGTCGTGAACGCTCCGTCCGGAAACGTCGTCTCCGCGGCGGAGCACGCGATCGCCCTCCTCCTCTCGCTCCTGCGGAGGATCCCCGAGGCACAGGCTTCGCTCAAGGCCGGGGAATGGAAGCGCACGAAGTTCGTCGGGACGGAGCTGCAGGGCAAAACGGTCGGCCTCGTCGGCCTCGGACAAGTCGGCTCGCGGGTGGCGGCGCGCCTCAGGCCTTGGAACCTGACGCTCCTGGCCTTCGACCCCTTCGTGACGCCGGAGCGCGCGGCCGAGCTGGGCGTCAAGCCGGTCTCGCTGGACGAGCTGCTCGCGCAGTCGGACGTCGTCTCGCTCCACGCGCCGGGCGGCGCCGAGACGAAACACCTGCTCGGTCCGATGCAGTTCGAAAGAATGAAGAAGGGCGCCCTCCTCGTGAACTGCGCGCGCGGGGCCCTCGTGGACGAGGCCGCGCTCGTCGAGGCGCTGGACTCCGGGAAGCTCGGCGGAGCGGCGCTGGACGTCTTCTCCGTGGAGCCGCCGAAGGACTTCGCACTGATGAAGCACCCGAAGGTGCTCTGCACGCCGCACCTCGGCGCCTCGACGGTGGAGGCCCAGGACCGCGTCGCCGTGGAAACCGTCGAGATGCTCTCGGAGGCCCTGAAGGGGTCCCCGTTCGTCGCCGCGGTGAACCTCCCGTTCCCGGCGGGCGGCGACCCGCACGCGGCGCTGCCGTGGATGCGGCTCGCGGAGCTCGCGGGCTCGTTCCTCGGCCAGGCCGCCGGGGCGCCGGCGACGCGCATCAGCGTCACGCTCGCGGGCGTGCCGGAGGGTGCGCGCAAAGCCGCAGTCGTTGCCGCGGTGAAAGGCGTCCTCTCGGGAGTCGAGGAGGTCAACCTCGTGAACGCCGCCGCGATCGCCAAGGCGCACGGCATCGCGCTCGTGGATTCCGTCCGCGAGGAGGCCTCGGGCTACGCGAACCTGCTTACGGTCGCCGTCGACACGCCCAAGGGGTCGCGCAGCGTCTCGGCGACGCTGTTCGGCGATTCGCACGGGCGCATCGTCTCGCTGGACGGCCTCTCGCTCGAGTTCAAGCCGCAGGGGACGATGCTCGTCCTCTCGAACCGCGACGTTCCGGGCGTCATCGGGCGCATCGGCACGTGCCTCGGCCAGAAGGGCGTGAACATCGTCGACTTCGCGCTCGCGCGCGGGAGCGGCGGCCGCGCGGCCGCGGTCGTGCGCGTGGACCCGCCGGCGGGTGGCATCTCGCCCGATCTCGTGGGCTGCCTCGCGGGGCTGGAGGGCGTCGAGTCGGCCCGCCTCGTGACGGTCGGGTGAGGCCGTGAGTGCCCCGCCGGTGAAGGCGAAGACGCGCGTCGGCGTCGTCTTCGGCGGGCCCTCGCGCGAGCACGGCGTCTCGTTCCTCTCGGCGAAGTGCCTGCTCGAGAACCTCCCGTTCGAGAAATACGAAGCGATCCCGGTCTTCGTCGGGAAGGACGGGCTCTGGAACGGGCCGCAGGCGTCGAAGGCCGAGCTGGCGCGCCAGCTCGCGCGGCCGCCCAAGGACCTGCTGCTCGACGGCGTGAAGCCCGGCAGCCGGCCGGCGCGGACCGCGGAGATCGTGGATTCGTTCTTCTCGGCGTGGCACGCCGCCGGCGCCGACGTCCTCTTTCCGATCGTCCACGG
Source organism: Acidobacteriota bacterium (assembly GCA_016716715.1). Classification (NCBI taxonomy): domain Bacteria; kingdom Pseudomonadati; phylum Acidobacteriota; species Acidobacteriota bacterium. Next base: position 381,455 of record JADJVE010000004.1, on the reverse strand, counting down.
CACGTTCGGGGAGGACGGCGTCGTCCAGGGCCTCTTCGAAGCGCTCGGGGTTCCCTACGTCGGCTGCGGCGTCGCGGCGTCGGCCGTGGGGATGGACAAGATCTTCATGAAGGCCGCGTTCGGCGCCGCGGGGCTCCCGCAGGTGAAGTACGTGGGCTTCTCGCGCGCCGAGTGGGCTTCGCCCGCGTCGCGGGCGGCGCTCACGACGCGCATCGACGGGCTCGGCTTTCCGGTCTTCGTGAAGCCGTCCTGCGCGGGCTCTTCCGTCGGCGTCTCGAAGGTGAAGGACGAGTCGCAGATCGCGAAGGCCGTCGAGGCCGCATTCCTCGTGGACGCTCGCGTTCTCGTGGAGCAGGGCGTCGACGCGCGGGAAATCGAGTGCTCGGTCCTCGAGGGCGAAAAGGGCGGGCCGACGGAGGCGTCGCTGCCCGGCGAGATCGTGCCTGGGCACGAGTTCTACGACTACGAGGACAAGTACATCGACTCCGGCTCGCGCAGCGTCGTCCCCGCGGACCTGCCGGCGAGCACCCGCGAGGAGGTCCGGCGGCTCGCGGCTCGGGCATTCGACGTCCTCGGGGGCGAGGGCTTCGCGCGCGTGGACTTCTTCGTCGAGCGCGGGACGCAGCGGATTCTGGTCAGCGAGCTCAACTCGCTGCCCGGGTTCACGCCGATCTCGATGTTCCCGAAGATGTGGGAGGCCTCGGGCCTGCCGCTCGGAAGCCTTCTCGACCGCCTCGTGACCGGCGCGTTCCACCGCCCGGTGCGCGGCCGCTGATCAGCGCGCCACCCGCCCGAGGATCCGGCCGGACCGCGCGTCCTCGACCGTCGTGCCCGGCGGCGCTTCTGCCGAGAGCGTGAAGCTCAGCGGCGGAGGGCTCGCGACGGGCGCCCGGAGCGACGCGCTCACGGCGGGACCGTCCGGCGGGCGCAGGAGAACGTCGCGCTCCTCGGGGCCGGTCCGGAAGACGAGGCCGTCGGGGCGGCAGGCGGCTCCGGCCGTCCGGCCCCGGAAGACGAGCGGGAACGCGCCCGGCTGAACGAAGCACGGCTCGCGGCGGTCGAGCCGGAGAAGCGTGAAGCCCGCGACGTCCTCCCGCGCCTCGATCCCGCCGGCTCCCGCGGCGAGGGCGTCGACGTCGGCGAGCGCGGGACCCGGGAGCGCGCGGCGGTCGATCGCGACGACCGAAGCGCCCATCTCGCGCAGGAGCGCAATGCCGCCCGGGACCGGCAGGGCCGCGAGCGACCGCTCCGCCCACGTGTGCGTCGCCGGCGCGTACGTGAACCAACCATTGACGACCCGGCGCCCGTGCCGGAGCTGGTCGACCCACGCCTGCGTGGACGTGGAACGGTTCCACGGATACACGGCGACCGACGCGTCGCGCGGGAGCGCGGCCAGCCGGTCGACGTACGCGGACGGGGCAGGGAAGGCGGTGGCCGGGATGTCGGCGGGCCAGAGGTCCAGAAGGGCCAGCCCCGTGAAGGCCGCCCGGAAGGCTGCGGCCCTCGCGTGTCCGGCCACGGCGGCGAGCGAAAGGACGGCCGCGGCCCCGAGCGCGACGTCGAACCACTGGTCGAACCGGTGGATTCCGCGGAGCGACGAGAGAATCGGAAGCCCCGTGAGCAGGCGATAGGGCCCCGGCCCCACCGGCCTGCCCGCGACGTGGATCGTCGGCCCGAGGGAGCAGACGAAGAGGACGGCGGCAAGGCAGAGCCACGGGATCGGGGACCGGACGCCCCGCCCCCGCGCGGCCCACAGGCCGATCGCGAACGTGAACGCGAGCGTCGGGAAGAACGCCGCGGCGCCGAGCGGGAAGCCCGGCACGAGGCGTTCCAGAGCGTCCCGCACCGGCCCGCCGAAGATCCCGCCGTGCAGGAGCGAGAGGAGGTCCGCCGAATGAGCCTCGAACGTCCGGACGCCCGGCACGACGCCGAGGGACTCTCCGATTCGGAAGTACGGGCCGTAGGGGACGGCCAGAATCAGGAACGCGACGAGGCCCGTCCCCGCGAGAGCGGCGACGCGGCGCGCCCGGAAGGCTTCCTTTCCGACGACGATGAGAACGGCAGGGACGGCGAACAGGAGACCCAGCGCGATCCCGTAGAGGCTGAAGAGGCCCTGGACGATGAGCGCCGCGCCGAAGAGCGCGAGGTCCCTCCCGCGGCCGCGGCGGAGAAAGTCGCAGGCCGCCATCGCCGCGAGCAGGGCGAAGCCCGTGGACAGGCCGGCGAGGACTCCGAGGGTGTTCATGCGTCCGGGCCCGTAGGCGACCGCGAACGCCGCCACGGCGGAAACGAGGCCTGGCCCCGCGAGCCGGGCGTAGAACGCGTAGAGGAGAACCGGGAAGATGAAGACGGCGAGAAAGTACGCCGCGTTCACGCCGGCCGGAACCGAACCCGTGAACAGGTGAAACGGGGCGCCGACGATCGAAGCCAACGGGAGCCACTCTCCGCTCGCCAGCGCGTCCGGAATCGGGGCGAAGACGCGGTCGTCGGCGATGCGGACGTCGCCGCGTTCCCAGCGGGCCCACGCGCGTCCGATCGCGGTCGCGTTCGTGGCGGGATCGTCGAGCGGATTCGCCGAGGGGAGGGCCGCGACGAGCCGCGTCGCGGGCGCGACGGCGGTCCGGTGGAAGAAGGCGAGCGGGAACAGCGCGGCCGCGATCCAGACGGCCGCGAGCCAGCGCGTCCGCGACACGTTCAGCGCGCCTCGACGAGGATGCCGGCGAGCCCGATCTCACCCAGGGAATCGCGCGCGGCCTCGGCCTCGGCGCGCGAGGCATAGGGGCCGAACTTCACGCGCTTGAGGCCGCTCGCGTCCTCGATCCATGGCGACGGGTAGCGCGCGGCGAGCCGCTCGCGCAGCTTCACGGCATTCTCCTGCGACCCGAACGCACCCGCCTGCACGGCCCAGCCCGCGGCCGCGGGACGCGTGGACGGCGCCGCGGGCTCGCCCTTCACCGCGGTGTTCGCGGGTGTCGGGGCGGGCGGCTCGTCGCTCTTCGCGCGGATCCGGGAGTTGTCGCCCAGCGCCACGACGCGCAACGTCACGGGCACGACGCCGTCCCCGACGGAGCCGATCTCGGCGGCGGCGGCCTTCGAAAGGTCCACGATGCGCCCCGCCACGAACGGGCCGCGGTCGTTGACCTTCACGCGGACGGACTTGCCGTTCTTCTCGTTCGTGACGTCGACGACCGTGCCGAGCGGCAGCGTGCGGTGAGCGGCGGAGACTTTTTCGGGGCGGAACGTCTCGCCGGATGCGGTCGGCAGGCCGTCGAACTCCTTCCCGTACCACGACGCGAGGCCGCGCTCGACGGCGCCGGGGGTCGGTGTAGGCGGAGGGACGAAAGACTTCGCCTTCGGTGTGGACGAACAAGCCACGAGGCCGAGTCCGAAGAGAACCAAAGAGATTTCTTTGAGTGGGAATAGGGCTGGGCGCCGTCGGCGCCACGCGGCGATGGCCGCGCCGCGCCCCTTCACCTTCAAAGAAAACTTCTTCGCCTCAAACCCGGACTTCCTCGTGCGTCTCGCCGGAGGCGGCCGCCGGGTCGCTCGCGAGGATGGGTTCGATCTCGACCTCGAGGAACTCGTCCACCTGCTCCGGCGCGCGCCCGATGAAGCGCGCGGGATCGGACGCGGCCTGGATTTCGGCGGGAGTCAACCCGAAGGTCGGATCGGCCGCGATCCGGAACAGCAGGTCGTTCTCGGCGCCCTCGTTCTTCATCCGGTCGCCCGCGGCCTGCGCGAGCACGCGGATCTTCTCGTGCAGCGCCTGGCGGTCGCCGCCCTTCTTCGCGGCCGCCATGAGCACGTTCTCGGTCGCGAGGAACGGGATCTCGGCGTCGAGGCGGCGGCGGACGACGCCGGGGTGGACGATGAGGCCGTCCGCCACGGAGTCCCAGAGAAGGAGGATCGCGTCCGCCGAGAGGAACGCCTCGGCGAGCGCGAGGCGGCGGTTCGCCGAGTCGTCCAGCGTGCGTTCGAACCACTGAGTCGCGTGCGTCCAGTTTCCGTTGTCCGACACCGAGAGGAGCCAGCGCGAGAGCGCGTTCATGCGCTCGCACTTCATCGGGTTGCGCTTGTACGGCATCGCGGACGAGCCGACCTGTTTCTTCCCGAACGGCTCCTCGACCTCCTTGAGGTGCTGGAGAAGCCGGACGTCGTTCGCGAACTTCGAGGCGGAGGACGCGAGGCCCGAGAGCGCCGAGAGGACGAGCGCGTCCTGCTTGCGCGTGTACGTCTGGCCCGAGATCAGGAGGCGGTCCGGGAAGCCCGCCTTGTCCGCGACGAGCTTGTCGAGGCTCTCGGCCTTGTCCGCGTCGCCGTCGAAGAGCGCGACGAAGGAGGCCTGGGTTCCCGTGGCGCCCTTGCAGCCGAGGAAGCGCAGCTCGTCGGCGCGGCGGACGAGCTCGCGGTGGTCGAGCGCGAGGTCCTGCAGCCACAGGCACGCGCGCTTGCCGACCGTCGTGGGCTGCGCGGCCTGAAAGTGCGTGAAGCCGAGGCACGGGAGGTCGCGGTAGGCGCGCGCGAACCGGGCCAGCCGCCCCATGACGCGCACGGTCCGCGTCGCGAGGAGGCGGAGGGCCTCGCGCAGAAGGAGCAGGTCCGCGTTGTCGCCCACGAAGGCCGACGTCGCGCCGAGGTGGAGGACGCCCTTGGCGGCCGGGGCGACGTCGCCCAGCGCGTGGAGGTGCGCCATGACGTCGTGCTTGGTCTCGCGCTCGTAGCGGTCGGCGGCGTCGAGCTCGGCGTCAGTCGGGACGAGGTGGGCGCGCAGGGCCTCCAGCGAGGCCTCGGGGATCGGCAGGCCGAGCTGCTTCTCGGCCTCGGCGAGCCAGAGCCAGAGGCGGCGCCACGCGGTGAACTTCGACCGCGCCGAGAACAGGGAGGACATCTCGGCGGACGCGTAGCGCGTCGTGAGGGGGTTCTCCCAGCGGTCCGCGGGCGATCCGTTCATTCCTCTTCCACCTCGTCGTCGGTCGGAAGGCGGAACTCCTTGACGTCGTCGTTGCCGCAGATGGCGCAGAACGCGCTCAAGACGCCCTTCTTCTCCTCGTACTCGAACGAGTAGCAGGGGGTGTCGCAGTTCAGGCAGACGACGAAGGCGACCTCTTCCATGCGCTCTCCCCGAAGGCCTCTCAGGTTAGCATCACCGAGGCGGCTCCGGGGCCGCCCGACATGACTCTTCGCATCGAATCCGAAATCGGCCGCCTGCGCACCGTTCTCGTTCACGAGCCCGGCCGCGAGATCGACCGGATGGTCCCGGCGATGATGCAGGACCTCCTGTTCGACGACATCCTCTTCGGGGCCCGCGCCCGCGAGGAGCACCGGCGCTTCCGGCAGGTCCTGAAGTTCGTCGCGGACGAGGTCCTCGAGGCCCGCGACCTTCTCGAAGAAGTCCTCCAGGACGCGGGCGCCCGCAACGCGATCCTCACGGAGCTCGCAACGCTGCTCGCGTGGCCGCCCGCCGTGCTCGTCGCCCTGAACGACCTGCCGGCCGACCGCCTCGCAGCCGGTCTCGTGGAGGGGATCGAGCACCCGCGGCCCGAAATTACGGGCTCGCTCGACTCGCTCTACCTTCTGCCGCCTCTTCCGAACTGGTTCTTCCAGCGCGACCCGGCCGTCGTCCTCGGAGACCGCGTGATCCGGAGCGCGATGGCGACGCGCGCCCGCTGGCGCGAGCCGCTCCTTTCGGGGGCGATCTTCGCGTTCCACCCGCGTTTCGGCCGGCGTTCCGACGCGTTCTGGTTCCGCGAGTTCGCCGCCGAGGAGAAGAGCCTGTCCCTCGCGCGCATGCGGCCGACGCTGGAGGGCGGCGACGTCCTCGTGATGTCGCCCGAGACGCTCGTGATCGGCTACTCGGAGCGCACCGAGAAGATCACGATCGAGCGCCTCGCCGAGGCGCTCCGCAAGGAAAGGTCGCCCGTGAAGCGCATCCTCGTGGTCGCGATTCCGCCGCAGCGCGCGACGATGCACCTCGACACGATCTTCACGCGGCTCTCCGAAGGAGAGTGTCTCTGCCACGCGCCGATGATCCTGCCCGGAGGCGCCGAGGAGGTCGACGTCTACGAGGCCGATCTCACGGGGCGTGAGGTGTCGTGGACGACGAAGGACGACCTCCTGTCGGCGCTGCGCGCCCACGGGATCGACCTCGAGCCGATCTCGTGCGGCGGCTCCGACCCCATCGACCAGCAACGCGAGCAGTGGACCGACGGCGCGAACCTGTTCGCGCTCGCGCCGGGCCTCGTGCTCGGCTACGACCGCAACATCCGGACGGCGGACGAGCTCGCGCGGCACGGCTACCGCATCCTTTCGGACGACGACCTCCTGCTCGGGCGCGAGACGCTCGAGCGAAAGAAACCGGTCAAACAGGCGATCCTCATGTCGGCCCCGGAGCTCTCCCGCGCGCGGGGAGGCCCTCGCTGCATGACGATGCCGCTCGTGCGCGACCGGGTGTGAGAATGGAAAGACATGCGACGCAAAGACCTGATCTCGATCCACGACCTCTCGTCCGCCGAAGTCGGTGCGCTCCTCACGCAGTCAGCGGACATCAAGGCCCGGCCGCGCGAGTACCGCGCGGCCCTCTCCGGGAAGATCCTCGCGATGATCTTCGAGAAGTCCTCGACGCGGACCCGCGTCTCGTTCGAGGCCGGGATGACGCAGCTCGGCGGCGCGGCCCAGTTCCTCTCGTCGCGCGACATCCAGCTCGGCCGCGGCGAGCCCGTCTCCGACACGGCGCGCGTCCTCTCGCGTTACGTGGACGGGATCATGGCGCGCACGTTCGCGCACCAGACGGTCCTCGACCTCGCGACGTACGCGACGATCCCGGTGGTCAACGGCCTCACGGACCTTCTCCATCCCTGCCAGGCGCTGACCGACTACTTCACGATGGCGGAGAAGTTCGGGAGTCTGAAGGGCCTCAAGCTGGCCTACGTGGGCGACGGCAACAACATGGCGCACTCCCTCATGTACGGCGGGCCGAAGTGCGGCGTCGACGTCGCGATCGCGACGCCGAAGGGCTACGAGCCCGACGCGGGCGTCACGGCAAACGCGAGGGCCGACGCGGCCGCCGCGGGGACGAAGCTGCTCGTCACGAACGACGCCGTGCAGGCCGTAGAGGGCGCGCACGTCGTCTACACGGACGTCTGGGCGTCGATGGGGCAGGAGGCCGAGCAGGCGAAACGCGTGAAGGACTTCGCGGGCTGGACCGTGTCGAGCGCGCTCATGGCCCATGCGCACAAGGACGCCGTCTTCATGCACTGCCTGCCCGCGCACCGGGGCGAGGAAGTCGCCGCCGACGTCTGTGACGGACCGCGCTCGGTGATCTACGACGAAGCCGAGAACCGCCTTCACGTCCAGAAGTCGATCCTCGTCACGCTGATGGGAGCGCCCTGACCCTCCGCGCCCGTCTCCTCGCCGGGGCCGCGGCGATCGCGGTGCTCGCGTCGTCCGCGCCCGGGTGCCGGAAACCGCGGCCCGGCGCCCCCGGCGCTCCGGCGGACGACCGCGCGGTCGTGACGCTCGACAAGGTCCCCGGGCGCACCGAGCCCGAGGCGAAGTCCGCGGCCCCCTCGACGCTCGTGCGCGGAACGCCGGTGAGGATCCGCGAGGCCAAGGGCGACCTGCTGCGCGTGTCGGGTCCAGGCGGAGACGTCTGGGTGCCCGCCGCCGCCGTCGAGAGACTCGCCGATCGCGAGGCGCGCGAGGCGCGCGCCGAGGCCGTCAAGGCCTTCGAGGCCCAGCCGGGGCGCGCCGTCGAGCCGTGCCCGATCCTCCTCGCTCCGGACTACGGCGCCGCGCGCTGGGGCACGCTCGAGGACGGCGACGACGTGGACGTGGTCCTCGCCGACCACGACTTCTTCGGCGTGCGCCTCGCGGGGAAGATGCTCGCGTTCGTGCCGGCCCGCTCGATCCGGCTCCTGCCGTCCGCGGTCGCGCCCGCGCCGGGCTCGCCGCCGGGCAAGGGCGTCACGCCCGAGGTCCAGGCTCTCGGCGTTCCGGACCGCGAAACGCGGCCCACCCCGCGCGTCACGGCGCAGCCGGCCGGCGAGATCCCTGAGGCGGGGTTCGCGCCGGTGGCCACGCCGACGTCGGGCGCGGCGCCGGCCGCGCCTCTCACCGCGCTCCCCGAAGGATCCGAACTTCCCGTCCTCGTCACGCGCGTCGACCCGCAGTACCCGGAGGCGGCCAGGAAGATGAAGCTGGGCGGCGACGTCGTGCTGCGCGTCGTCGTGGAGGCGAACGGCTCGATCGGGCGGATCGAGGTCGTGACCGGGGCTCCGTTCGGGATGACGGAGGCGGCCACCGACGCCGTGAGGAAGTGGACCTACCGCCCCGCGCGCGTCGCCGGGCAGGCGGTGGCCGTCTGGAAGGTGATCCGCGTCAAGTTCGCGCTGCACGCCGAGCGAGAACCGCCTCCGGACTGACGGGACGCACCTATAATCGCGGCTCTTCATGCCGCTGATGGAGCTCGTCTACGAGGTCGAAGGCCAGACCCGACGGTACCTGCTGTCGGGAAACGACGTGTCGATCGGCCGATCGAGCGAGAACGGGATCGTCCTCAACGATTTCTCCGTCTCGCGCAAGCACGCGCTCCTGTCCGAGAGCGGCGGCGCCTGGACGATCGAGGACCTGAAGTCGACGAACGGCCTCAAGGTCAACGGCGAGTTCACGCCGTCGGCGCTGATCCATCCTGGCGACGTGCTCACGGTGGGGACCTTCACGCTCACGGTGACGGAACAACCGACGTTCCGCGGGCGCGCGTCGGTGTCGATCAGCGACTCGAGCGCGACGTTCGTCAGGTCCATCGCGGACTTCAACCGCGATTTTGGCTTCGACGCCGCCTCCCTCCCGAAAGAAGACTCGCTCGCGGGGACGATGGCGGGCCGCCGGCCCGCGACGCGCGAGAAGGTTTTCGAGGCGATGGTCCTGGTCGCCCGCACGCTCATCGAAGCGCGGGAGGTCGGGCAGATCCTCTCGAAGGTCGTCGACCTTCTCTTCGACTTCCTCCCGGCCGAGCGCGCCGTCGTCGTCCTGCGCGAGGAGGACGGCCGGCTCACCCCGACGCTCGCCAGGCGCCGCGGCAAGGAAGGGCCCGACCCGGAGGCCTCGTTCTCGCACACGATCGTCGAGTCCGTCGTGCGCGACCGCGTGGCCGTGCTCACGTCCGACGCGCTCGCGGACGACCGCTTCGAGGCCGGGCAGTCCATCCGCATCCAGCAGATCCGCTCGGCGATGTGCGTGCCGCTCTGGGACCGCGACCGCGTGATCGGCGCGCTGCACGTCGACACGCCGCTCAAGACGGGCACGTTCACGGCCGACGACCTCGACCTCCTGACCGCGCTCGGCAACTTCGCGGCCGTCGCGATCGAGCGCGCGCGCCTCCAGGGCCGGATCGAGCGCGAGGAGCGCATCCGCGAGCGCCTGTCGCGCTACCACTCGCCGGGCGTCGTCGACGAGATCGTGACGGGAGGGCCCCAGGGCGTCGAGAGCGTGAGGACGCGGGAGGTCACGGTGTTCTTCGCGGACATCGTCGGCTTCACGTCTTCGGCCGAGACGATGGACCCGGAGGAGGTCTCGCGCTTTCTCGAGCGCGTCTTCACGTTCGCGGCCGACGCGATCTTCGAGCAGGGGGGCACGCTCGACAAGTTCATCGGCGACGCCGTGATGGCGTTCTTCGGCGCGCCGATCCCGCAGCCCGACCACGCCCGCCGCGCCGTCGCGGCGGCCGCGAAGCTCGTCGAGAGCCTCCACGCCTGGAACGTTCAGCGCGTCGCGGCCGGAGAACCCTCCGTCGCGGTCCGCGTCGGCGTGAACACCGGCCGGGCGTTCGTCGGCGACATCGGGTCCGACCGCCGCGTCGACTACACGGTCCTCGGCAACACGGTCAACGTCGCGGCGCGGCTGGAGTCCGCCGTGGCGGGCGCCAACGAAGTGGTCGTCGGCGGGGAGACGGCGCGCCAGGCGGGCGGGGACTACGCGTTCGAGCCCCTCGGCGAGCAGAAGCTCAAGGGCCTCTCGAAGGGGATGACCGCGTTCCGCCTCAAGCTCGACGCCTCGGGGCGTCCCGTCCCCGTCTCGTGACCAACGTGCTCGCCGGCCTCGTCTTCGTGACGTCGAACCCCGGCAAGGCGCGCGAGGCCTCGGCCCTTCTCGGCCGCGCAGTCGCGGCGCAGGCGCTGGACCTGCCCGAGATCCAGTCCCTCGACTTCCGCGAGGTGGCGAGGGCCAAGGCGATCGTAGCGGCGCACGCGCTCGGCGTTCCCGTCCTCGTCGAAGACTCGGGGCTCGCGGTCGCGGGCTGGGGCGGCTTCCCGGGCCCGCTCACGAAGTGGATCACGATGGGCGTCCTCGGCCAGGAGGGCCTCGCGAAGATGCTGGACGGCTTCTCGGATCGCGGCGCCGAGGCCGTCTCGGTCCTCGCCGTCGCGCGGCCGGGTCAGCGCGAGCCGGACGTGCTCGTGGCCGAGGGACGCGTGAAGGGTTCGATCGCCCTCCACCCCCGCGGCGAGAACGGCTTCGGGTGGGACGTGCTGTTCATCCCGGCAGGGGAGACGCGGACGTTCGCGGAGATGAGCCTCGAGGAGAAGAACGCCCTCTCGCACCGCCGTAAGGCATTGCGGGCGTTCGCGGCGCTGCGCGCCGCGCTCACGGCCGGCTGAAGAACCCGCTCCGGCGGCCGGCGCCCTCGTCGGACGCGCGAGCGCGCAGCTCGTCCGCGAGGCGGTCGATCTTTCCCTCGAGCTCCTCGCGGGTGCCGTCCGTGCGGATCACGATGTCGGACACCTCTTCGCGCGCGGCGTCCGAGAACTGCGCCGACATCCGCTTCACGAACTCGTTCGGGTCCGTCTCGCCGCTGCGTTTGACGGCGCGTTGAAGGCGCATGTCCGCCGGCGCCGACACGGCGACGAGGACGTCGAACCGCTCGCGTCCGCCCGTCTCGACGAGGAGAGTGGCCTCGATGACGCCGATCGGCTCGCCCTTCCGCGCGAGCTCCTCGAACCACTCGGCCTGCTCCTGCCGCACGAGCGGATGAATGAGGCCGTTCAGCTTCGCGAGCGCGGCCTTGTCGTGAAAGACGGTCATCGACAACTTCGGACGGTCGACCGAGCCGTCGGCGGCGAGGAACTCCGGTCCGAACGCCGCCGCGACCGCCCGCGCGCCGGCGGCGCCCGGTGCGTAGAGCTCGTGGACCATCCGGTCCGCGTCGCGCACGGGGATCCCGCGCTTCTCGAGGCCTTCGGCGATCGTGCTCTTGCCCGACGCGAGCCCGCCCGTGAGTCCGACCTTCAGGATCATCCGCGCCGCGCCTCGCAGAGCCGGAGCGCGTTCAGGAGGAGATGCGCGATCGTCAGCGGGCCGACGCCGCCGGGGACGGGCGTGTAGCGGGAGGCCCTGGGGAACGCCGTCGCGGGGTCGCAGTCGCCGACGAGCGTCGAGCCGTTCTTTTCGAACGCGGCCGCGCGCTTCGCGTCGCCCGGGAAGAACCGCTCGAGGTCCGCGCGCGTCGTCACGCGGTTGATCCCGACGTCCACGACGACGGCGCCCTCCTTCACGAAGTCCCCGGTCACGAAGCCCGGCCGCCCGATGGCCGCGACGAGGAGGTCCGCCTCGCGGCACAGGGCGGGGAGGTCCCTCGTCTTCGAGTGCGCGACCGTGACCGTCGCGTCGTTCTGGAGAAGGAGGAGCGCCATGGGCTTTCCGACGATGTCGCTCCGGCCCACGACGACGGCGCGGGTTCCGCGCAGCGGCACGTCCTCGCGCTTGAGGAGCTCGAGGACTCCGGCCGGCGTGCACGGGACCGGCGCGGGCTTGCCCTGCAGGAGGCGGCCCGCGTTTTCCGGGTGAAAGCCGTCGGCGTCTTTCCGCGGGTCGATCGCCTCGAGGACGCGGGCGGTCGCGATGTGCTTCGGCAGCGGAAGCTGGACGAGGATGCCGTCCACGGCGTCGTCGCGGTTCAGGCCGTCGATCGTCGCGAGGAGCTCGGCCTCCGCGAGAGACGCGGGAAAACGCAGGGTCCGGCCCGCGAACCCGGCCTCTTTCGCGGCGATCTCCTTGTTTCGGACGTACGTCGCGCTGGCGGCGTCCTCTCCGACGAGGACGACCGTGAGGCCCGGGACGACGCCACGGGCCGCGAGGCGGGCCGCGCCGGCCGCGGCCTCTGCACGGAGGGCCTTTGCGACGGCGGCGCCGTCGAGAATTCGGGGTTGCATGGCCCTATTGTGACCGAGAGTTACTTGACAGGGGCGTGGAGGGAGGGTATTTTCCACTGCCCCGCGGGTTTCGGGTCCCTGGCTGAACCCCGCGAGTCGTGTGCCGTAGGGGCTCTGGTCTTTCGATGCTTCCCCGGATCCGCATCGGAGCCCGACCCCGCATCTTCCAACGGGGTCGATAACCCCACAACCGCTAGAGGCCGGAGACGACCGTTCCCGTGAGCACTCGCACGCCGCTCCCGAAGATTTCCGACCACACCCGCCGCTGGATCATCGTCGACGCCGACGGGAAGGTCCTCGGCCGCCTCGCGACGCTCGTCGCACGGCACCTCACGGGCAAGACCAAGGCCATCTACACGCCGTTCATCGACACCGGCGACTTCGTCGTCGTCGTGAACGCCGAGAAGATCGCCCTGACCGGCGCCAAGGCGCAGTCGAAGCTCTACCGCCACCACACGGGCTTTCCGGGCGGCGTGAAGACGGTCGAGTTCGAGAAGCTCCGGGCCACGAAGCCCGAGCGCGTCATCGAAGCAGCCGTCAAGGGCATGCTCCCGAAGACGAAGCTCGGCCGGAAGATGTTCAAGAAGCTCAAGGTCTACGCGGGTCCGCACCACCCGCACACCGCCCAGGCCCCCGCGGCCGTCGCGGTCTGACCGGGACGAAGGAGAAGCGCACCCCGTGACGAACCTCCAGTTTCAGGCCGTCGGACGCCGCAAGGAATCCGTCGCCCGCGTGTTCCTCCGCCCCGGCAAGGGCGCGGTCCAGGTCAACGACCGCACCTTCGAGGACTACTTCCCGAACGACGTGCTCAAGATGGTCATCCGCCAGCCCCTGCAGCTCACCGAGACGGTCGAGAAGTTCGACGTCGTCGCCCTCGTCGAGGGCGGCGGGAGCGCGGGCCAGGCCGGCGCGATCCGCCACGGAATCGCCCGCGCGCTCTGCCTGTTCAACGGCGAGCTCCGCGGCGCCCTGAAGAAGGCAGGCCTCCTCACGCGCGACTCGCGCATGAAGGAGCGCAAGAAGTACGGCCAGCGCGGCGCCCGCGCCCGGTTCCAGTTCTCGAAGAGGTAATGGGGGACGAATGAGCCAGATCACGATGAAGGAGCTGCTCGAGGCGGGCGTTCACTTCGGCCACCAGACCAAGCGCTGGAATCCGAAGATGAAAAAGTTCATCTTCGGCAAGCGCAACGGGATCTACATCATCGACCTCCAGAAGACGCTGAAGTGCTTCCGCGAGGCCGCGGCCTTCATCACGGACGTCGCGTCGCAGGGCAAGAACATCCTCTTCGTGGGGACGAAGCGCCAGGCGCAGGACGCGATCTACGAGGAAGCCAACCGCTGCGGCATGTTCTACGTGAACAACCGCTGGCTCGGCGGCACGCTCACGAACTTCGTGACGATCCGCAAGTCGATCTCGCGCCTCAAGGAAGTCGAGGCGATGCTCGTCGAGGGCTCGGACGCGATCCTCACCAAGAAGGAGCGCATCCAGCTCGACCGCGAGAAGGCGAAGCTCGCGAAGAACCTCATCGGCATCAAGGAAATGGAAGAGCTTCCGGACGTCCTGTTCGTGATCGACCCCAAGAAGGAGGCGATCGCGATCCTCGAAGCCAAGAAGCTCGGCATTCCGGTCGTCGCCATCGTCGACACGAACTGCGACCCCGACGACATCAGCTTCGTGATCCCCGGCAACGACGACGCCATCCGCGCGATCAAGCTCTTCACGGGCAAGATCGCCGACGCGGTGCTCGAGGGCCTGCACGCGCAGGAAGAGCGCTTCGTCGGGAAGGTCGTCCACGGCGACGACGAGCCGATGCCCACGAACTTCCAGGTGACCGAGGCGGGCGCGGCCAAGCCCGAGGGCCCCGCCGTCCCCGTTCAGGCCTGATTCCGATCCACGCGATTCGGGCCGGCGGGAGGACATGCGTCCCCCGCCGGCCTTTTTGATGTCAGAGAGGACCCCATGGCGATTTCCGCAGTAACGGTGAAGATGCTCCGCGACAAGACGGGCGCCGGCATGCTCGATTGCAAGAGCGCGCTCGAAGAGACGAATGGCAACATCGACGAGGCCGAGAAGACCCTCCGCAAGAAGGGCCTCGCCGCCGCCGCCAAGAAGGCCGGCCGCGTCGCGGCCGACGGGCTGATCGGCTACCACGTGGCGAACGGCGTCGCGGCCCTGATCGAGCTGAACTGCGAGACCGACTTCGTCGCGAAGACGGAAAAGTTCAAGCAGGCGCTGCACGCGATCACGAACTTCGTGCACGGCCACGCGGCCGTCGGCGACACCGTCGACGGCGACGTGGCGGCCCTCGCGGCGTCGGCCCCGCCCTCGAAGATGCCCCACACCGGCGCTTCGATCGCGGAGTGCCTCCAGGCGTTCACCGGCGACCTCGGCGAGAAGACCGAGCTGCGCCGCTTCGCGCGCCTCGTCGCGGGCCCCGGCTCACACCTGACGCTTTACGCCCACCCCGGCGACAAGACGGTCGTCGTGATCGAGACGAAGGGAATGCCCGAGGACCTCGGCAAGGATCTCGCGATGCACGTGGCCGCGCTCGCGCCGCAGTTCGCGACCCGCGACGGCGTGTCCGCCAAGGCGCTCGCCGACGAGAGGGAGATCGCGCGCGCCAAGGCGATCGCCGCCGGGAAGCCGGAGGCCGTCGCCGAGAAGATGGTCGAGGGCATGATCGGCAAGTGGTTCGGCGAGGTCGTCCTCCTCGACCAGGCGTTCGCCAAGGACGACAGCAAGAAGGTCTCGCAGGTCATCGCCGATCGCGGGGGCAAGGACGCGTCCGTCGTGCGCTTCGTCCGCTACAAGGTGGGCGAGGGCGTCGAGAAGAAGTCCGGGGGCGATTTCGCCGCCGAAGTCGCGGCGCTCACGAAGTAACGCCGTGGAACCCTGCTACCGCCGGGTCCTGCTGAAGCTCTCCGGGGAGGCGCTCCTCGGCAATCAGCCGTTCGGCATCGAGCCGGCGGTCGTCGCCCGCATCGCGGACGAGGTCGCCGAGGTCGCGCGCCTCGGCGTCGAGCTCGCGATCGTGATCGGGGGCGGGAACATCATCCGGGGCGTGTCCGCCGCGACGCAGGGCATCGACCGCGTCACGGGCGACAACATGGGAATGCTCGCGACCGTCATCAACGCGCTCGCGCTTCAGGACGCGATGGAGAAGAGGGCGATCCACACCCGCGTCATGACGGCGTTCGAGGTGCGCGCGGTCGCCGAGCCGTTCATCCGGCGCCGCGCGATCCGCCATCTCGAGAAGAAGCGCTGCGTCATCTTCGCGGGCGGGACGGGCAACCCGTACTTCACGACGGACTCGGCCGCGGCGCTTCGCGCGAACGAGGTGCGCGCCGACGCGATCCTCAAGGCGACGCGCGTCGACGGCATCTACTCGGACGACCCGAAGAAGAACCCGAACGCCGAGTTCCTCCCGCGGGTCAGCTACCAGGACGTTCTGGAGAAGCGGCTCGCCGTCATGGACGCGACCTCGGTCGCCCTCTGCCGCGACAATCGCATGCCGATCCGCGTGTTCAACCTGCTCGTCCCCGGGAACATCCGCCGTGTCGTCATGGGCGAGCCGGTTGGAAGCGTGGTCGACGCGGGGCGCGCCTGACGCCGCGGCCGCCGGAACAAGGAGAACGCCATGCCCACGATTGCCGAGACGAAGAAGGAAACCGAGAGGCGGATGCACGCCTCGCTCGAGGCCCTCAAGCATGAGCTGAAGCACCTGCGCACCGGGCGGGCCGCGGTGGGCATCCTCGAAGGGATCTTCGTGGAGTACTACGGGACGGCGACGCCCCTGAACCAGGTCGCGAACCTCTCCGCGCCGGACGCGACCCTTCTTCTCGCGTCGCCGTGGGAGCCCTCGCTCTGCCCGGCCATCGAGAAGGCGATCCGCACGAGCGACCTCGGGCTGAACCCGTCGTCGGACGGGAGGGTCGTCCGGATCCCCGTGCCGCAGCCGACGGAGGAGCGCCGCAAGGAGATCATCAAGAAGGCCCACGGCTTCGCCGAGCACGCGAAGGTCGAGATCCGCCACCACCGCCACGAGGCGAACGACGCGATCAAGAAGGAGGCGAAGGCCTCCACCGTCTCCGCGGACGACGAGAAGCGCGCCCTCGACGAGATCCAGAAGCTCACGGACAAGAGCGTCGCCGAGGTCGACCACATCCTCAAGACGAAGGAAGCGGAAGTCCTCGCACGGTGAGCCAGGCCACGGCTCTCGTACCGGCCGCGGGCTTCGGCACCCGCTTTCACGAAGGCGGGCCGAAGGCGCTCGTCCTGCTCGCCGGCAAGCCGCTCCTCGTCCACGCGCTCGAGCGCCTCGCGGCCTCGAGGCGGGTCTCCTCGGCCGTCGTCGCGATCCCGGGCGGCTGCGAGGCGGACTTCCGCGCGGCGCTGAAGGCGTCGCCCCTCCCGTACATCCTCGTCGAGGGCGGCGTCACGCGCCGCGAGTCCGTCGCGCGGGCCTTCGCGGCCATGGACCCGAAGGACGACGACGCGATCGTTCTCGTCCACGACGCGGCGCGCCCGCTCGTGGACCCGCTGGAGGTCAAGGCGGTCGTGGACGCGGCGGACGCGACGGGCGCCGCGATCGCGGCGTTCTCCCTCGTCGAGACGATCAAGCGCGTCGAAGCGGGCAAGATCAAGGCGACGGTCCCGCGCGGCGACCTCGTGGGGGCCACGACTCCGCAGGCGTTCCGCGCCGCGATCCTTCGAAAGGGACTCGCGAAGGAAGGCGGGCCCGACGCGACGGACGACGCCGAGCTCGTGGAGCGCACGGGCGGCGAGGTCACGGTCGTTCTGACGTCGCGCTGGAACATCAAGATCACGTACCCCGAGGACCTCGCGTGGGCGGAGGCCTGGCTGGCCCAGTCGGGCCGCGCGGGAGCGTGACCCCGTGAGGATCGGGCACGGATTCGACGCCCACCGGCTCGAGCCCGGGCGGCCGTGCGTGCTCGGCGGCGTCGTGGTGAAGTCGGACTCGGGCCCCATCGGGCACTCGGACGGCGACGTCGTCCTGCACGCGCTCGCGGACGCGCTCCTCGGCGCAGCCGCGATGGGCGATCTCGGCTCGATCTTCGGGACCGACCGTCCCGAGTGGGCGGGCGCGGCGGGGGAGGCCTTCGTCCGGCACGTCCGGGACCTGACGGACCATCCGGAAATCCTCAACGTGGACGTCACGATCCTGGCCGTGAGGCCGCGCGTCGGGGAACACCGCGAAGCCATGCGCGCGAGCATCGCGGCCCTCCTCGGGGTGCCCGTGGCGCGCGTCTCCGTGAAGGCGTCGTCAGGGAACGGCTTGACGGACTTCGGCCGGGGCGAGGGCGTGGCCGCGACGGTGGTGCTCCTCGTCGGCGGCGACGCGGCCGAGTAGCGGGCTGTGATCGTCTCGGGCTTCCACCCGGTGCGCGAGGTTCTCGAAAAGAGGCCGCGCGCCGTCGAGGCGCTGCTCGTTCAGCGCGGCCGCAAGGACGCCCGCGCCGCGGAGATCGAGGAGCTCGCCCGGGGGGCGGGCGTTCCCGTCCGCCTCGTCGCGAAAGAAGAGCTGGACCGCTTTGCGGGCCGCGCGCACAACGGTGTGGCGGCCCGGGTGGCTGAGCGCGAGTACGACGACGTGGAGGAGTGCCTCGCGGGTCCGAAGGGCGGACGGTGCGTCCTCTTCCTCGACGAGGTGACGGACCCGGGCAACCTCGGCTCGGTCCTCCGGACGGCCGCCGCCGCGGGGGCCTCGGTCGTCCTGACGGAGCGGCACTCGGCCGGCCTGAACGAGACCGTCTCGAAGGCCTCGGCGGGCGCCCTGGAGCGGGTCAAGGTGGGCCGGGTCGTCAATGCGGCCCGGTTCCTCGAGCAGGCCAAGGCCGCCGGGTTCTGGATCTACGGGGCGGCCATGGACGGCGAAAGTCTCTGGAAAGTCGATATTTCGGGCGATTCCGTCCTCTGTCTCGGCTCCGAAGGGGCGGGGCTCAGGCGCCTGACGAGGGAAACGTGCGACCGGTTGATTTCGATCCCCATGAATCGGGGCGCCGGATCCCTGAACGTCTCCGTGGCCGCCGGGGTCCTGCTCTACGAGTGGGTCCGGAGAAAAACCGGGCCGGGGCCAGTTCCGGCATGAAAATGGCTTGACGGGGTTTCGAGCTGGCTGATATAAACCACAGTTCGCGCCTCGCCGGGTGCGCGAAGCCGTGCGTTCTCCGTGTCTCCAAGGTTATCGGGTCGCACGGTCGAGCTCTCTCTGGGGAGGAATGCGAGTGCTGGCGTAGCTCAATTGGCAGAGCAGCCGATTTGTAATCGGCAGGTTGCGGGTTCAAGTCCCATCGCCAGCTCCAGGGAGCGTTTCCGGGGGCCGGACACGGGAATCATGAAGGACGGTAACGGGCAGATGGCCGAGTGGTTAATGGCAGCAGACTGTAAATCTGCCGTACTTACGTGCTACGGGGGTTCGAATCCCTCTCTGCCCACCATCTTCGAAGAGAAGGGGGCCCACGTAGCTCAGTTGGTAGAGCACGTCCTTGGTAAGGACGGGGTCAGCAGTTCAAATCTGCTCGTGGGCTCCAGTTTCCCCGCGCGGATCACGTACCTGAGCGGGAGTAACTCAGGGGTAGAGTCACAGCCTTCCAAGCTGTTGGTCGCGGGTTCGAATCCCGTCTCCCGCTCCATTCACGCAGCTTGTCACGCGACGACGTACAGGGGTGTAGCTCCAACTGGCTAGAGCGGCGGTCTCCAAAACCGTAGGTTCGGGGTTCGAATCCCCGCACCCCTGCCAACCTCGGCCTTGACCAGAGACGACGACACGACGGACCCGAATCGACACGAAGGACGAACGAAACGACATGAACTTCAGCGAGCGTTGGACCACCTTCCGCGGCTTCCTTTCGGACGTGAAGAAGGAGACCGGGAAGGTCTCGTGGCCGGACCGGGACGAGGTCGTGGGGACGACGATGGTGGTCATCGTCTACACGGTCCTCGTGGGCATCTTCCTCTTCCTCGTCGACGCGGCGGTGACGCCGCTCGTGAACAAGCTCTTCTCCGCCTTCGGCGGCTGAAGACGGAACGATAAAGGCAAAGCGGTGAGCGAAGTCGATTCTCAGGACACGGGCAGCGCGGCCCCCGCCGCGGCGGCGCCGCACATGGACTGGTTCATCGTCCACACGTACTCGGGCTTCGAGGACCGTGTCGTCACGGAGCTGCAGAACCGCATCAAGGCCCTCGGCATGGAGGTCCACTTCGGCGAGATCCGCGTGCCGAAGGAGACCGTCGTCGAGATGAAGGCCGGGAAGCGCCGCAACGTCGAGCGGAAGTTCTTCCCGGGCTACGTCCTCGTGCAGATGGAGATGTCCGACGAAACCTGGCATCTCGTGCGCAACACGCCGAAGGTCACCGGATTCGTCGGGGGCTCGTCGAAGGCGCCCGTCCCGCTCACGCAGGACGAGGTCGACTCGATCCTCCACCACACGGCCGAGTCCAAGGAAAAGCCGAAGCCGCGTTACGTCTACGAGCGCGGCGAGCAGGTCAAGATCACGGACGGCCCCTTCAAGGAGTTCACGGGCACGGTCGAGGACATCAACCTCGAGCGCTCGACACTTCGCGTCCTCGTCACCATCTTCGGCCGGCCGACGCCGGTCGAGCTCGAATTCGTCCAGGTCCAGAAGCTGTAAGGAACGACCATGGCAAAGAAAGTAACGGGATACGTCAAGCTCCAGATCGAAGCCGGGAAGGCGACGCCCGCTCCGCCCGTCGGCACCGCGCTCGGTCCGCAGGGCGTCAACATCATGGACTTCTGCAAGGCCTTCAACGCGAAGACCGCGAAGGACGTGGGGCTCATCATCCCCGTCGTCGTCACGGTGTATTCGGACCGGTCGTACTCGTTCATCACGAAGACGCCCCCCGCCGCCGTCCTGCTCAAGAAGGCCGCCAAGCTCGAAAAGGGCTCGGGCGTCCCGAACAAGACGAAAGTCGGCAAGGTGACGAAGAAGCAGGTCGAGGAGATCGCCAAGCTCAAGCTCGTCGACCTGAACACCGTGGACCTCGCCGCCGCCGTCAAGTCGGTGGAGGGGACCGCCCGATCCATGGGAATCGAGGTCGTCGGCTGACGCCGCGATCAACGAGGCGGAAGCCTCCCGCGCCGGGCCTCTCCCGGCGCGCGGTTCGCAGGTGCCCGGGATGCCCCGGGGCTTCTCACCGACGGACCCAGGGGATGCGACCGACTCCGGAGAACAACACACCATGAGTGGCAAGAAATTCACCGCGTCCGCCGCGAAAGTCGACAAGGCGAAGCTCTACGACGTGCCCCAGGCCGTCGCGCTCGTCAAGTCCGCGTCGTTCGCCAAGTTCAACGAGACGGTCGAGGTGGCCCTTCGCCTCGGCGTCGACCCGAAGCACGCGGACCAGATGGTGCGCGGCACGGTCGTGCTTCCGCACGGCCTCGGGAAGACGACCCGCGTGGCCGTCGTGGCTTCCGGTGAGAAGATCAAGGAAGCCGAAGCTGCGGGAGCGGACGTCGTGGGCGGGGACGACCTCGTCGCGAAGATCCAGGCCGGCATGCTCGACTTCGAGGCGCTCGTCGCGACGCCCGACATGATGAAGTCGCTCGGGCGGCTCGGCAAGGTGCTCGGCCCGCGCGGCCTCATGCCGAACCCGAAGGCCGGCACGGTCACGTTCGACGTCGCCAAGGCCGTCAAGGAGCTGAAGGCGGGCAAGATCGAGTTCCGCGTCGACAAGACGGCGATCATCCACGTTCCCGTCGGCAAGGTCTCGTTCCCCGAGATCCAGCTCGTCGAGAACACCGAAGCGCTCCTCTCGGCGGTCCAGAAGGCGAAGCCCGCCGCCGCGAAGGGCAAGTACATGAAGTCCGTCGTCCTTTCGTCGACGATGGGCCCGGGCGTCCCGGTGGATCCCGCGACCGCCGAGAAGCTCGTCGGAAGGACCGTCTGATGACGACCACGCGCGCTTCCAAGGCCGAAGAGCTCGCCGAGCTCGCGGCGACGGTGGGGAAGGCCTCCCACGCGTTCCTGATCGACTACAAGGGCCTGTCGGTGCCGGCCGTGACGGACCTGCGCCGCCAGATCCGCGCCGCCAAGTCCGACTACATCGTCGTGAAGAACACGCTCGCCCTGCGCGCCCTCGAGGGAAAGCCCCTCGGTTCGCTCAAGGAGCACTTCACGGGGATGACGGGCATCGCCTACTCGACGACGGACGTCGTCGCGCTCGCCAAGGTTCTCCACACCTTCGGCAAGACGAACCCGAACGTGAAGGTCAAGGCCGCCCTCCTCGACGGCAAGCCCGTCGCGGCGAAGGAGCTCGAGACCCTCGCAAACCTGCCGTCGCGCGCCGAGCTCGTCGGCAAGCTCCTGGGCCTCATGCAGTCGCCGATCCGGCGCCTCGTGACGGTCCTCGCCGCCCCTCACCGCAACGTCGCCGCGACCCTCGCGGCCGTGGCTCAGCAAAAAGCAAAGTCCGAAGAAACCACGGCTTAAGCCGAAGAATCAGGAGATAGAACCATGGCACTCAACGTCGAGACTTTCGTCAAGGAAATCGAATCGATGTCCGTCCTCGAGCTGAACAACCTCGTCAAGGCTCTCGAGGAGAAGTTCGGCGTCTCCGCCGCGATGATGGCCGCTCCGGCCGCCGCAGCGGCCGCCCCGGCCGCCGCCGCCGCCGAGGAGCAGACCGAGTTCACGGTCGCGCTCAAGGAGGCCGGCTCGAACAAGATCAACGTCATCAAGGTCGTCCGCGAGGTCAACGCCTCGCTCGGGCTCAAGGAAGCCAAGGATCTCGTCGAGAACCTCGGCGTCATCAAGGAAGGCGTTTCGAAGGACGAGGCCGCTTCCATCAAGAAGAAGTTCGAGGACGCGGGCGCGAAGGTCGAGGTCAAGTAACCCGGATGGGGGTGCGGGGGAAACCGAGGTTCGGTTTCCCCCGCCAACAGCCGCTTCTCTCGATCTTCGTCGTCGCCCCATCGCGCGCCTCACACCCCGGCCAGCGCGCGGCCATGAGAGGACAAGCACCCCATGATCGGACGCACCCCCGCCTCCGGTGCGAAGGAACGGACGAGCTTCGGCAAGATCCGCTCCTTCCTGCCCCTTCCGAACCTCATCGACGTCCAGCGCAAGTCGTACGAGGACTTTCTCCAGATGGACCTCCTGCCCGAAGAGCGGCAGGACGTCGGTCTGCAGGCCGTCTTCAAGAGCGTGTTCCCGTTCAGCGACTTCCGTGAGACGTGCGCACTCGAGTTCGTGTCGTACCGCATCGGCGAGTGGAAGTCCCGCAGCGGCCGGCTCGAAGGCCTGCAGCACCTGCGCTTCTCGTGCGAGCACTGCGGCGCGACCGTGAAGGTGAAGGATCCGCGCGCGACGCGCGTCGAGTGCGGCGTGTGCGGCCATCCGAACGCGAACAAGGTCACGATCGACGAGGTCTGCGGGACCCCGGTCGAGCTGCGCCTCCCGTACTCGGTGGCCGAGTGCCAGGAGCGCGGCTCGACGTACTCCGTGCCGCTGAAGGTGACGTTCCGCCTCAAGGTGTTCGACAAGGAGAACGCTCCGACGGGGAAGGGTGCCCCGAAGGAGTGGCCGATCCGCGACATCAAGGAGGAAGAGGTCTACTTCGGCGAAATCCCGCTCATGACGGACAACGGGACGTTCGTCATCAACGGGACGGAGCGCGTCATCGTCTCGCAGCTCCACCGCTCGCCCGGCGTCTTCTTCACGCGCGAGGGCGCGCACACGCTCATCGGCAAGATCATTCCGTACCGCGGCTCGTGGGTGGAGTTCGAGATCGACCCCAAGGGCCTCTTCGGCGTCCGCATCGACCGCAAGCGCAAGTTCCCGGGGACGGTGTTCCTCCGGGCGCTCGGCCTCGAGAGCGACGAGCTGATCCTCAAGAAGTTCTATTCCCCGGTGAAGCTCTCGTTCGAGAAGGGCAAGGCGCGCCTCGTCCTCCCGCCCGAAATCCTCACGAAGGAAGAGCTCCGCATCAAGCACCTCCGCGGCATCCGCAAGGACGGCCGCATCTTCGCGGACGTCAAGCTGACGGCCGAGATGAAGGCCTCGCTCGCGAAGGGCGAGAACGTCGAGGTGTCCGTCGACCCGTCGAAGCTCGGCCGGGCCCTGTTCGCCGCCGACGTCGTCGACCTCGGCTCGGGCGAGGTGCTGTTCGAGACCGGCTCCGAGATCCCCGAGGATCTCGCGGCGCAGCTCGAGAGCAAGCAGGCGACTTCCGTCGAGGCGATCTTCCCGGACTGGGAGCCCATCGGCGAGACTCTCATCGCGACCCTCCGCAAGGACGGCGTGAAGACGAAGCGCGAGGCGCTTCTCGAGATCTACAAGCGCATGCGCCCCGGCGACCCGCCGACGGACGAGAGCGCGAAGAACCTCTTCGCGGGCATGTTCTTCGACCCGCGCAAGTACGACTTCTCGCGCGTCGGCCGGTTCAAGTTCAACATCCGGACGGGCCTCCACACGTCGCTCGACCAGAAGACCCTCACGGCCGAGGACTTCTACGTCGTGATCGAGCACCTCCTCGAGCTCAAGCGCGACATCGGCAAGACCGACGACATCGACAACCTCGGCAACCGCCGCGTGCGCTGCGTCGGCGAGCTCCTCGAGAACCAGTTCCGGATCGGCCTCGTCCGCATGGAGCGCGCGATCAAGGAGAAGATGTCCGTCCACCAGGACATCGACTCGGCGATGCCGCACGACCTCATCAACTCCAAGCCCGTCATCGCGGCGATCAAGGAGTTCTTCGGGTCCTCGCAGCTCTCGCAGTTCATGGACCAGACGAACCCCCTCTCCGAGGTCACGCACAAGCGGCGTCTCTCGGCCCTCGGGCCGGGCGGCCTCTCGCGCGAGCGCGCCGGGTTCGAGGTGCGCGACGTCCACGCCACGCACTACGGCCGCATCTGCCCGATCGAGACGCCGGAAGGCCCGAACATCGGCCTCATCTCGTCGCTTTCGTGCTTCGCCCGCATCTCCGAGTTCGGGTTCATCGAGAGCCCGTACAAGAAGGTCAAGAACGGGCGCGTCCTCGACCACTACGAGATCGTCACGGTCGGCGACTCCGGGTGGAAGAAGGGCCAGATCGTCGAGGCCGAGGAGCTCGAAGAGGCGGTCCACCGCCTGAAGAAGGGCCACAAGCGCCAGCCGGTCGGCCGCCCGACGGCGTTCTTCCAGCCCGCCTGGGAAGAGGAGAACTACACGATCGCCCAGGCGAACGCCGAGGTCGACGACAAGGGCCGGTTCACCGAGGACCGCATCGTTGCCCGCGCCGGCGGCGAGTTCATCACGATCGAGAAGGACAAGATCGAGTTCATGGACGTGTCGCCGAAACAGCTCGTTTCGGTCGCCGCGGCGCTCATCCCCTTCCTCGAGCACGACGACGCGAACCGCGCGCTCATGGGCTCGAACATGCAGCGCCAGTCGGTGCCGCTCCTGCGCACGGAGCCGCCGCTCGTCGGCACGGGCCTCGAGGGCATCGTCGCGCGCGACTCCGGCGCCGTCGTGACGTGCAAGCGCGACGGGATCGTCGACACCGTCGACGCCCGCCGCATCATCGTGCGCGTCCAGATCACCGGGGACGACGGCGAGACGAAGGACTTCGGCGCGGACATCTACCCGCTCCTGAAGTTCCGCCGCTCGAACCAGAACACCTGCATCAACCAGAAGCCGATCGTGAAGGAAGGCGACCGCGTCGTGGCGGGCCAGGTCCTCGCGGACGGCCCCTGCACGTCGCAGGGCGAGCTCGCGCTCGGCCGGAACATCCTCGTCGCGTTCATGCCGTGGCGCGGCTACAACTACGAGGACGCGATCCTCATCTCCGAGAAGATGGTCAAGGAGGACTACTACACCTCCATCCACATCGAGGAGTTCGAGATCGAGGCGCGCGAGACGAAGCTCGGCGCCGAGGAGATCACGAAGGACATCCCGAACGTCTCGGAGCACGCGCTCCGCGACCTGGACGACTCCGGCATCGTGCGCATCGGCGCGAACGTCAAGCCGGGCGACATCCTCGTCGGCAAGGTCACGCCCAAGGGCGAGACGCAGCTGACCCCCGAGGAGAAGCTCCTCCGCGCGATCTTCGGCGAGAAGGCCGGCGACGTGCGCGACGCCTCGCTCAAGTGCCCCCCGGGCATCGAGGGCGTCGTCGTGGACGTGAAGATCTTCACGCGCAAGGACGAAGAGAAGCAGAAGGACGCGCGCGCCAAGCAGATTCTCGACGAGGAGATCGGGCGCCTCACGAAGAACGCCGACGACGAGATCCGCATCATCCGCACCGAGGCGAAGGAGAAGATTGAATCGCTCCTCGCCGGCCGGACCGTCCTCGAGGACGTGTCCGACTCGCAGGGCAACGTTCTCGTCAAGGAGGGCGGCAAGCTCACGGTCGAGAAGATCGGGATGATGACGCCCCGCATGCTCAAGGGGCTCAAGCTGAAGGACGAGGAGATCCGCGACCAGGTGCGGCTCATCCTCCAGCGCACGGACTCGCAGATCGACGTCATCAAGAAGGTCAGCGCCGACCGCGTGGCTCTCCTCGCCAAGGGCGACGAGCTCGCGCCCGGCGTCAACAAGACGGTCAAGGTCTTCGTCGCGATGAAGCGCAAGCTGCAGGTCGGCGACAAGATGGCCGGACGCCACGGCAACAAGGGCGTCATCAGCCGGATCCTCCCCGAGGAGGACATGCCGTACCTTCCGGACGGCACGCCGGTCGAGATCGTCCTCAACCCCCTCGGCGTTCCCTCGCGCATGAACGTCGGGCAGATCCTCGAGACCCACCTCGGGTGGGCCGCGCGGGCGCTCGGCATGAACATCGCGACGCCGGTCTTCGACGGCTGCTCCGAGGAGGAGATCCGCGCCCTGCTGCGCAAGGCGGACCTCCCCGTGGGCGGCAAGACGGTGCTCTACGACGGCATGACGGGCTCGCGCTTCGAGCAGGAAGTCACCGTCGGCTACATCTACATGCTCAAGCTCTCGCACCTCGTGGACGACAAGATCCACGCGCGCTCGATCGGCCCCTATTCGCTCATCACGCAGCAGCCCCTGGGCGGCAAAGCCCAGTTCGGCGGCCAGCGTTTCGGCGAGATGGAGGTCTGGGCCCTCGAGGCCTACGGCGCGGCGTACACGCTCCAGGAGCTCCTCACCGTCAAGTCCGACGACGTCGAGGGCCGCTCCAAGGTGTACGAGGCGATCGTCAAGGGCGAGGTTCCGGACGAGCCGGGCCTGCCCGAATCTTTCAACGTCCTCGTCCGCGAGCTGCAGTCGCTCTGCCTCGACGTCGAGCTGCTGAAGGTTTAAGGAGAAGAGGAATACATGGAAGCCTTTTCGCCCTCTTCCGGTTTCCCCGGCGCCGGCACGGTGTCTCCGTTCCGCAACCCGGGCCCCCGTGACTTCAACGCCATCAAGATCGCCCTCGCCAGCCCCGAGAAGATCCGCTCGTGGTCGTTCGGCGAGGTGACGAAGCCCGAGACGATCAACTACCGCACGTTCAAGCCGGAACGCGACGGCCTGTTCTGCGCGAAGATCTTCGGCCCGATCACCGACTGGGAATGCCTCTGCGGCAAGTACAAGCGGATGAAGCACCGCGGCGTCGTCTGCGACAAGTGCGGCGTCGAGGTCACGAAGTCGAAGGTCCGGCGCGAGCGCATGGGCCACATCGAGCTCGCGGCTCCCGTGTCGCACGTGTGGTTCTTCAAGGGGCTGCCGAGCCGCATCGGGCACCTGCTCGACCTCACGCTCCGCGACCTCGAGCGGATCCTCTACTTCGAGCAGTACGTCGTCATCGACCCGGGCCCGCTCTCGGAGGACGAGAACCTCGAGGTCAAGAGCCTCATCACGGAAGAGAAGTTCCGCGAGCTCAAGGTCAAGTACGGCGTCGACGCGTTCGTCGCGAAGATGGGCGCCGAGGCGATCCAGGAGCTCCTCCAGAGCGTCAACATCGACGACCTGGCCGAGGAGCTGCGTCTCGTCATGAAGACGGAGACGTCCGCGCTCAAGCGCCTCAAGGCGGCCAAGCGTCTCAAGGTCGTCGACGCGTTCCGCCGTTCGGGCCACCGGCCCGAATGGATGATCCTGAACGTCATTCCGGTCATTCCCCCCGAGCTTCGCCCTCTCGTCCCCCTGGACGGAGGACGGTTTGCGACGTCGGACCTCAACGACCTCTATCGCCGCGTCATCAACCGCAACAACCGGCTCAAGAAGCTCCTCGAGCTCCGCGCTCCGGAAGTCATCGTGCGCAACGAGAAGCGCATGCTCCAGGAGGCCGTCGACGCCCTGTTCGACAACGGCCGCCGCGGCCGCGTCCTGAAGGGCTCGAACAACCGCCCCCTCAAGTCGCTGTCCGACACGCTCAAGGGCAAGTCGGGCCGCTTCCGCCAGAACCTCCTCGGCAAGCGCGTCGACTACTCGGGCCGCTCCGTCATCGTCGTCGGGCCGGAGCTCAAGCTCCACCAGTGCGGCCTGCCGAAGAAGATGGCCCTCGAGCTCTTCAAGCCGTTCATCTACCACCGGCTCGAGCAGAAGGGGATCACCTCCACCATCAAGGCGTCCAAGGAGCTCGTCGAGCAGGCGCCGAACGAGGTGTGGGACGCCCTCGAAGAGGTCATCAAGGAGCACCCGGTGCTCCTGAACCGCGCGCCCACGCTCCACCGCCTCGGCATCCAGGCGTTCGAGCCGGTCCTCATCGAGGGCAAGGCGATCAAGATCCACCCGCTCGTCTGCGCGGCGTTCAACGCGGACTTCGACGGCGACCAGATGGCCGTCCACGTCCCGCTCTCGCCGAAGGCGCAGGTCGAGGCGCAGGTCCTGATGCTGTCCTCGCACAACATCCTGTCGCCCGCGCACGGCAAGCCCCTCACGGTGCCGTCGCAGGACCTCGTGCTCGGCCTCTACTACCTCACCCGCCGCAAGGAAGGGTGCAAGGGCGAAGGCCGCGTCTTCTCGAGCTTCGACGAAGTCACCCTCGCGCACGACGCCGGCGAGGTCGACACGCACGCCGGGATCGCGGTGCGCTTCACGGGCAGCCTCATCGACCTCGAGAGCCAGGTCCTCAACGACCAGGACATCGTCCACACGGACCCGATCGCCTGCAACCGCACGCGCATCGAGACGACGGTCGGACGCGTCCTGCTCTCGGCGAACCTGCCGCCCGAGCTGCCGTTCCTGAACGGCACGCTGAAGAAGAAGGGCCTGCAGGACCTCGTCAACTACTGTTTCGTGACCTACGGCCTCGAGCGCACGGTCGAGATCCTCGACATCGTCAAGGCTCTCGGCTTCACGGTCGCGACCCAGGCCGGCATTTCGATCGGCGTCGACGACATGCGCATCCCGGGCAACAAGACCGAGCTCGTGAACCGCGCGCGCAAGGAAGTCCTCGAGGTCGAGAACCAGCGCCAGCAGGGCGCCATCACCGACGGCGAGCGCCACAACAAGATCATCGACATCTGGCACCGCATCACCGAGACCGTGGCGGAAGCCATGTTCAAGGAGATGAAGGCGTCGGACGGCGTCGGCGGCGGGGAGTTCAACCCCATCTACATGATGGCCGACTCCGGCGCGCGTGGCTCGAAGGAGCAGGTCCGGCAGCTCGCCGGCATGCGCGGCCCCATGTCCAAGCCCTCGGGCGAGGTCATGGAGCAGCCGATCATCTCGAACTTCCGCGAAGGCCTCACCGTGCTCGAGTACTTCATCTCGACGCACGGCGCGCGCAAGGGCCTCGCCGACACGGCGCTCAAGACGGCCGACTCCGGCTACCTCACGCGCCGCCTCGTCGACGTCGCCCAGGACGTCATCATCACGCAGGAAGACTGCGAGACCGTCGACGGGATCGTGGTGTCCGCCATCGTCGAGGGCGGCGAGATCCTCGAGCCGCTCCGCGACCGCATCGTCGGCCGGATCGTCCAGGAAGACGTCTTCGACCCGGCGAACGACGAAGCCCTCGTCGCCGCGAACGACACGATCACGGAGGAGCTGGCCGGCAAGATCCAGGAAGCCGGCATCGAGCGCGTCAAGATCCGCTCGGTCCTCACGTGCGAGACGCGCCGCGGCGTCTGCCGCAAGTGCTACGGGCGCAACCTCGCCACGGGCGACCTCGTCGACATCGGCGAGGCGGTGGGCGTCATCGCCGCCCAGTCCATCGGCGAGCCGGGCACGCAGCTGACGATGCGTACGTTCCACTACGGGGGAACGGCTCGAGTGTCTGAAGCGGCGAAGCACGTCGCGAAGAACCCCGGCATCATCAAGCTGCTCAACGCGAACCTGGTCAGCAAGAAGGACGGCACGAAGGTCGTCGTCAACCGCAACTCGAAGCTCGTCCTCCTCGACGCCAAGGGGCGCGAGAAGGAGCGCTACTCGCTCGCCTACGGCTCCGCCCTCAAGGTGGTCGACGGCGAAGAGGTGAAGCCCGGCCAGCTCCTCGTGAGCTGGGACCCGTTCGCGTCGCCGATCCTCTCGGAGATCGCGGGCAAGGTCGCCTACAAGGACATCCTCGAAGGCGAGAACCTGCGCGAGGAGACGGACAAGGTCACGGGCCTCACGCAGAAGATCGTCGTCGAGACGACCGGCACGACCGAGAAGCGCTCGCCGACTCTCGTCGTCACGGGCAAGAACGGGGAGGAGCGCAAGTACGCGCTGCCGATCCCGTCGCACCTCATGATCGCCGACGGCGACTCGGTGTACCCGGGCGACGCCCTCGCGAAGAAGCCCGTCGAGAAGAAGCGCACCCGCGACATCGTCGGCGGTCTCCCGCGCGTCGTCGAGCTCTTCGAGGCCCGGCGCCCGAAGGAGCCGGCCGTCATCACCGAGATCTCCGGCGTCGTGCACCACGCGGGCACCGTGAAGGGCCAGCAGAAGATCGTCGTCGAGTCCGAGGACGGCCAGAAGCGCGAGATGCTCGTCCCGCGCGGCGCGCACGTCATGGTCCAGGACGGCGAGAGGGTGGAGGCGGGCGATCCGCTCACCGAGGGCGATCCGTCGCCGCACGACATCCTCGCGGTCAAGGGCGAGAAGGAGCTGCAGCGGTACATGACCGACAAGATCCAGGAGGTCTACCGCTCGCAGGGCGTCGGCATCAACGACAAGCACATCGAGGTCATCGTCCGCCAGATGATGCGGAGCGTCCGCATCGAAGAGGTCGGCGACACGGAGTTCCTCGTCGACGAGCAGGTCGACCGCTTCCGGTTCAACGAGGAGAACGACCGCATCCTGAACGCCGGCGGCAAGGCCGCCCAGGGCCGCCCGCTGCTCCTCGGGATCACGAAGGCGTCGCTCTCGACGGACTCGTTCGTCTCGGCCGCGTCGTTCCAGGAAACGACGCGCGTCCTGACGGAGGCGTCCATCGCGGGCAGGGTGGACCTCCTCCGCGGCCTCAAGGAGAACGTCATCGTCGGGCGGCTCATCCCCGCCGGCACCGGCATGGACTACTACCGCAACGTCGTCCTCGAACGGGAAGAGATCCCGCCCGCGCCCGAGGAGACGGAGGAGCTCTACTTCGACGACGAGACGCCGGTCATCGCGGCGGATCTCGACGACGAAGTCTGATCCTTCGATCCCATCGTTCCCTCAAGGGCCGGCGCAAGCCGGCCCTTTTCTTCTTGTGGTCAATTCGGCGATGCCTTCGGCCTCGGAGACTGACCGGCCATCAATTCCGCCGAGGCGATTCTTGCATCTCTCGATCTGGAATTGCCGTTTCAGCGGCCGCCGTTCGGCTATCTGCTGAGCCTCGTCGCCGTTCTGTTGGCCTGGGGCGTCCTTGTCGCCCTCTACATGTCCCTCGTCGCCTTCTTTGCCGGCGTTGCGGTCCTCGGCGGGTTCTGGGTGCCACACGCGAAGGGCCTCTGGGAGCTCGCCTTCGCCCTGGGCTGCGTCGCGTTCGGCGCCACGGTCGCTCTTTTCCTGTTGAAGCCGGTTTTGCGTGCGTTTGGGGACGAACGGTGGGCGCTCCACGGCGACGAGCCGCTTCTCTTCGCGTACGTCGCCGCCTGCGCGGCTCTGGGGCAAGACCCCGATCGCATGTCGCGGACACGGGCGTAACGCGTCGCGGGCACCTGAATCTCCTCAGCCTTCGCCAGGGCGTCTGAGCTCACGCTGGGCTCCCGTGGAGGCCCTTGGGTCTGCGCACGAGTTCGGACTTCCGGCAGGGGTCGGGCGCGCCTCCGGATCGTGAGGGCGTGAACCGCTGGTTCTACCGGCCCCTCGAGGGGACCGTGGGACGCCGGCTCTCGGCGTCCTCGAAGACGATCCCGCCGTCCTCGTTCGACTCCCTTGCGTTGGCGGCGCTTGGTGCGGCGTGCCGTGGGTTCTCGTCGAACTCCAAATCGGCGTGGCTCTCAGCGCCTTCTTGAACAGGCAGATGGAATACGACGCCGACCGCTGGGAAGCCCTCCTTTCCGGCGGTACCGTGTTCGCGGAGACGGCTCTGAAGTTCCGAATCCTCGAGGTCTCGAGCTGGAGGGCCATGACGATCTGGTGCGTACCGCAGGGCCGCCTTGCGACGACCTGCCGGGTCTGATCGCCGCCCACGCCGGGACACCCCCACGATCCGACCCGATGCTCCGCCGCAGGGTCGGGGACAGCCACCCTGGACTCGACCCATGCGCGTCCGCGTGGGCCCGGCTGTTTCGCAATGACGCCGCGGCCTCCGTTCTCTTCTCCAACCTGCCGCGCGTCTGCCGTTCCGCATCGCTGCACTACTACCGGCAGGAACTCGGTCTGGACGTGATGTCGAAGAACCTCGCCGACCGATTGCGCCGGTGTCGCCGGGGCGGCGACCGGCGCTCCTCCAGGTGTCCCAGGTCAGGCCGTTCTTTCTCGAATACGGCTCCGTTCCGCAGGTGCCGGAAGACGCCCGGACCACCTCAAGCGCTGCATGGTCTCTTTCTCGACTGCCCGCGCGGAGTGGCGCCCCGGCGCGTGCGACCCTGCGGATGCGGGCAACCGCGGCTTCGCGCTCGCGGCTGCCGGGTTCCGTTCCGGTCTTCCGATTTCAACTTGCCGAGCGCGAGCGAGCAGGGGCTCGCGGAGGCGCGCGCGGGCCGACGCGCTCGAGGAAGCGCTGGGACCCTCGGGAAGTCAGAAGGTGCTCCGCCAGCGGTACTCCTCGCGCTCTCTGTCGTGACCCGTGTCGGCGGTGCGGGAAGGGTCGCTCGAAGGCGTCGGCTGGTGGGGGCCTGGCGGCTCTCCAGCGCGTGGAGGGAATGGGCTCAACGTCGACCTGACCGCTCGCCTTCTCGCGGTGCTCCCACCGAGGGCATGCCGAGTCGCTCACGGGAGGCGCACTCCAGCTCCTTGCCGATGTGGATCGGTGCTGCGGACGGAAGCTCGGCAGGACCCCCGTGGGGGTGGAGGGAAGTGACGATGGCCGTACCTCGTGCGTGCCGCCGGCGGTGGTACCGGCTCGTCGATGGGGCACGAGGTGCGCGGCGTTACTTCGGACGAGGCTGGAGCTGTGTTGCTCGCCGAGTGGTCGAGGCCGGCCGGCTGCCGCGCCGAAGCCGAAGAGTCAGGCCAAGGGCAGCGCGGCGATGCCGGCCTTGCGGAGCGCCGCGAGGAGGCGGCCGTCGGCCGTGACGAGCGGGGCCGCGAGCGTGCGGGCGAGGACGGCGTAGACGGCGTCGTAGACCGAGAGACCGTGGTCGAGCGCAAGGTCGAGGGCGGCCGCGCAGTTCCCCGGCGCACGGGCGGGCGCGCGCCAGGATCCGACGCGTCGCGCGCCGCGGGCTTCATGAGGCGCCGGTGGACGCGGCTCCTGAAGACGTTGGCGCACTCGACGAAGAAGAGGTCCGGGACGGCGAGCGTCCGCGGGGAGACGCCCGCGAGGAGAGCGAAGATCGCCTCCGCCTCCCGCGATCCCTCTTCCTCGAGGAACAGCTTGACGCCGACGCTCGCGTCCACGACGAGCGTGTCCGGGAAGTTCATCGGCGCTCGCGGGACCGGCGGGCTTCGTGGAGGAGCGAGAGGCTCGAGGCTCCGCGGCGCGTCTTCCCGGCCTCGCGGATCTTCCGGGCGGACCCGAGCGCGTCCTCGACGGAAAGGGCGGTCGCCACGCCGCGCGCCGTGGACGCCAGGAGGCGGATGACCTGGGCGTTCAGCGACCGCCCTTCCGACCGGGCGAGGGCGCGGATCTTCGCGTAGACGTCGTCGGGAACGTCGCGGACGTGGAGCGTCGCCATGCGGAAAGTCTAGGCCGGTGGCTGCAAAACGCAAGCATTATGCAAGCACCTGCTAGTAATCCCAGCTCTTAAGGTCCGCCCCCGGCGGCGCCGTCTTCCGGATGCGCTCGACGATCTTCGGCAGGAAGAACTGGTGGTACCTCAGGCGGGAGATCGCGTTCGGGCGTGTGTGGTCGCCGTTCCAGCAGTGCTCCGCGCGCGGCTCGTAGTCGATGAACGCGCCGGACGGCGGGTTCTTCACGGACTTCAGGACCTCCTCGGCGAGGACGACGGCGTTGTTGAGGAAGTAGTTGTCCGCCTCGCCGACGAAGATGTTCAGCTTGCCTTCGAGCTTCTTCCCGAGCCCCTTGTCCCAGTCGCGCGCGAGGATCGCCGTCAGGTCGTAGTGCTCCTTCCAGTACGCCGCGACCTCCTTGTCGATGACGCCGGTCCTCTTGTCCCAGATCGGCTTCGGGTAGCCGTCCGCGCCGACGGGGGAGTACACGGCCTGCCAGATGTCCCACTGCTCGCCCGAGCGGCCCTTCGTCCCGAGGACGAGCTCGAGCCGGTTCGTGTCCTCGACCGTCGCGGCAATGCGGCCGAAGGAGTCGCGGTGGCCGGGGCGCGGGACCCGTTTCCACGGCGCGTCGGGGAAGTACGCGTTCGACTCCGCGTAGAGGTCGAAGACCGTGTTCGCGCGGAAGTCGATCGGGTCGGGGCAGGCCGCGTAGATCCCGTTGTAGTGGTCGGGGTAGAAGACCTGGACGGCCATCGCCTCCCAGCCTCCCGTCGAACCGCCGTACGCGAAGCGCGCCCACCCGGCTCCGAGCGCGCGGTACTTCTTCTCGAGGTAGGGGAGGAGCTCGTACTCGATGGCGTCGCCGTACGGGCCGAGGTTCGCCGAGTTCACGGCGTACGAGTCGTCGTAGTAGGGGTTCGCGTGCTGAATCTCGACGACGATCGCGCGCGGGAAGCCGGGCGACGTCCAATCCTTGAAGAGCTGGTGGGCCTGCTCCTGCTGGATCCGGTTGTAGCCCTCGAGGCGGAAACGGTCGCTGTATTCCGGCTTCAGGTTCGGGTCGGGCGGCTCCTCGCGGAAGCCCGAAATCGTCTCCGGAAAGTGCCCGTGGAAGATGACGAGCGGGTAGCGGGCGTCCGGGTGCTCGTCGAACCCGAGCGGGAGGAGGACATGGGCGCCGAGAACCATGTCGCGCCCCCAGAACTTCGACAGCCGCTCGCTCCGAATACGCTCGTGCCGGACGAACTTCGTCGCCTTCGGCTCGGGGATCGGCGGGATCACGTGATCGAAGAGGATCGGGACCGTCGCGGCCCGGGACGGGTCCAACTCGACCTTTTTCGGCGTCGAAAACAAGTTTCCGGGCGCGAGGTTCCAGTGCTGGCCCTCGCCGCGGTCCATCGGCAGTTTCACGACGTGGCCGTCGGCCCGGCGAAACGTTTCGTACCTGTGGAAGACCGCCTGCACGACGTACGTGCCCTTCGGGATCGCCGCGAGGGACTCCAGCGGGTAGCCGAGGACCGCCGAGTCGACGACGGCCGGGGCGCCGGGGGCGAGCCCGTCCACGTCCACTCCAAAGATCTGCTGCGTCTTGAAGCCGATGTCGATCTGCTTGCGCGGTTCGGCCTTGTCGTCCTTCGAGAGGATGAGGAGGACCCGGCCGTCGAGGGGGCCGGGAAAGAGATCCTTCGAATAGGAGATTGCGAATCGCAGCGGGGCGACGGATGGCGCGACGGACGCCGGCGGCGCGGCCGTCGCGGTCGTAGAAAGGCCGAGGGCCAGCAGCAGGGACAGCGGGAGCCTGACGTCTTTCATGCGGACGAGAGTACCCCGGTAACATGGGCGCGTGGCCGACCTCCTCGACCTCCTCGAGAAGACGAGCCGCACGTTCGCGCTCTCGATCCCGCCGCTGCCCGAGCCCGTGCGGCGGCAGGTGACGGTCGCGTACCTCCTCTTCCGGATCGCCGACACGTTCGAGGACGCGACGCACTGGGCGCCCGCGGACCGGATCGCGGCTCTGAGAGATTTCGGATTTCTTCTGAAGAACGGGACACGGGCGGAGGCGGAGCGGCTCGGGCAGGCCTGGACGCAGGCCGGCGTTTCGCGTCACGCGGGTTACCGCGAGCTGATTGCCGAGACGCCGTTCGTCTTCGACGCGTTCGCCGCGCTGCGCCCGGAAGCGGCGGCGATTCTCCGCACCCACGTGGTCCGGTCGGCGGACGGAATGGCCGGGTTCGTCGCACGAACGAATGAGCAGGGCCTGACACTCGAGTCTTTCGAGGATCTTCGGGGCTACTGCTACACCGTAGCCGGAATCGTGGGCGAACTTCTCACCGAGCTCTTCCTACTCGAAGAATCTTCATCTTCTCTTCGACCCGCGGCATTCGATCTCCGCGCGCGAGCCCGAACCTTCGGCGAGGCGCTCCAGCTCGTGAACATTCTGAAGGACTCCGACGAGGACGCTGCCGAGGGACGCCGCTACCTGCCCGCGGACGTCCCGCGCGCCGAGGTCTTCGCGCTCGCCCGGCGGGACCTCGACACGGCGGGGGAGTACATCGACGCGTTGCACGCCGCCGGCGCGCCGGCCGGGATCCTGGAGTTCACCGCGCTGCCGGTGGCGCTCGCCTGGGCGGCCCTCGCAAAGGTGGAGGAACGGGGGCCGGGAGCGAAGGTGGGTCGTCCGGAGGTCTTCCGCATCGCGCGCGGCGTGCGCAGCGCGATCGCGCGAGGCGAGCGCCCGCCCCTGTATGATCGAACGCTTTCGGGGGAGCCTCGATGACCCTTCTCGACACCATCGGCGGGCCGGACGACCTCCGGAGCCTCGACCACGAATCGCTCGCCCGCCTCGCGGCCGAATGTCGCGAGGTGATCGTCGAGACGATCACGAGATCGGGCGGCCACCTCGCCTCGAATCTCGGCGTCGTCGAGCTCACGCTCGCGATGCACCGCGCGTTCCACAGCCCGAAGGACCGCTTCGTGTGGGACACGTCGAACCAGTGCTACACGCACAAGCTCGTCACCGGGCGCGCGGGCGGCTTCGCGACGATCCGCAAGCCGGGCGGCCTCTCCGGCTTCGCGGAACCGATGGAGAGCGACCACGACACGTTCGCCGCCGGGCACGCGGGGACTGGCCTCTCCTTCGGGATGGGCCTCGCCGTCGCGCTCCAGGGGGATCCGAACGATCCGCACGTCGTCGTCGTGGTCGGCGACGGCGCGATGACGTCGGGGACGAGCTACGAGGCGCTCAACAACATCGTCCACATCAAGCCGAAGCGGCTCGTCGTCATCCTGAACGACAACGGCTGGTCCATCTCGGAGAACGTCGGCTGGCTCGCGCACTGGCGCAACCGCTTCGAGCTCCACCCGGCCTACAAGCGCCTGACCGAGAAGGGGCACGGCCTCTTCAAGAAGCTCCCGAAGGGGGAGGAAGCCTGGGGCCTTGCGAAGAAGATCAAGAACTCCGTCGAGGGGCTCTTCTTCCCGAACCTCGTCTGGGACGAGCTCGGCTTCCACTACGTCGGGCCGATCGACGGCCACGACTTCAAGGAGCTCGAGGAGGCGCTCGCGCGGGCGAAGGAAGTTTCGAAGGACGGGACGCCCGTCGTGATCCACGCCCTCACGCACAAGGGGCGCGGCTACGACAAGGCCGAGGAGAACCCGTCGCGCTTCCACCAGCCCGGCACGCCCTCGCCGGCCGCCTCCACGGGCGCGGCGCCCACGTACTCGCAGGTCTTCGCGAAGACGCTCCTCGCGATGATGGAGAAGGACCCGAAGATCGTCGCGATCACGGCCGCGATGCTCGAGGGCACCGGGCTCGGCGAGGTCCAGAAGGTGTACCCGGGCCGGGTCTTCGACGTCGGAATCGCCGAGGAGCACGCCATCATCATGGCGGCAGGCATGGCAAAGGCCGGCCTGAAGCCCGTCGTCTCGATCTATTCGACGTTTCTCCAGCGCGGCTACGACCAGCTCATCCACGACGTCTGCCTGCAGAACCTGCCCGTGACCGTCTGCATCGACAGGGCCGGCCTCGTCGGAGACGACGGCAAGACCCACCAGGGGATCTACGACATCGCCTATACGCGGGGCATCCCGAACATGACGGTCGCTGCGCCGAAAGACGAGAACGAGCTCCAGCACCTCCTCTTCACGGCCATCGGGTCCGGCCGGCCCTTCGCGATTCGCTATCCCCGGGGCGCCGGACTCGGCGCCCCGCTCGACCCCGTCCTGAGGACGATTCCGGCGGGGAAGGGTGAGATTCTGTCGATCGGCAAGGACCTGAACCTCCTTGCCTACGGCTCCATGGTGCCCGTAGCCGAAAAGGCCGCTGCTGCCCTGAAGACCCTCGGCGTCGACTGCGGCGTTGCTAACGCTCGATTCGTCAAGCCTTTGGACGTGGCGCTCGTGGGGACTCTACTGGCCGCCTGTCCCCGTCTTCTCACGCTGGAAGAGCACCTCCATCAGGGAGGCTTCGGGAGCGCGGTCCTCGAGTCCGTCCACGCCGCCGGCCTGCCGTCCTCGGGAGTCCGTTCGCATGCGATCCCGGACCAGTTCGTCGAGCATGGCCCCCAGGCCTTTCAGCGGCAGCACTTCCGGCTGGACCCGGAAGGCGTGGTGGCCCGGGCCCGCGAGGTCTATCCGGGCCTCCTGGCGGCGGACGGTTCGGCCGCTCCGGCGCCTGCCGGCTCCCAGGCGGCCGCCGAGCCCGTTCACTGGACCTGATACTCACTCTGCCGAGGGGTTTGTCGCTTGACAGCCCACCGGGGGGTCACTATGATTCGCGGGTTTCCCCGGGGACCGGCCCGGCGTTATCCGCCGTGTCGCGCCCGGAAAACGGCCTCCTCGTGGCCGGTTCGCCACTCGATAGTCCGTCATTCGACTCGCCAAGCGTTCCGAAGGAGTCTCGAAAGTCCCATGCCGACGATCAGCCAGCTCGTGAGAAAGGGCCGCGAAGCCGTCCGTTACAAGACGAAGTCGCCCGCCCTGCAGTCCTGCCCGCAGCGCCGCGGCGTTTGCACCCAGGTGAAGACGACGACCCCGAAGAAGCCGAACTCGGCTCTCCGGAAGATCGCGCGCGTGCGCCTCACGAACGGCATCGAGGTCACGACCTACATCCCCGGCATCGGGCACAACCTCCAGGAGCACTCCATCGTCATGATCCGCGGAGGCCGCGTGAAGGACCTTCCCGGCGTGCGCTACCACATCATCCGCGGGACGCTCGACGCCGTCGGCGTCGCGAACCGCAAGCAGTCGCGCTCCAAGTACGGCGCGAAGCGTCCGAAGGCTTAAGGAAACGACATGCCGCGTCGCCGTGAAGTCCCGAAACGCGAAGTCCTCCCGGACCCGCTCTACCAGTCCCAGCTCGTGACGAAGTTCATCAACTGCGTCATGGAGCGCGGCAAAAAGTCCACCGCCGAGTCGATCTTCTACGGCGCGATGAAGCAGATCGAGCAGAAGACGTCGGACGATCCGCTCAAGACATTCAAGAAGGCTCTCGAGAACGTCAAGCCGGTTCTCGAGGTCAAGTCGCGCCGCGTCGGCGGCTCGACGTACCAGGTTCCTGTCGAGGTCAAGCCGAACCGACGGACCTCGCTCGCGATCCGCTGGGTCATCTCGTACGCGCAGGCGCGCGGCGAGAAGACGATGCGGGACAAGCTCGCGGGCGAGCTTCTCGACGCCGCCAACAACCGGGGCAACGCCGTGAAGAAGAAGGAGGACACCCACAAAATGGCCGAGGCCAACAAGGCCTTCGCCCATTACCGCTGGTAGAACTGCCACACCCGGGTGAGGGGAAACCGGCCGGTGCGAACCGGACAGGTCCTTTCGGAGACCCGGAACACGCCTTAAGCGTGCGAAATGGAGGGAGAGCGCGACGCTCGCGCGCCCCTCTCATTTGACGGCGCAGTCAGCCCGGAACGGGATACAAGCTCATGCCGAGAAATCACCCCCTCGAGATGTGCCGAAACATCGGCATCATGGCCCACATCGACGCGGGCAAGACGACGACCACCGAGCGCGTCCTCTATTACACCGGCGTCAACTACAAGATCGGCGAGGTCCACGACGGGACCGCGACGATGGACTGGATGGTTCAGGAGCAGGAGCGCGGCATCACGATCACGTCGGCCGCGACGACCTGTCACTGGAAGGGCATCCGCGTCAACATCATCGACACGCCCGGCCACGTCGACTTCACGGCCGAGGTCGAGCGCTCGCTGCGCGTTCTCGACGGCGCCGTGGCCGTGTTCGACGGCGTCTCCGGCGTCGAGCCGCAGTCCGAGACCGTGTGGCGCCAGGCCGACCGCTACGGCGTCCCGCGCATCGCGTTCATCAACAAGATGGACCGCGTCGGCGCGGACTTCGACCGCTGCGTCGACATGATGGTCACGAAGCTCGCCGCCAAGCCCACGCCCGTCCAGATCCCGTGGGGCTCGGCCGAGACGTTCGAGGGCGTGATCGACCTCATCGAGGGCAAGGCCTACGATTTCAAGGACGACGCGCTCGGCGCGGAATTCGAGACAGTCGAGGTCCCGGCCGACCACAAGGCCATGTACGACAAGTACCGCGAGCGGCTCATCGAGCTTCTCGCG
This sequence comes from Acidobacteriota bacterium, assembly GCA_016716715.1. Taxonomy (NCBI): domain Bacteria; kingdom Pseudomonadati; phylum Acidobacteriota; species Acidobacteriota bacterium. The sequence goes on along the minus strand of JADJVE010000004.1, from coordinate 341,518 downwards.
GAGACCGACGACGTCCTGATGCAGAAGTTCATGGACGGGCACATTCCGACGCCGGACGAGATGCGTGCGGCGCTGCGCAAGGCGACCGTCACGGGCAAGCTCCATCCGGTCGTCTGCGGCTCGGCTTTCAAGAACAAGGGCGTCCAGCAGCTTCTCGACGCCGTCGTCGAGTACCTTCCCTCGCCGCTCGACATTCCCGCGATCCGCGGCGTGGACGAGGACGGCAACGAGGTCGCTCTCGACACGCGGGACGACGCGCCGTTCGCGGGCCTCGTCTTCAAGATCATGACCGACCCCTTCGTCGGCCAGCTCGCCTTCTTCCGCGTCTACGCGGGCCACCTCGACGCGGGCTCGGGCGTCTACAACGCCACGAAGCAGACGAACGAGCGCATCGGCCGCATCCTCAAGATGCACGCGAACAAGCGGGAGGAGATCAAGGAGATCTGGGCGGGCGACATCGGCGCCGCCGTGGGCCTCAAGAACGTCACGACCGGGGACACGATCTGCGAGCGCGACCACATCGTCGTCCTCGAGTCCATGAAGTTCCCCGAGCCCGTCATCACGCTCTCGATCGAGCCGAAGACGAAGGCCGACCAGGAAAAGATGGGCATGGCGCTCGCGAAGCTCATGCAGGAAGACCCGACGTTCCGCGTCCACACGGACAAGGAGACGAACCAGACGATCATCGCCGGGATGGGCGAGCTCCACCTCGAGATCATCGTCGACCGCATGGTGCGCGAGTTCAACGTGGGCGCGAACGTGGGCAAGCCCCAGGTCGCCTACCGCGAGACGATTCGCCGCGAGACGCCGGGCGAGGGCAAGTTCATCCGCCAGTCGGGCGGCAAGGGTCAGTACGGCCACGCGAAGATCCGCCTGCGCCCGCACCCGGAAGGCAAGGACTACGAGTTCGTCAACGCCATCTCGGGCGGCTCGATCCCCAAGGAATTCATCAAGCCGATCGACCAGGGCATCCGCGAGGCGATCCTGACGGGCGTCCTCGCCGGCTACCCGACGGTCAACATCCAGGTCGAGCTGTACGACGGCTCTTTCCACGACGTCGACTCGTCGGAAATGGCGTTCAAGATCGCCGGTTCGATGGCGTTCCAGGACGCCGCGAAGAAGGCGAACCCCGTCATCCTCGAGCCCATGATGGCGGTCGAGGTCGTCACGCCGGACGAGTTCCTCGGGCCCGTCAACGGCGACCTGAGCTCCCGCCGCGGCCGGATCAACCACATGGAGCCCCGCCTGAACTTCCAGGTCATCACGGCCAGCGTGCCGCTGTCCGAGATGTTCGGCTACGCCACCACACTGCGGTCCCTCACCCAGGGCCGTGCCAACTACACGATGCAGTTCGAGAGATACGACGAGGTCCCGAAGGCGATCGCCGAGGGGATCATCGCCAAGGTCTCGGTCTAGAGAAAGCCGCCAGGAGCGAAGGAGAGACAGATGGCCAAGGAGAAATTCGCGCGCACGAAGCCCCACGTCAACGTCGGCACGATCGGTCACGTCGACCACGGCAAGACGACGCTGACGGCGGCTCTCACGAAGGTCCTCTCGACGAAGGGGTTCGCCGTCTCGAAGTCCTATGACGACGTCGCAAAGGCCGACGCGAAGACGTTCCGGCGCGACGCGACCAAGATCCTCACGGTCGCCCTCGCGCACGTCGAGTACGAGACCGAAAAGCGTCACTACGCCCACATCGACTGCCCGGGCCACGCGGACTACATCAAGAACATGATCACGGGCGCCGCGCAGATGGACGGCGCGATCCTCGTCGTCTCGGCGCCGGTCGGCCCGATGCCGCAGACGAAGGAGCACGTCCTCCTCGCCCGCCAGGTCAACGTGCCCGCGATGGTCGTCTACCTCAACAAGTGCGACATGATGGAAGACCCCGAGCTCCTCGACCTCGTCGAGCTCGAGGTGCGCGAGCTCCTCTCGAAGTACGGCTTCCCCGGCGACAAGATTCCGGTCATCCGCGGTTCGGCCATCAAGGCCCTCAACGATCCGACCGGCCCGGACGCACAGTCCATCTGGGATCTCGCCGCCGCCCTCGACGCGAGCATTCCCGAGCCCACGCGCCTCACGGACAAGGACTTCCTCCTCCCGATCGAGGACGTGTTCTCGATCTCGGGCCGCGGCACGGTCGTCACGGGCCGCGTCGAGCGCGGAATCGTGAAGGTAGGCGACGAAATCGAGATCGTCGGCCTTCGCGACACGCAGAAGAAGACGGTCACCGGCGTCGAGATGTTCAAGAAGCTCCTCGACCAGGGCCAGGCGGGCGACAACGTCGGCGTCCTGCTCCGCGGCGTTGAGCGGACGGACGTCGAGCGCGGGCAGGTTCTCTGCAAGCCCGGCTCGATCAAGCCGCACACGAAGTTCAAGGGCAAGGTGTACATCCTGTCCAAGGACGAGGGCGGCCGCCACACGCCGTTCTTCAACAACTACCGCCCGCAGTTCTTCATCCGCACGACGGACGTCACGGGCTCGGCCGCGCTGCCGGCCGGCGTCGAGATGGTCATGCCCGGCGACGACGTCGAGCTCGAGATCACGCTCATCTCGCCGATCGCAATGGAGAAGGGCCTCAAGTTCGCCATCCGCGAGGGCGGCCGCACGGTCGGAGCGGGCACCGTCACGGAGATTCTTGCTTAGGAGATAGAGAGAGGGTTCCGGATGGGCCGGGGTTTCTTACCTTCTAAGAAATTCCCCGGTCCTCTTCCGGGGGCCCGATCCCTTCCAAAGAAAGCAAAAGACTTTTATGGCCAACGACAGAATCCGCATCCGCCTCAAGGGTTACGACTACCGGATCCTCGACCAGTCGACGACCGAGATCGTCGACACGGCGCGCCGTTCGGGCGCCAAGGTCGCGGGGCCGATCCCGCTGCCGACGACCATCGCGCGCTGGACGGTCAACCGCTCGCCGCACGTCGACAAGAAGTCGCGCGAGCAGTTCGAGATGCGGACCCACAAGCGCCTGCTCGACATCTTCGAGTGGACGCCGCAGACGGTCGACGCGCTCACGAAGCTGGAGCTTCCCGCGGGCGTCGAGGTCGAAATCCGGACGATGGGCAAGTAGGAAGTCGAAAAAAGAACCGCCTCGTCTCTTCCAGGGGCGCGGCGAGGAAAGAAACATGATCAACGGAATTCTGGGACGCAAGATCGGGATGACCCAGGTCTTCGAAGCGGACGGCACGGTCGTGCCGGTCACCGTCGTCGAAGCCGGGCCCTGCCTGGTCGTCCAGCGCAAGACGAAGGACCACGACGGGTACGACGCCGTCCAGCTCGGGCTCGTCGGCCGCGTGTCGCCGCGCCGCCTCACGGCGGCCGCCAAGGGACACTTCGAAAAGGCGGGCGTGCCGCCGGCGAAGACCCTCGGCGAGGTCCGGTGCGACGCCGACGAGAAGGCCGCCCCCGGCGACAAGGTGCTCTGCGACATCTTTGCCGAGAAGGAGCACGTCGACGTCGTCGGCGTCTCCAAGGGCAAGGGCTTCCAGGGCGTCGTGAAGCGCCACGGCTTCACCGGCGGCGCCGCGACGCACGGCTCGATGTTCCACCGCGCGCCGGGCTCCATCGGCCCGTCGGCCTTTCCCTCCCGCGTCTACCCGGGCACGCGCTCGTCGGGACGCATGGGCGGCAAGCAGACGACGATGAAGAACCTCATGGTCGTCCGCGTGGACACCGAGAACCACCTCATCTATCTCCGCGGTGCGGTTCCGGGAGCTCGCAACACGGTCGTCAAGATCGTGAAGAAGCTCTCCCGGAAAGCCGGCGGAGCGGCGGCGTAAGGAGCGGCCATGGCAGACAAGAACACGAAGACCGCCGCTCCGAAGAAGGCGTCCGCTCCGAAAGCCGCGGCCGCTCCGAAGAAGGCTGCTGCCCCGAAGGCGGCCGCCCCCTCGCTGAAGCTCAAGGTGCGCAACGTCAAGGCCGAGACCGTCGGCGAGGCGACGCTCCCCGAGGAGATCTTCGGCGTGCCGTTCCGCCGCCACCTCGTGTGGGAAGTCGTCAAGCAGATCCGGGCGCGCGAGCACCGCGGAACGCACAAGACGAAGACCCGCGCCGAGGTGTCCGGCTCCGGCAAGAAGCCGTTCAAGCAGAAGAGCACCGGCCGCGCCCGCCAGGGTGGCGGCCGCCCGCCGCTGCACCGCCACGGCGGCACGGTGTTCGGTCCCGTTCCGCACTCCTACGCGCTCAAGGTGAACGCGAAGGCGAAGAAGGCGGCGCTCCGCTGCGTGCTCTCCGAGAAGGCGCGCGAGCAGAAGGTCGTGCTTCTCGACGCGCTCAAGCTCGCGACGCACAAGACCAGGGACTTCGCGAGCGTGCTCGCGAAGCTCGGGGTCGAGGGCAAGACGCTCGTCGTCGACCGTAAGGGCAACGAGAACCTCGCCCGCGCCGTGGCGAACAATCCCAAGGTCACGACGCTGGACCCGCTCGGGCTCAACGTCTACGACGCGCTGAACGCCGGAACGATCGTCCTCACCGAGGACGCCCTCCGTGCCGTTTCGGAGGTGCTGGCATGAACCCGCGCACTCACCAGGCCGTCATCGTGCGTCCCGTCCTGACGGAGCGCTCGACGGCGATGAGCCAGACCCAGAACGTCCTCACGTTCGACGTCGCCCGCGACGCGAACAAGATCGAAATCCGCAAGGCCGTCGAGGCCCTCTTCCAGGTCAAGGTCGACGCCGTCCGCGTCGTCGCCGTGAACGGGAAGATCAAGAAGGTCGGGAAGTCCATCGGACGCGCGCAGGACCGGAAGAAGGCCTACGTGAAGCTCGCGAAGGGCCAGAAGCTCCCGGCCCTGTTCGAAGGGGTGTGACGCCATGCCCGTGAAGTCCTACAAACCGACCTCTCCCGGCATGCGCCAGCGGACGACGTCCGATTTCTCGGAGATCACGAAGTCCGAGCCGACGAAGTCCCTCACGAAGGGCAAGCTGAAGACCGGCGGCCGCGACAGCCGAGGCCACCTCACGTCCTGGTGGCGTGGCGGCGGCCACAAGAAGCGGTACCGCGACATCGACTTCAAGCGCGACAAGCACGGGATCCCGGCGAAGGTCGCCTCGATCGAGTACGACCCGAACCGCTCCTCCCGCATCGCGCTCCTGAACTATGCCGACGGCGAGAAGCGCTACATCGTCGCGCCCGCCGGCCTCGCGGTCGGGGCCACCGTCGTGTCGGGCCCGACGGCCGACATCGTGCTCGGGAATGCGCTTCCCCTGAAGTCGATCCCGCTCGGCACCGTCGTGCACAACATCGAGTTTCAGCCGGGCCGCGGCGGGCAGATCGCCCGTTCGGCCGGTGCGAGCGCCCAGCTCATGGCGAAGGAGGGCGGTTTCGCGCTCCTGCGCGTGCCCTCGGGCGAGCTGCGCCGCGTGCGTGTGGACTGCTACGCCACGATCGGCCAGGTTGGAAACCTCGAGCACGAGAACATTTCGATCGGCAAGGCCGGCCGCAACCGCTGGCTCGGCTGGAAGTCGCACAACCGCGGCGTCGCCATGAACCCCGTCGACCACCCCATGGGCGGCGGCGAGGGCAAGACGTCCGGCGGCCGCCACCCCACGTCGCCGTGGGGCTGGAAGACCAAGGGCAAGAAGACCCGCAACAACAAGCGTACCGACGCGCTCATCGTCAAGCGCCGCAAGTAGGAGACGAGGGAAAACATGTCTCGTTCCACGAAAAAGGGGCCGTTCGTCGACGCGCCGCTCCTCGAAAAGATCGCCTCGATGAACGCAGCGGGCGAAAAGCGCGTCCTGAAGACCTGGTCGCGCCGCTCGACGATCCTGCCCGACATGGTCGGCCACACGCTGGCCGTCCACAACGGCAAGAAGTTCATCCCCGTCTACATCTCCGAGAACATGGTCGGGCACAAGCTCGGCGAGTTCTCGCCCACGCGCACGTTCAAGGGCCACTCGGGTCGCAAGATCGAGAAGGGCGCCACGCCGGGCGCTCCGGGCGCGCCTGGTGCACCGGCCGCCGCGCCGGCGGCGAAGGCCTGAGGAGGGGACCGATGGAATCCGTCGCCCGTCTCCGCCACTACCGCGGCTCCGCGCAGAAGATCCGCCTCGTGGCGGACCTCATCCGCATGAAGCCCGTCGGGAAGGCCCTCGCGACCCTGCGCACGACGCGCAAGGGCTGCTCGTCCGATCTCCTGAAGCTCGTGGAGTCCGCGCTGGCAAACGCCCAGCAGAACGAGTCGGGCGTCGACGCGGATGCGCTCGTCGTCTCGAAGATCCACGTCGACGAGGCCGGCCGCAAGCCGCTGCAGCGCAACGCGATGATCCGCAGGATCTCGAACTACAAGAAGCGGTTCGCGCGCCCGCGCTTCATGTCCGGCCCGCAGGGCCGCATGTGGCTGGTCCCGCGCCCGTTCTGCCACGTCACGGTCGTCCTCTCCGACGAGGCCGTCGCGCGCAAGGCCGCGGGCCTCAAGGCCGAGGCGGCGAAGCCGCTCGTCAAGAAGCGCCAGGGCCGCGTCGCGGCCGCCGTCGCCGCAGCCGCGCATCGCCCCGGCAAAGAGGATCGCGCCGTCGAGCGCGCGCACAAGAAGGTTGCGTCCGACGAGAAGAGGGCCGAGCGGGTCGAAGCCGCCGAAGTGAGTCACGCCTCGGACAAGAACCCGAGGAACGAGAAGAAGTCGAAGAAGCCGACGAAGCCGGAATCGGCCGGGTAACGGGAGCACACGATGGGTCAGAAAGTCCACCCCTACGGTTTCCGCATCGGCTACAACCGGACCTGGCACTCGCGCTGGTACGCCGAGAAGGACTACCTCAAGTTCCTCCACGACGACATCAAGCTCCGCGAGGAGCTCAAGCGCGACCTCGCGAACGCCGCGGTGTCCGAGGTGGAGATCGAGCGCGGAAACAAGCTCAAGATCAACATCATGACCGCCCGTCCCGGCGTCATCATCGGGAAGAAGGGCGCGTCCGTGGATCAGCTCCGCGACCGGCTGCAGCAGCGGCTCGGCAAGGACATCCACGTGAACATCATCGAGATCCAGCGCCCCGAGACGGACGCGCAGCTCGTGGCCGAGTCCATCGCGATGCAGCTCGAGCGCCGCGTCGCGTTCCGCCGCGCGATGAAGAAGGGCATGGAGTCCGCCTTCCGCTTCGGCGCGCAGGGAATCAAGATCCGGTGCGGCGGGCGCCTCAACGGCGCCGAGATCGCGCGCTCCGAGTGGTACCAGGAGGGCCGCCTCCCGCTCCACACCCTCAAGGCCGACATCGACTACGGGTTCGCCGAGGCGCGGACGACGTACGGAAAGATCGGCGTCAAGTGCTGGATCTACAAGGGCGACCTGCACCGCGCGAAGAGCCGCCGGAAGGTTGCGTAAGGAAGAACGCCGATGTTGATGCCGTCCAAGGTCAAGTACCGCAAACAGCAGCGCGGCCGCATGCGCGGCACGGCGCTCCGCGGGTCCGAGCTCTCCTTCGGGGAGTACGGGCTGCAGGCGCTCGAGCCGGGCTGGCTCACCGCGCGCCAGATCGAGGCGGGCCGCGTCGCGGTCCAGCGCCACGTCAAGCGCGGCGGGAAGCTGTGGATCCGCGTGTTCCCCGACAAGCCGATCACGAAGAAGCCGCTCGAAACCCGCATGGGCAAGGGCAAGGGCGCGCCCGAAGGCTGGGTGTGCGTCGTCAAGCCTGCCCGGATCCTGTTCGAGATGGAAGGCGTGGACGAGAAGACCGCGCGCGAGGCGTTCAAGCTCGCGGCGGACAAGATCGGGATCGCGACCCGCTTCGTCTCGCGCACGTTCCTCGCGGCGGTGAGGTGAGCATGAAGATCCAGGCGATGCTCGACTGGTCCCCCGACGAGAAGGCCGCGAAGGTGAAGGAGTGGACGCAGTCTCTCTTCACGCTCCGCCTCCAGAAGGCGACGGGCCAGCTCGAGAACCCGATGAAAATCAAGCAGCTCCGCAAGGACATCGCCCGCCTCAAGACCGCGCTCCACATGGGCTCGGCGGAAGTGGCGGCGGCGGCGGCGCACGAAGTCGCGCCGGCGCACACCGAGGGAGCCGAAGAGACGGGAACGAAGACTTCTTCGAGCGGGAAGAGCGCGGCCACGGCGAAGCCCAAGGCTCACGCCGCCGCGTCGGGCAAGGGCGCGAAGAAGCGCGCGGCGGCCAGCAAGAAGAAGACGGCCACTCCCGCGAAGGCCCATTCACCTTCTAAGAAATCTTCTTCTTCCTCCTCCGGCGCCTCCGCCAAGAAGGCGGCTCCGGCGAAGAGCAAGTCCGCTCCCGCCAAGAAGAGCAAGAAGAAGTAGCAGGAAGAACAGAGTATGAGCACCACCCCGACCCCCGGCTCTCCGGCCAACGCCGCGCCCGCCCGGCGCTCGCGCAAGACCGGAACCGTCGTCTCGAACAAGATGGAGAAGACCGTCGTCGTCGAGGTGTCCCGCCTCGTCAAGCACGAGCGGTACGGCCGCTACATGAAGCGCTCCGAGCGCTTCCTCGCGGACGACCGTGTGCTGAAGTCCCAGCCGGGCGACACGGTCCAGATCGAGGAGACCCGCCCGCTGTCCGCGAGGAAGCGCTGGCGCGTCATCGCGATCGTCACGAAGGGCCACGGCGAGGTCGCCGACACGGCCGAGGTCCCGGGCAGCGCGCCGAAGAAGTCCGTCAAGCGGACCGACGCGCCCGCGGAAGGGAGGGCGTCGTGATCCAGATGGGAACGATCCTCGAGGTCGCCGACAACTCCGGCGCGCGTCGCCTGGCCTGCATCAAGGTCCAGGGCGGCTCGACCGGCGATTACGGCCGCATCGGGGACGTCATCACCTGCTCCGTGAGGGAGTCGAACCCGGACGCGCCCGACGCGGTCAAGAAGGGGAAGGTCGTCAGGGCCGTCATCGTCCGCACGGTGCGCGAGCACCGCCGCCGCGACGGCAGCTACATCAAGTTCGACACGAATGCGGCCGTCCTCGTCAACAACGAAAAAGAGCCGATCGGCACCCGCGTGTTCGGGCCGGTCGCGCGCGAGCTCCGCGAGAAGAAGTTCATGAAGATCATCTCGCTGGCTCCGGAAGTCATCTGACCATGAAGAAGAAACAGCCGACGTACGGCGGCAAGCGCCGCATCCGCAAGGACGACACCGTCGTCGTCCTCACCGGCAAGGACCGGGGCGCGCAGGGCAAGGTCCTGCGGGTCATCCCGGACAAGGGCCGGGCCATCGTCGAGGGCGTGAACAAGATCAAGCGCGCGACGCGGGCGAACCCCCAGAAGAACATCAAGGGCGGCATCCTCGAGCGCGAGGCTCCGATCGCCATCTCGAACCTCATGCTCGTCGACCCCGAGGGCGGCAAGCCGACGCGCGTCGGCATCCGCAAGGAGGGCGCCGAGTGGGTCCGCTACGCCAAGAAGAGCGGCGCCACGATCGGCACGCTCCGGGCGGCGGGGGAGTAAGCCATGACCGCGCGACTTTCCGAGAAGTACAAGAAAGAGGTCGTCCCCGTCCTCAAGAAGGAATTCGGCATCGAGAACCCGATGGCGGTCCCGAAGGTGGAGAAGGTCGTCCTCAACATGGGCATCGGCGAGGCGATCACGAACGCCAAGCTCGTCGACGCCGCCGCCGAGGAGCTCACGAAGATCGCCGGCCAGCGCGCCGTCGTGACGAAGGCGAAGAAGTCCATCGCGACCTTCAAGCTGCGCGCCGGCATGCCGATCGGCTGCCGCGTCACGCTGCGCGGGGAGCGGATGTACGAGTTTCTCGACCGGCTCATGAACGTGGCGCTGCCGCGCGTCCGCGACTTTCGCGGCGTGCCGACGCGCGCCTTCGACGGCCGCGGGAACTACACCCTCGGCGTGAAGGACCATGTGATCTTTCCCGAAATCGACCCCACCAAGATCGACAAATCCAAGGGACTCAACGTCACCATCGTCACAACGGCAGGCTCGGACGACCGGGCCCGGGTTCTCCTTCGGGAACTCGGCATGCCGTTCGGGCGATAGGCCAAGGAGCGACCGAAATGGCTCGTCGCGCCGCGATCATCAAGGCGAACTCGAAGCTGAAGTACGCGATCCGCAAGCGCAACCGTTGCGCGCGCTGCGGACGTCCGCGGGCTTTTCTCCGCAAGTTCGGCATGTGCCGCATCTGTTTCCGCAATCTCGCGCTCGCCGGTTACATCCCGGGCGTGACGAAGGCGTCGTGGTAGGAGGAAGGCGAGATGAACGTCACTGATCCCGTCTCCGACCTCCTGACCCGCCTGAGGAACGCGATTTCCGCGCGCCACGAGAAGGCCGACGTTCCGTCGTCGCGCTTCAAGGTGGAGCTCGCCCGCATCCTCAAGGACGAGGGTTACATCAAGAACTTCAAGGTCATGGACGACCGTGGCGGGAGCCTCCTTCGTCTGTACCTCAAGTACGACGACACGGGAAACCCGGTCATCCACGGCCTCTCGCGGTCCAGCAAGCCGGGCCGCCGTCTCTACAAGGGCAAGGACGAGCTCCCCGAGGTCCTCGGCGGACTCGGAGTCGCCATCGTGTCCACTTCGCAGGGCCTCCTCTCCGGCAACGACGCGAAAAAGCGCGGCGTCGGCGGCGAGGTCGTCTGCACGGTGTGGTGAGGAAGCCATGTCGCGAGTCGGAAAAAAGCCGGTGACCGTGCCCAAGGGCGTCGACATCCAGGTCGGCCCCTCGGCCGTGACCGTGAAGGGGCCGAAGGGCTCCATGACGGCGCCGATCCTCGCGGGGATCGTCGTCGAGAAGAAGGACGGGACTCTCGTCCTCGTGCGCAGCGGCGAGGAGAAGCGGGACAAGGCTCTCCATGGCCTGAACCGTGCTCTCGTCCAGAATGCGGTCCTCGGCGTGACCGAGGGCTTCAAGCGCGAGGTCGACCTCGTGGGCATCGGCTTCAAGGCCGAGGTCAAGGGGAAGAACGTCGTCTTCAGCGTCGGCTTCTCGCACCAGGTGACGTTCCCGATGCCCGAGGGCGTCACGGTGAACGTCGCGCCGGACGCGAAGGCCAAGGACGTCACGCACATCGTCGTGACGGGCATCGACAAGCAGAAGGTCGGCCAGACGGCGACCGAGATCCGCGGGATCCGTCCGCCGGACCCGTACAAGCTCAAGGGCTTCCGCTTCGTCGGCGAGGTCCTCAAGAAGAAGGCCGGCAAGGCCACGGGCAAGTGAGGAACTGACCATGCAGAAGGCCAAAGGCCGGGTCGAGGCGCGGACGCGCATCCACGCGCGCATTCGCACGAAGGTGAAGGGGACGGCCGAACGGCCTCGCCTCGCCGTCAGCAAGACCCTCCGCTGGATCTCCGTCCAGATCATCGACGACGCCGCCGGCAAGACGCTCGCGCACGCGACCTCCCGCGAGGAGGGCGTCCGCGGCAAGGCCAAGAGCGCCGCCAACAAGAACGCCGCCGTCAAGGTGGGTACGCTCATTGCCGAGCGCGCCCAGGCGAAGGGCATTTCCGCGGTCGTCTTCGACCGTGGCGGCCACCTCTACCACGGCAACGTGAAAGCGCTCGCGGAAGCCGCTCGCGAGAAGGGGTTGAAGTTTTGAGCAGCAACGCCCCCGTCAACCGTCCCCCGCGTGGAAACCGCCCCGGCGGCCGCTCCGGCCCCGGCGGCCCTCCGCCCCGTCCGGCCGGCGCTCTCGGTGAGGGCCGCGCGGGCGCCGACCTCATCGACCACGTCGTGCACATCAACCGCGTGACGAAAGTCGTCAAGGGCGGCAAGAACTTCTCCTTCTCGGCGCTCGTCGTCGTCGGCGACGGACACGGCCGCGTCGGCTACGGCGCCGGCAAGGCGAAGGAAGTCCCCATGGCCATCAAGAAGGGGATCGAGATGGCCAAGAAGAAGATGATCAAGGTCCCGCTCAAGGGCAAGACGATCCCGCATCCGATCGTCGGCCACTACGGCGCGGGCCGCGTCATGCTCAAGCCGGCCTCCGACGGCACGGGTGTCATCGCGGGCGGAGCGGTCCGCGCGGTGCTCGAGTCCGCCGGAGTCCAGAACATCCTCACGAAGTCGCTCGGGACGACGAACCCCCACAACGTCGTGAAGGCCACGTTCGACGCGCTCCTGCACCTCCAGCTCGAGGAGACGATCGCGAAGGCCCGCGGCATCGGCAACGGCGAGGCGAAGCAGGCCGAGCCCGCCACGGCGGCCCCGGCCACGGAAGCCACGGAGAAGGTCTAATGGCTGAAGAGAAGAAGAAGAAAGAGAAAGCCGCGAAGGCGGCGACTCTCCGGATCCGCCAGGTGAAGTCGGGCATCTGCGCGCCCGTCGACCAGAAGCAGACCCTGTTCGGCCTCGGCCTCCGCCGCATCCGGCAGGAAGTCGTCCGTCCGGACACCCCGGCCCTCCGCGGCCAGATTCACAAGGTCCGCCACCTCGTCGAAATCGTCGAGGGAGCGTAAAGGAACGCCATGTCTCACGGACTGCACAACCTCGGACCCCGCAAGGGCGCGACCACGAGCAAGAAGCGCGTGGGCCGCGGCCCGGGCTCGGGCCTCGGCAAGACGTCGGGTAAGGGCCACAAGGGCCAGAACTCCCGCGCGGGCTACTCGCATCTCCGCGGCCACGAAGGTGGCCAGATGCCGCTCCACCGCCGCATGCCGAAGCGCGGCTTCACGAACATCTTCCGCAAGGAATGGGCGACGGTGAGCGTCGAATCGCTCGAGCGCCTCTTCGCGGCCGGTGAGAACGTCACGGTCGAGCTGCTCCGCAAGTCGGGAGCGGTCAAGCGCCGGGGCGGCATCAAGGTGCTCGGCACGGGCGAGATCAAGAAGAGCCTCGTCGTGACGGCTCACAAGTTCACCGACGGAGCCAAGAAGAAGATCGAGGCCGCCGGCGGACGCTGCGAGGTCCTCGCGTCGTAATGAAGATCTTCGAGTCGTTCCGCAACATCTTCGCGATCCCGGACCTGAGGAAGCGCGTCCTCTTTACGTTCGGCCTCCTCGCGATCTACCGGATCGGTTCGCACATCCCGACGCCGGGTCTCGACCCGACGGCGCTGGAGGAGTTCTTCAAGGCGAGCTCGGGAGGCATCCTCGGCTTCCTCGACGTGTTCTCGGGCGGCGCGCTGCGCCGGCTCTCCGTGTTCGCGATGGGCATCGCGCCGTACATCACGGCGTCGATCATCCTGCAGCTCCTGACGGTCGTTTGGCCCTACCTCGAGAAGCTCTCGAAGGAAGGGGAGATGGGCCGCCGGAAGATCACCCAGTACACGCGCTACGGCACGGTCGTCCTCTCGGTCGTCCAGGGCGCGGGCATCTCGCTGTGGCTGTGGAGCCAGACGACGCCCAGCGGTCGCTACCTCGCGGTGCGCGACCCCGGGTCGGAGGCCGGCAAGCTCGGCTTCATCCTGATGGCGATCCTGACGCTCACCACGGGCACGGCGTTCGTCATGTGGCTCGGCGAGCAGATCACGGAGCGCGGCGTCGGCAACGGCATCTCGCTCATCATCTTCGCCGGCATCGTCGCGAACCTCCCGACGGCCGTTCTGAACTCGATCGACCAGATCCGCCGGGGCTCGATGAGCGTCTTCACGGCGCTCTTCCTGGTGGTCTTCATGGCGGCGGTCGTGGCGGCCATCGTCTTCGTGGAACGCGCACAGCGGCGCATCCCGGTCCAGTACGCCAAGCGCGTCGTCGGCCGCAAGGTCTTCGGCGGGCAGAACACGTACCTCCCGCTCCGCGTGAACACGGGCGGCGTCATCCCGATCATCTTCGCCATCTCGATTCTCCAGTTCCCGCAGTACATCGCCTCCGCGTTCAAGAGCGACTTCATGAAGAAGATCGCCGAGCAGCTGGCCAACGGGCAGCCCCTCTACAACCTCTTCTACGCGGCGGGGATCATCTTTTTCTGCTACTTCTACATCTCGATCATCTTCAATCCGAACGACACCGCCGAGAACATGCGCAAGTACGGCGGCTTCATCCCGGGCATCCGTCCCGGCAAGGCCACGTCGGACTACATCGACTCCGTCCTGACGCGCATCACGCTCATCGGAGCGGTCTATCTCGTCGTCGTCGCGCTCATCCCCGAGTTCCTCACGATGGGCTTCCGCGTCCAGAGCATTCCGGGCATCGGCCCCTGGCTCGACGCGCACCTGCCGAACTTCGTGACGCAGGGCCTCGGTGTCTCGTTCTTCTTCGGCGGCACGTCGCTTCTCATCGTGGTGGGCGTCGCGATGGACACCGTCCAGCAGATCGAATCGCAGCTCGTCATGCGCAATTACGACGGCTTCCTCAAGAAGGGCCGCATCCGCGGCCGCAGGGGATAAGAGAGAGAGTCATGCCGTCCGCCATCGTGTTCTTCGGACCTCCCGGATCGGGCAAGGGGACCCAGGCGTCGCGTCTCGCGGCGTCGCTGGGCGTTCCCCAGGTGTCGACGGGGGACCTCCTGAGGAGCCACGTGGCCAAGGGGACCGCGCTCGGCGCCATCGCAAAGCCGATCATGGAGTCCGGGGCGCTCGTTCCCGACGACCTCGTCACGAAGATGCTGAAGGAGCGGCTCGCCGAGAAGGACGCCGCCGGCGGGGCGATCTTCGACGGGTACCCCCGCACGGTTGCGCAGGCCCAGTCGCTCGACGCGCTCCTGAAGGACGCGGGCGGCAGGGTGGACGTCGTCCTCTTCATCGACGTCGCGGACGCGACGCTCGTCGACCGGCTTCTGAAGCGGGCGGTCCTCGAGGGCCGCGCCGACGACACGAAGGAGACGATCGCCGAGCGCCTGAAGGTCTATCGCGACAAGACGGCTCCGCTCGCCGACCTCTACAGGAAGGCCGGCCTCCTCGTCACGATCGACGGCGACCGCGCCGTCGAGACCGTCGCGGCCGACGTGGCCGCGGCCGTCCGGAAATCCCGGCAGGGAGCGGCGTGATCACCTGCAAGGGCAAGTCCGAGATCCTCAAGATGGAGCGGGCCGCGCGCATCGTCCACGAGGCGCTCGCCGAGTGCGCGGCCGCGTGCCGTCCCGGGGTCACGACCGAGGAAATCGACCGGATCGCGGCGCAGGGCATCGCCTCGCGCGGCGGCAAGGCGGCGTTCCCCGGGTACCGCGGCTATCCGAAGACGATCTGCATCTCGATCAACGACGAGGTCGTGCACGGGATACCGTCGCCGACCCGCGCTCTGAAGGCCGGCGACGTCGTCGGCCTCGACCTCGGCGCGATCGTCGAGGGCTACTACGCCGACGCGGCGCGCTCGATCGCGGTCGAGCCCGTCTCCGACGCGGTCAAGACCCTCGTCGAGACGACCCACGCGGCGCTCCTGGCCGGGATCGAGGCCGTCCGTGTCGGCGGCCGCATCGGAGACATCGGCGCGGCCGTCGAGGCCGTGGCGAAGCAGCAGAAGTACGGCGTCGTGCGCGAGTTCGTCGGGCACGGCATCGGGACGGCGCTCCACGAGGAGCCGCAGGTCCCGAACTACGGCCCTGCCGGCAAGCGCGAGGTCATCCGCGAGGGGATGACGCTCGCGATCGAGCCCATGTTCAACCTCGGCGGCGCAGCCGTCACGACGGACCCGGACGGGTGGACCGTGCGCACGAAGGACCGGCAGCCGTCGGCCCACTTCGAGCACACGGTCGTCGCGACGGCCCGGGGCCCCGTCGTCCTCGGCTTCGGGCGTTACGCGTCCGAAGCCATCCTCGCCGGAGCCCCCGGCGCCCACGAGTACCCGCTGCCCGTGGCGGTCCAGGCGTAGACGGAGGAACATGTCGAAGGAAGACGCCATCGAAGTGACCGCAACGGTCATCGAACCGTTACCGAACGCGATGTTCAAGGTCGAGTTGGAAAACAAGCATCAGGTGCTCGCGCACATCTCCGGGAAGATGCGGAAACACTTCATCCGCATCCTGCCGGGGGACAAGGTCCTCGTCGAGCTCTCGCCGTACGACCTGACCCGCGGGCGCATCATCTACCGGTACAAGTGAGCCGAGGAAAATCATGAAAGTTCGCACGTCCGTCAAGAAAATCTGCAGCAAGTGCAAGGTGATCCGTCGCGCCGGCGTCGTGAGGGTCATCTGCGAGAACGTCAAGCACAAGCAGCGTCAGGGCTGAAGAGGAACCACGAATGGCACGTATCGCAGGTGTCGACCTTCCCCCGAACAAGCGCGTCGAAATCGGCCTGACCTACATCTTCGGGATCGGGCGCCCGGTCTCGAACAAGATCCTCGTGACCGCCAAGGTGGACCGCAACACCCGGGTCAAGGATCTGTCCGAGGACGAGGTGTCGAGGATTCGCAAGACGATCCAGGACTCCGTCACGGTGGAGGGAGACCTCCGCAAGGACACGACGCAGAACATCAAGCGCCTGATGGAGATCGGCTGCTATCGCGGCCTGCGCCACCGCCGCAACCTCCCGACCCGCGGCCAGCGCACTCACACGAACGCCCGCACGCGGAAGGGCCCCCGGAAGGGCGCCGTGGCCGGTAAGAAGAAGGCTACGAAAAAGTAGGTAGATGAATGGCAACACCCACTGAATCCACCGCTGCCGCCAAGGCTTCTGCCGCCAAGGGCAAGAAGAAGGGCCCCAAGAAGGACAAGAAGAACATCCCGCACGCTCTCGCGACCGTGCAGGCGTCCTTCAACAACACGATCGTCTCGATCACCGACCAGCAGGGGAACGTCCTGGCCTGGTCGTCGGCGGGGCGCATCGGATTCAAGGGCTCGCGCAAGGGCACGCCGTTCGCAGCGCAGCTCGCCGCGGGCAACGCGGCCCAGATCGCGCAGGAGCACGGCGTGCGCTCCCTGGACGTCAAGGTGACCGGGCCCGGCGCCGGCCGCGAGAGCGCGATCCGCGCCCTTGCCGCCGCGGGCATCGACATCCGGTCCATCAAGGACACGACCCCGATCCCCCACAACGGCTGCCGCCCGCGCAAGCGCCGGCGGGTCTAAGAGCCGAACGTCCGTAAACCGCGCTTTCGATTCCGGGCCGGGAAGAAGGACAGACGACAAATGACGGAATCGACGGAGGCCTGATTTTCCGTGGCTCGTTATCGTGAATCGGTTTGCCGGCTCTGCCGGCGCGAAGGAATGAAGCTGTTCCTCAAGGGGGACCGCTGTTTCACCAACAAGTGCGCCGTCGAGCGCCGTAACTTCCCGCCGGGTCAGCACGGCAAGCGCCGCTCCAAGATCCTCGGGTACGGCATCCAGCTCCGCGAGAAGCAGAAGGTCAAGCGCTTCTACGGAGTCCTCGAGGGCCAGTTCCGCCTCACGTTCCAGCAGGCCGAGCGCATGCGGGGCGTCACGGGCGAGAACCTGCTCTCGCTGCTCGAGCGCCGGCTCGACAACGTCGTCCACCGGCTCGGCTTCTCGGGCTCGCGCCCGCAGGCCCGCCAGCTCGTCCGTCACGGCCACGTGCGCGTGAACGGCCGCAAGGTCAACGTCCCGAGCATGACGGTGCCGCAGGGCGCGGTCGTGTCCATCAAGGACAAGAGCCGCACGAACCCGCTCATCGCCTCCGCGGTCGAGACCGCGAAGGGCCGCGGGATCCCCGCATGGCTCGAGCTCGACGCCGCGCAGTTCCAGGGGAAGGTCGTCGCGCTGCCGAAGCGCGAGGACGTCTCGATCCCGATCAGCGAAAAGCTGATCGTCGAGCTGTACTCCAAGTAACGCCGCCAACAGGAGCTCTCGCGCGCCGCTCAGCGGATAAGTCGCAGGGCCAGGAGAAGACACCATGCTGTGGAAGGGCTTTCAGCGTCCCAACCGTCTCGAGGTCGAAGAAGAGAAGGGCAATTACGGCCGGTTCACCGCCCAGCCGCTCGAGCGCGGGTGGGGAACGACCGTGGGCAACGCGCTCCGGCGCGTTCTCCTCTCGTCGATCGAGGGCGCCGCGATCACCGCGGTCAAGATCGAGGGCGTCGAGCACGAGTTCACCGCCGTGCCGGGCGTCGTCGAGGACGTGACCGACATCATCCTGAACCTCAAGAGCCTCGCGATCCGCCTCCACGAGGACGGCCCGCGCTCGCTCAACCTGGACATCAAGAGCAAGGGCCTCGTGACCGCGGACGCCTTCGAGGACGACGCGCAGCTCGAGATCCTGAATGCGGAAGCGCCGATCGCGACGCTCGCCGACGGCGGCCGCCTGCGCCTCGAGGCCACCGTGACGAAGGGCCGCGGCTACGTTCCGGCCGACCGCAACTTCGACCCCGAAGCGCCCATCGGGACGATCCCGCTGGACTCGGCCCACTCTCCGGTCCGCCGCGTGAACTACCACGTCGAGGCGGCCCGCGTCGGCCAGGCGACGGACTACGACAAGCTCGTCATCGAGGTCTGGACGAATGGCACGATCACCCCGCGCGACGCCGTCGGCGTGGCCGCGGTCCTCATCCGCGACCACCTCGCGATCTTCGTGAACGTCGAGACCGACGACGCGGCCGTGGCCGCCGGCGCCGAGATGCCGCAGAGCGAGCTCGACGCCCTGCTCGACACGAACGTCGAGGAGCTCGAGCTGTCCGTGCGCAGCGCGAACTGCCTGAAGAACGCCGGCATCCGCACGCTCCGCGAGCTCGTCCAGAAGACCGAGAAGGACATGCTCGAAACGAAGAACTTCGGGCGCAAGAGCCTGAACGAGATCAAGGACATCCTGCGCGAGAAGGGGCTTGCCTTCGGCATGAAGCTCGAAGCCCCGAGCGGCGCGGGACGCTGAGGATTCGATGCAGCACAATCGCGCGGGCCGCAAGCTCGGCCGGACGACGGCGCACCGCAAGGCGTTGTTCCGGAACCAGCTCTCGTCCCTCATCACGCACGAACGCATCCAGACGACGCTGCCGAAGGCGAAAGACCTGCGGCCGCTCATCGAGAAAATGGTCACCCTCGGCAAGCGGGGCGGGCTCCACGCGCGCCGTCTGGCGCTCAAGACGATCCCCGAGGCCGTGACGGTCAAGAAGCTCTTCGAGGAGATCGCCCCGCGCTTCAAGGAGCGCGCCGGCGGCTACACGCGGATTCTCAAGCTCGGCCGTCGCCAGGGCGACGGCGCCGAGATGGCGATCCTCGAGTTCATCGACTTCGATTTCGCGCAGCGCGTGGCCGAGAAGAAGGTCGCGGCGAAGGCGGCCGACGAGAAGAAGGCCTCCCTCCTCGAGAGGGCCAAGAAGCTCGTCTCCGGCAAGGGCGGAGAGGGCGAGAAGAAGGCCGAAGGAACCGAGGGCGGCGAGGGCGAGGCCGAGAAGAAGGCCAAGCCCGTGGAGAAGCCCAAGGCCGCGAAGATCAAGGGCCCGAAGGGCGGCGGCGGCCCGAAGGGCGGCGGCGGCCACGCCGGCGGCCACCGGAAGGTCGGCAGCTAGGAAGACCAGGGATTTTGGATTCGGATTTTCTTTGAATGGTTAAGAGGGCCCCGGGAAACCGGGGCTTTTTCATCTATGGGCGGACGGTGCGGCGCGCCCTATTCACCTTCTAAGAAATCTTCTCTTCTCTTCTCTTCTCTTAACTCAATGCCTTCTCGATCTCCTGGACGAGGACCTTCGTCGAGAAGGGCTTCGTCACGTAGCTCGCCGCGCCGAGGCGCAAGCCGAGGTCGCGCTCGGCGGGCAGTGTGCGCGCCGTGAGCATGATGATCGGGATGCCTGCCGTCGCCGGGTTCTCCTTGAGGATGCGGCAGACGTCGAAGCCCGTGAGCCCCGGCGTCAGCGACACGTCGAGGAGGACGAGGTGGGGTTCGGCCTCGCGGACGAGCCGCAGGGCCTCTTCGCCGCTCGACGCCTCGACAGGATCGAGCCCGGTGAGCCGCAGCTTGAACGACAGGATCTTCTGGATGTACGGCTCGTCGTCGACGACGAGCACCCTTCGGCCCGCGAGCGCGTTTGGAAGTCCCGTCATGCGGGCGCCATTCTAGAGGGGCCTGCCCGTGAGGAGAACGACGGCCGCCGCGATCTCCTTGCCGTGCGTGATCGTGATGTGGGCGCCCGTGACTCCGAGCCGCGTGGCGTGCGCGGCCGCGCGCCCGAAGAGCGCGAGGCGCGGCGGCCCCCCCGGCGC
Organism: Acidobacteriota bacterium; assembly: GCA_016716715.1. NCBI lineage: Bacteria > Pseudomonadati > Acidobacteriota > Acidobacteriota bacterium. The sequence continues at coordinate 321,605 of JADJVE010000004.1, read as the reverse complement.
ACGCACGATCGCGAGCTCCCGGAACGCCACGCCGCGCATCCCGGTCCCGAGCGCCTTCATCGCGGCCTCCTTGGCGGCGAAGAGCCCGGCCACGTGCTCGGCGTAGGCGGGGGACGTCGGCGGCCGGCGGACCTCGCCGGGCCGGAACAGCCGCTCGGCGAACCGTGCCCCGTGGCGGCGGATCGCGGCCGCGACGCGCGGGATCTCGCAGACGTCGATCCCGAGACCCACGACGCCGGCCCCCTGGGGAAGAGCGTCTTCCACCGAGACGCGATCCGTCACGACGCCTCTCCGGTCTCTGGCCGCGCCTCCCGGCGCCAGGCCTCGATCTCCGAGACGGCGGCCCAGAGGTGCAGGAGGCCGACGCCGACGAGGAAGCTCCGGAAGTACGGGGAAGCGAGGAGGCCGCGGACGGCGGCGGGCGAGCGCGCCACGACGCGCAGGGACCAGAGGCGGCTCCACGGCGCGAGGCTCAGGAACGCCCCGGCCTCGAGCACGTAGAGGATGAAGAGGGCTCTCAGGAACCTCGAGCCCACGACCGTGACGCCCACGGCGGGGATTGTAGAGGCGTCGGGGAGAAGGAGCCCGGCTACCGCTCGCGGGCGGCCGCCGCGGGAGCCTGCGCGGGCGCCGGGGCAGGCGCGGGCGCGGGCGCGGAAACAGGCGCGGGCGCCGGAGCCGAGTAGGCCGGCGCGGAGTGTGCGGGCGCCGGGGCGGAATGGGCTGGTTCGCTCCGCGCGGGAGCCTCCCGGCCGGACGGCGCCGAGTCGCGGCGGGCGGGCGCGTCGTTTCCCCGGGTAACGGGGCGTTCGCCCGACCGCTCGATGACACGCGGCGCCGGAGCGCGCCAGCCCGAATCGCCTGCCCGCTCGCGGCTCTCGCCGCCGCGGCGCTCGACGGGGACGGGAAGCGCCGTCGTCGCCGCGCGCCAGCCCTCGTCGCTCCGGGCGGTCCGGGCGCGCGCGGGTGGACCGTCGCCCCGCGGCGGGACGGGGGCGGTCGCGCTTCGCCAGGAATCCGCACGCTCGCGCGAGCGAGGCACGTCCGGCGCCGCCCGCGCGCCGAATTCCCGGCTCGTCCGGAGGGAACGGCGGAGCTCCTCCCGGCCCGCGGCATCGAGGACGCGGTCGCGGCGGAGGATGGACGTGAACCCCTCGTTCACGAGGCCGCGCGCGGACTCGGGGGAGAGCGACGCCCGGCGGATCGCCTCGGGAACCGAGATCGCCGGGCTGGCGCCGCGTTCGACGCGCAGCGGCGCGGTCGTCACGACGACGGTTTGCCCGCGGGGGAAGGCCACGCGATCGCCGCGCGTGACGTCGCGGGCGTCGAGGCGCGAGCCGATGCGCGACGTCGGAGCGAAGTTCCAGCCGCGGCGGTCGATCTGCGTGACCTCGACCTTGCCGCGCAGATTCGGAATCCACGGCCCTCCGCTCTCGTTTCCGTAGGTCGGCCGCGTCGAGCGGTAATACGAGTCGTAATAGCCGCCGTACCAGCCGACGGGGCACCAGCCCGTCCAGTCGTCGGCGTAGGACCAGTACACCCAGGCCGGGGCATACAGGTTGCCCGGAATCCAGTACCAGCCCAGCTCCGGGTCCCACGCCCACATTCCATAGTGGTAGGGCAGCCAGCCCCAGGACTCGTAGGAAACCCACGTCAGCCCGGCGGGCGTCCGGCGCCACGTTCCAAGGGAGTAGGGCGTCCAGTCGGGCGGGACGTTCGGTCGCCAGCAGGTCGTGCCGGCGGACGGAACGTACACCCACGTGCCGTTCGCCTCGAAGTCCGCGGCGTCGAAGTCGTAGCTGTACTCGGAGCCCACGTAGCGTTTTACGTCGCGGCGGTCGGCGCGGTCGTACCGTTCCTCGAGGAAACGCGTGAAGCGGTCGCGCGGAACGGCGGCGGCCTCGACCTCGACGTCCGTGTCGGCGCTGACGTAGGCGTATTCGCCCGCGCGCACGAGGACCCGGCCTCCGCGGCCGTTCAACTCCACCCGGCCGGTGAGGACGTAGACCTCGGTCCCGCGGCGGCCCGCGTCGACCCGGAAGAACGAGCGGGCCGGCGAGACGATCGTGGCGTCGTCGGTGTCGAGGCGCAGGGCCCGGTCCGGCGCGACCTCGCGCACCTCGACCGCCACGCTGCCGCGGGCGAGCACGAGGATCGTGCGGTCGTCATCCGACTCGTACGTGCGGTTGAGCCGCTCGAACCGGAGCTCCGAGCGCCCGTCCAGGCGCACGACGTTGCCGTCCGAGAGCACCGCCTCGACCCGCGAGCCGCTGCCGGTGACGAGGACGTCTCCAGGCAGGACGGGCATGTTGATGCGTGCCGCCGCGTCCTCGTCCGCCGGGGACACGAGGGACACCTCGGGGCCGACGAAGGACAGGTACGTGTAACCCTCGCGCTCCGCCCGGACCTGCCCCGGGGCGAGAAGTGCGCCGGCGAGTAGGAGGAACGGGATGGCGGGTCGGAGCGCGGGCGGCCTCATGTAGCGTCTCCGTCCCGTCCCATGCGACCCGCGTACCAGCGCCACGTCCTCATTCTCGTCCCCCGGCGGGGACGCTTGACCGGGGCCGGGGGCCACCGGCACTCTCGGTGGCCGGGACCGCTCCCCAAAAGGGGATTCCGGGCTTCGGGAAGGGAGAGCCGGTTGGCCATCCGCGACATCGTCAAGTACGGGGACCCGAGGCTCGTGGCCCGGAACGAGCCCATCACGAACTTCGAAGACCCGTCCCTGCCGCAGCTGATCGAGGACCTCAAGCAGACCTGCTGGGCGGCGCCCGGCCTGGGCCTCGCGGCCCCGCAGATCGGCGTGAACCTCCGGATCGCGATCGTGGACCTCTCCGTGGGCAAGGACCCGTCCCAGGTCCTCGTCCTCGTCAACCCGGTCGTCGTGGACATGCAGGGGTCGATCCGGGACGAGGAGGGCTGCCTGTCGCTGCCGGACTTCGTCGAGACGGTCGAGCGGCCGGAGAAGGTCACGATCGAGGCCCTCGACGAGCGGGGCGTGAAGCGCGCGCTGGACGGCCGCGACCTTCTCGCGCGTGCGTTCTGCCACGAGATCGACCATCTCGACCAGCGCCTCTTCGTGGACCGGCTCTCGTCCCTGAAGAAGGGTCTCGTCCTGAGGAAGGTCCTGAAGCGCCAGAAGCAGGGTTCCTGGTAGGTCAGGCCCCGGCCTTCGCCCGCATCTCGTCGAGGACCTGAACGCGCCTGAGCGCGCGCCCGAAGTGCCCCGCGAAGTCGAGCAGGTGCTCCAGCTCGTGCGAGGCGCCGGGCGCCGGCGCGGGGCCGCGGCGGTGGACGCGTAGCGTTCCGATGAGGTCGCTGCCCGCGAAAAGCGGGGCCGCGGCCACCGTCCATTCGTCCTCGGGCGCTCCCGCGAGCCGGGGCGCGCGCCCGAACCGGGGATCCGCGTCGAGGGCGAGCGCGGCGACGTACGCCGGGGGCGCGCCGCCAGGCCACGTCGTCGAGGCGGCCGCGTGCAGCTCGGCAACGCCCGGGCGCCGGACGTGGAGGGTCGCGCCGTCCGCCCCGAAAACCGAGGCGATCCGGTCGAGCGCCGGAACGAGGAGGCGGCCGCGCAGATCGGCGACCGAGATCCCCTCGTCGTCGAGCCGCGAGGCGATCTCCTGCTCCAGTTCGAGCAGGTGCGCCCGGGCCGTGAGCGTGTCGACGAGCTGCTTGACGCGCAGGGCGTTCTTCACGCGGGCCTTCAGCTCTCGCGCCGAAAACGGCTTCGTGACGTAGTCGTTCGCGAGAGCCTCGAAGCCCTGGAGGAGGTCTTCCTCTTCCGTCCGGGCGGTCACGAAGATGACCTGGGTCCCGGCGGTCGCGGCGGCAGTCTTGATCCGGCGGCAGACCTCGTATCCCGAAAGGTCGGGCATCCGCACGTCGAGCAGGACGACGTCGGGCCGACGCGCGTCGACCTTCTGGAGCGCCTCGGTGCCGGAGAGGGCGCTCTCGAAGTCGCAGCCGAGCTCGTACGCAATGTAGGAGGCGACCTCGGCCTGGTACGGGTCGTCGTCGACGAGGAGGATCAGCGGCGGGGCCGCAGCTGTGCGAAACATGCGCGTTCCGGCTTTATAGCACGGGGTTCGAGCCAGGCCGCTGGCGGCGAAGGCCCGGATGGCCGACAATCCGGCGCCGTGGCGCTTCGCCTTCACAACACGCTGACCCGCTCGCTGGAAGAGTTCCGGCCCCTCGTGCCCGGCAAGGTGGGCCTCTACACCTGCGGCCCGACCGTCTACGACCGCGTCCACATCGGCAACCTCCGGACGTTCGTGTGGGAGGACGTGATGTGCCGCGTCCTCAGGGCCCTCGGTTACGAGGTCACGCAGGTCATGAACCTCACGGACATCGACGACAAGACGATCCGCGGCGCCGTCGCTGCCGGAGTGCCGCTTCGGGAGTTCACGGAGCGGCACGTCGCGACGTTCTTCGAGGACCTGAACGCGCTCGGAGTCGTCCCGGCCGCGGTTTACCCGCGCGCGACGGACCACATCCCCGAGATGGTCGAGATCGTGAAGAAGCTCGCCGCGCGCGGGCACACGTACGAGAGCGAAGGGTCGATCTGGTTCCGCATCGCGACGTTTCCGGATTACGGGAAACTCTCCAAGATCGACCTGACGGCCGTCAAACGCGGCGCCCGCGTCGCGGACGACGAGTACGAGAAGGAAGACGTCCGCGACTTCGCCGTCTGGAAGGCCGCCAAGGAAGGCGAGCCCGAGTCCGCGACGTGGACGACCGAGCTCGGCCGCGGCCGGCCCGGCTGGCACCTCGAGTGCAGCGCGATGTCGATGAAGTACCTCGGGGAGACGCTCGACATCCACACGGGTGCCGTCGACAACGTCTTCCCGCACCACGAGAACGAGATCGCCCAGAGCGAGGGCGCGACGGGAAAGCCGTTCGTGAAGTACTGGCTCCACGCCGAGCACCTCATCGTGGACGGCGAGAAGATGGCGAAGAGCAAGGGCAACTTCTTCACGCTGCCCGCGCTCGTGGAGAAGGGCTACACGCCCCGCGCGATCCGCTACCTCTTCCAGTCCGTGCCGTACCGCATGAAGCTGAACTTCACGTTCGACGCGCTGAAAGGCGCGGCGTCGGCCCTGGAGCGGCTGGATTCTCTGGATTTGCGGCTCTCGGAAAGAGAGAAGACCGAAGAGAAGACAGAAGAGAAGATTTCTTTGAAGGTGAATACAGCGGGGGGCGGCGGATTCGCGCTGCGAGTCGAGGCGGCGCGCCGGGCCGTGTTCGATTCCCTCGAAGACGATCTGAATACCGCCGGTGCCCTTGGGGCGCTCTTCTCCTTCGTCAAGGCGACGAACGTCGACCTCGAGGCCGGGCGACTCTCGCCCGCCGACGCCTCCGCAGCGCGGGGTCTCCTGCGGGAGATCGCAGGAGACATCTTCGGCGTCATGCCGGGCACGGCCGCTGCCGGCCTGCCCTCTTCACCTTCAAAGAAATCTTCCTCCGAATCCTCTTCTTCCTCTTCCGACGAGCCCTGGATCCTGGACCGCATCGAGGCCCGGAAGGCCGCCAAGAAGGCTCGGGACTTCAAGACCGCCGACGCCATCCGGGACGAGCTCCTCGCGAAGGGGGTCGTCCTCGAAGACACGCCCCAGGGCGTCCGCTGGAAGCGGAAGGCTTGACAGGGCGGGGCCTGCCGGGGTCCAATCCGCGTTCCATGACGTCCGCTTCGCGCCACTGGCACAGCCACCACACATAAGCCGGCAGCGCATCGCGCCGCCGGCCTGATCGAGGTCCGGAGGCGCAGGGTCATTCAAGGCCGACACAAGCCCCTCCGAACCGGAGGGGTTTTTCGTTTTGGACCTGACCGCCGAAAAGACGCTTCTCGTCGCCTCCGTCGCCCCGGCGTCCAACGCCGAGGCCTTCGAGGCCGCGCGGGACGCCGCGAGCCTTCCGGAGGGGACGGCGGTGGAAGTGCGCCTCGACGCGATGGTCGAAATGCCGGAACTTGGCGCGCTTCGCGCGGCGTTTGGAAAACGAATTCTGATCGCCACGGTCCGCTCGAAGGCCGAGGGAGGCGCGTTCAGAGGGACAGAAGATGAAGAGAGAGACTTCTTAGAAGGTGCCCTCTCCGCGGGTTTCGATTTCGCCGACGTCGAGTTTCGCCGCGACGGCGGGACTCGCTTCGCTGCAATACCCCTTTCTAAGAAAATCTCTTCTCTCCACGACACCGAGGGCGTGCCCGCCGATCTGAGCGCACTGGTTGCCCGGATGCTCTCTTCCGGCGCGCGCTACGTGAAGCTCGTCGCGACGGCGAACGACGTTTCGGACGTCCTGCGTCTTCTCGAGGTGCAGGCCGCCAATCGCGACGGGCGGTTCTCCGCCTTCGGGATGGGGGAGGCCGGAATCGCGACGCGCGTCCTGTCGCCGTACCTCGGCGCAGCGCAGTCGTTCGGCGCGCTCGACCCGGCTCGGGCGACAGCCCCCGGGCAGCTTGCGGCCCGCGACCTCGCCGACGTGTACGGAATCGGGCGGCCGCGCCGCGTGCGGCGCGTCTTCGCCCTTTTCGGCGACCGCGTGTCGCACTCGCTTTCTCCGGCTCTCCACAACGCGAACTTCGAGGCCCTCGGCCAGGACGCGCTTTACGTGCCGTTCGCGCTACGGGCCCTCGGGAAGGAGCTGCCCTCGCTCGTCGCCGGCCTCGACGCCCTCGGCCTGCCGCTCGTCGCCGCGTCCGTGACGATTCCGTTCAAGGAGGAAGCGGCGCATCTCGCGGACGCCGACGAGAAGGCCGTGAACACGCTCGTGCGCGTGTCGGGTCCCGGCGCGCCGGCGCGATTCCGCTCCGCGAACACGGACCGGGTCGCCTTCGAGCAGGTGGTCCCGGAGCGATCGGCGAAAACGGAGGGCGGGCCAGCTCTCGTCCTTGGGGCGGGCGGCACGGCGCGCGTGGCGGTGGAAGTTCTTCTGAGAAAGGGGTGGGAGGTCCGCCTCGTGAATCGCGGCGAGGAGCGTGGCGAGCAGCTCGCCAGCGAGACCGGGGCCATCTTTCATTCGAAGAAGTCTTCCGATCCGATTCCCTTTCCGGCCGTTGTCGTGAATGCCACCGCCCTTGGCCTCCGCGAAGGAGATGCCATTCCCTGCCCGCCGGAGTTCCTGCGCCCGGGCGTGCTCGTGATCGACGCGCCTTACCGCCTCGAGGGAACCGACCTCGCCCGTGCCGCGTACGCGGCGGGGGCCGCCGTCGTGGACGGCCAGACGCTGCTGCTCCTGCAGGCTGCGGGGCAGGCGACGCGCTTCACGGGCGTCGAGACGCGGCCCGCCGACCTCCTCGACCGGCTCGCGCCACGCTTGAGGGCGAGCTTCACGGCCGCCTGGAAATCCCGCCTTGCGGCCACCATGGAAGGTGTCGCGTGAAGTCCGACCGTCCCGACCCGAACCTGCCGCGCGGCGTCCAGGCGCTGCTCTTCGACGCGGCCGACCGGCGCCGCCGGGCCGAGGAGGGCGTCGTCTCCGTCCTGCGCGCCGCGGGCTTGCGCGAGGTCATCCTGCCCGTGCTGGACTACGCGGATCCTTACGCCGGCGTGACGGCCGAGGGCGACGAGCGCCTCTACCGCTTCCTCGACCGCGAGGGCCAGGCGCTCGCGCTGAGGGCCGACTTCACGCCGATGGCGGCGCGAATCATCGCTCCGCGCCTGGGGGACTTCGCCGAGCCGGTGTCACTCTTTTACAGGGGCGACGTCGTGCGCGACGAGGAGACCGGCGTCGGGCGCCCGCGGGAGTTCGCGCAGGTCGGCGCCGAGCGTTACGGAGATGCCCGTTTCGAGGCGGACGAGGAGATGCTCGGATTGCTCCTCGACGCACTGGGCGTGCTTCCGAGTGCGGCGCTTCGGCTCACCCTCGGCTTCGCGGGACTTCTAAGAAAGGTGATCGAAGCCGCTGCGCCCGGCGTCGGCTCGGGCGGACGGAAGCGAGGTCTCGAGGACGTGATGCGCCTGGCGCGCGAGCGGCGGGTGTCCGCAATCGAGCCCCTCCTGCGCGACGCAGGGGCACCCAGCGCCGTCGCGGGTGAGATCGCAGATGGCCTTCTCCGGGGTTTCGACCCGTCGTCGTCTCTCCTTCGGACTCCCACGCACGCGGCCGAAGCCGAGAAGCTCGCCCGGGCGGCCGCTTTCGCGCGGTCCCGTCGCCCCGGACTCTCCGTCGTCGTCGATCTGGCCGCGACGCCCGATGCGCCCTACTACACCGGCCTCACGTTCGCGGTCGACGCCGCCGGGGTTCCCGGCGCGCTCGCCGCCGGCGGACGGTACGACGCGCTGCTCGCGCGCTTCGGCGTTTCGGCGCCGGCGCTCGGGTTCTGTGTGGGTCTCGAGGCGCTCGTCTCGGCGCTCGCGGCGCCCGCGTCGGCTGCGGCCCGCCCGCTGCGCATCGCGATCGGGAAGGGGCGCCTCCTCGGCAAGACGCTCGCGGCCCTGCGCGCGGGCGGGGCGTCGTTCGGCGAGCCCGACGGCCGGCGCCTCCTCGTTCCGTCTTCGGACGGGGCGTTCGAGCTCCTGCTCCTCAAGGACGACGACGTCCCGACGTACGTCGCGCACGGCGGCGCCGATCTCGGCGTCGTCGGGAGCGACCGCGTGGCCGAGTCCGGGGAGGACGTCTTTTCGCCCGTCGAATTTCCGTTCGGGGAGTGCCGCCTGTCGCTCATCGGGCGGGCCGGCGAGGAGTTCCGGCCGAACGGCCAGCCCGTGCGCGTGGGCACGAAATACCGGCGCCTCGCGGCGCGGTACTTCGACGCGCGAAAGATCGCGCACGAGATCGTCCCGCTCGCGGGCTCGGTCGAGCTCGCGGCGGCCCTGCGCCTGACGGACGTCGTCGTGGACCTGATCGAGACGGGCTCGACGATCGCGGCCAACGGCCTCGCCGAGATCGAGACGATCGAGACGAGCCGTGCGACGGTCATCCTCGGCCGCGCCGCGCTCGTCTCGCGCCGAGGCGAGATCGCGGCATTCCTCGGCCGGCTGCGCGAGAAGGCGGGCGCGCCGTGATGAAGATCGTGGACACGAACACGACGGGCGGAAAAAGAGAGCTGGGTGCCCTCCTCGCCTCGCGCCGCGCCGTGCCCGACTTCGCCACGCTGAAGCAGGTCCTGCCCATCGTCGAAAGAGTTCTTGGAAAGGGGGAGCCGGCGCTCCGGGAGTACGTGAAACGCTTCGACCAGGCCGGCGTGCCCTCTTCACCTTCTAAGAAAATCTTCTTCTCGCTCGACTCAGAGGCGAAGTCCGCTCGCAGGAGAGGGTCCGAAGCAGAAGTGTCTTCCGAATTCCGCCGCGCGTTCCGCGCGGCGCGGCGGCGCATCGAGGCGTACCACCGCAAACAGGTGCCCTCGGGCTTCGCGTTCACGGACCGACTCGGCGTCTCCTTCGTCGAGCGGCCCGTGCCGCTCGACTCCGTCGGGGTCTACGTCCCGGGCGGCCGCGCGTTTTACCCCTCGTCGCTCCTGATGGGCGTCGTGCCCGCGCAGGTCGCGGGGGTCCCGCGCATCGTGGTCGCGACGCCTCCGCGCGCGTGGGCCCTCAGCCTGGAGCTGCGCTGGGCGGTGCGCGAACTCGGCGTCGACTCCGTTCTCCTTGCGGGAGGGGCGCACGGCGTCGCCGGGCTCGTCTCCGTCGCGAAGGTCGCGAAGATCGTCGGCCCCGGCAATCGCTGGGTCGCGGCCGCCAAGCACCTCGTCTCGGGCCTCGTCGCGGTGGACCTCCCGGCCGGGCCTTCCGAGGTCGCGATCCTCGCGTCGGCCGACGCGGACCCCGTGCTCGTCGCGGCGGACCTCCTTGCTCAGGCCGAGCACGACCCGGACGCGAAGTGCCTTCTCTTCACGAACTCGAGCCGTCTCGCCGCCGCCGTTTCGGGAGAGGTCGCCGCGCAGCTGAAGGCATTCGATGAGAAGATTTCTTCGAAGGTGATGAGAGCGGCCCTCCGCCGCGGCGGGCGGATCTTCATTTTCAAGGAAATCTCCCGCGCCGCCTCGGCCTGCGCCGCCGTGGCCGCCGAGCACGTGCAGGTCATGGGCAGGGGAGCAGAACGGTTCGCCTCTTCTCTTCTTCCCACGGCGGGCGCGCTCTTCATCGGCTCCGCGACGCCGACCGCGCTCGGCGACTACGTCGCCGGGCCGAACCACGTCCTTCCGACGGGCGGCGCCGCGCGCGGATACTCGGGGCTGTCGACGCGCGACTTCTTCCGCTGGGGCCGGTCCGTCTCGGCGCCTGCCGTGGCGGCGCGCTCTCTCTCGCGACCCGCCGCCGTCCTCGCGCGCTTCGAGGGCCTCGTCGCCCACTCGGCCGCGCTGGGTCGGAGGGTGCGATGACAAAGGCGATCCCGATCCGTCCCGAGATCCGCGCGCTGCAGGCCTACACGCCGGGCGTCGAGGAGCCGTTCGAGATCCGCGCCAAGCTGGACTTCAACGAGTCGCCCGACGACGTTCCCGAGGAGATCCGCGCCGAGGTGCTCGACCGGCTGAGGGCGCGCCGCTGGGGCCACTACCCGGAGTTCGGCGCGCCGCGCCTGAAGAAGGCGATCGCGGCGTCGATCGGCCGGAGCCCGGACGAGATCGTGGTCGGGAACGGGTCGGGCGAGACGATCCTCGCGGCCGTTTCCGTCTTCGCCGGCGGGGGCTCGCTCGTCCTCGCGACTCCCACGTTCTCGCTTTACGGGCAGATCGCGGCGATCGGCTCTGCAAGGGTCGTCGCGGTGCCCCGCGAGGGCCCCGACTTTCTCGTCGACGAGGCGGGCTATCTGGCGGCTGCGGAAAAGGGCGTGCCGCTCCTCTGCTCGCCGAACAACCCCACGGGCGGCGTTTCGAGCCGGGCGTTCGTCGAGAGGCTCCTCGACGTGGCGCCCGTCGTCCTGCTCGACCAGGCCTACGTGGAGTTCGCCGGGCCCGAGGACGACCTCATGGGCCTCGTCGGCGTGCGCCCGAACCTGGTCGTCTTCCGCACGCTCTCGAAGGCGTACGCGGCCGCGGGCTTCCGCATCGGCTACGCCGTGGCGCCGCGCGACCTCGCCCGGGAGATCGACAAGGCCGTGCTGCCGTTCAACGTCGACCTCGCGGCGGAGGAGCTCGCGCTCGCGCTCCTCGCGCGGCCCGAAGGCGCGAGGGCTCGTGTCACGAGCGTCGTCGCGGAGAGGGAGCGGGTGGCGGGGGCCCTGCGGCGGGCCGGACACGCCGTCGCCTCCTCGTCCGCGAACTTCCTGTTCGTGAAGCCGTGCGGGGGCGACGCCGCCCGCGTGCGCCGGGCGCTTCTGGAAAGGGGCGTGCTCGTCCGCGACATGACGGCCGCGGCCGAGGGGCGCCTGCGTGTCACGATCGGTTCACCCGCGGAGAACGATCTCTTTCTCGGCGCTCTTCAGGAGGTCTCATGAGACGGACGGGACGCGTGGACCGCAAGACGAAGGAGACGTCCGTGTCTCTCTCTCTCGACCTCGACGGGACGGGCCGCGCCGAAATCGCGACGCCCGTCGGGTTTCTGTCGCACATGCTCGAGACGATCGCGAAGCACGCCCGCGTCGACCTCGCGGTCAAGGCGGACGGAGACGTGCACATCGACGCGCATCACACGGTCGAGGACGTCGGCCTCGCGTTCGGGGAGGCGCTCGACCAGGCCCTCGGGACGCGCGCGGGCCTCGAGCGCTTCGGGGCCTCGTACGTCCCGCTCGACGAGGCGCTCGCGCGCTCCGTCGTGGACCTCTCGGGGCGCCCGTACATCGTCTTCGACTCGCCCGTCGACAAGGAGCTCCTCCTCGTCACGAAGGACTTCCCGTTCGCGCTCGTCGAGGAGTTCTGGAAATCCGCCGCGTTCCGGGGCAAGTTCAACCTCCACGTGGACGTGATCCGGGCGAGGAACGGGCACCACGCCGCCGAGGCCGTCTTCAAGTCCGCCGCGCGCGCGCTGCGGCAGGCTTGCGCCGTGACCGGGACCGAGGTCCTCTCGACGAAGGGAACGCTGACCGCATGAACGTCCCGCGCGTCACTCTCGTCGACTATGGGGTCGGAAACGTCGCGTCCGTGACGCGCGCGTTCCTGCGCCTCGGCGCGGATGTGGACTTCACGTCGGACCTCGACCGCGTCGCCGCGGCGTCGCGCCTCGTCCTGCCGGGCGTCGCCGCGTTTGCGCCCGCGATGCAGCGCCTTCTGGAGACGGGCCTCGAGGCCGCCGTGCACGCCGCCGTGAACCGCGGCGGACGCCTGCTCGGCCTCTGCCTCGGGTTCCAGCTCCTGTTCGAGGAGAGCCTCGAGCACGGCCGCAACAAGGGCCTTGGCCTGGTGGGCGGCCGCGTCGCGCCGTTTCCGGGCGGGACGCGCAGTCCGCACGTCGGCTGGAACCAGCTGCGTCCGACGCGCGACGACGGCCTCGTGAAACGGCTCGAGGACGGCAGCTACGTGTACTTCGTCCATTCCTTCCGGCCCGAGGGAGTCGCACCCGCGGACGTCGGGGCGACCTGCGACTACGGCGGCGGCTTCCCGGCGATCGTCCAGAAGGCGAACGTGTGGGGCTGCCAGTTCCACCCCGAGAAATCCTCGGAGACGGGCCGGCTCCTCCTCTCCAACTTCCTCGAGGAGGACGCGGCGTGAGCGGCGCGAGCGCGGGCCGCCTCGCCCTCTGGCCCTCGATCGACCTCAGGGGCGGCCGCGTCGTGCGCCTGCTGCGCGGCGAATGGGACACGGCGACGACATTCGACACCGACCCCCTGGAAGTCGCCAAGACGTTCGAGCGCGAGGGGGCCGACGGCCTTCACGTCGTCGACCTTGATGCGGCGTTCGGCAAAGGGACGAATTCGGAAGAGATTCAGAAGATTCTTCGAGTAATTCGGATTCCCGTCCAGGTCGGTGGGGGGATGCGCAGCGGACAGGCCGTTGAAGATTTCTTGGAAAGGGTGAGTGGGGCCCGGGCGGTCGTGGGGTCACTGCCGTTCCTCGACCGCCCCGCGTTCATTCACCTTCTAAGAAAATCTTCCTCTTCCTCTCCTTTCCCTCTTGTGTCCCGGATCGTCGTCGCCCTCGACTGCAAGGACGGGCGACCCACGGTGCGTGGATGGACGGAGGACGCCGGGGCGGGCGACGCCGTTTCGGTCGCGCGGGAGCTTGCCGGCCTCGGCGTCGCCGCGCTGCTCGTGACGGACGTTGCCCGCGACGGCGCGATGCTGGGGCCGAATCTCTCGCTGCTGGCCGCCGTGCGCGCCGTGTTCCCCGGCGAGATCCTCGCCTCGGGCGGAATGCGCGGCCCGGAGGATCTCGGGCCCGTCGACGCGGCTATTTCGGGCGGCCTCCGCGGCGCGATCTTCGGTCGCGCGCTTCACGCAGGTGCGACGACGGTCGCCGCGCTCAAGTCCGCGCGCGACGAGGTGACCGCATGACGCTCGCCGTGCGCGTGATCCCGTGCCTCGACATTTCGGGCGGGCGCGTCGTCAAGGGCGTGGCCTTCGAGCAGCTGAGGGACGCCGGCGACCCGGTCGAGGCCGCCATCCGCTACGAGCACGAGGGTGCGGACGAGGTCGCGTTCCTCGACATCGCGGCGCCCGTCGAGGGGCGAGGCACGCTCCTCGGGCTCGTCCGCCGGGTCGCGAACGTCCTCTCGATCCCGTTCACGGTCGGCGGGGGCGTGCGGTCGGTCGAGGACGCCGACGCGCTCCTGCGAGAGGGGGCGGACCGCGTGACCGTCAACACGGCCGCGGTGAACGACCCGTCTCTCCTCACGCGGCTCTCCACGCAGTTCGGCCGGCAATGCGTGGTGCTCGCGATCGACGGCAAGCGAGTCCGAGACGCCGAGGGCCGCATGCAGATGATGGTCACGACGCACGGAGGCCGCAAGGTCACGGAGCGGACCGTGACGGGCTGGGCGGCGGAGGCAGCGGCCGCCGGGGCCGGGGAGATCCTGCTCACGTCGGTCGACGCGGACGGGACGAAGGAGGGTTTCGACCTCGAGATGCTCCGCGCCGTGCGCGGCGTCGTGGACGTGCCCGTCGTCGCCTCGGGCGGCGCGGGCGACCTCGACGACTTCGCGCGCGCCGTCCTCATCGGAGGGGCCGACGCGGTGCTCGCGGCGTCCGTCTTCCACGACCGCGTCTTCTCCATCGTCGAGGTCAAGGCCGCGATGAAGCGCGCGGGTCTCGCGGTACGGCCCGTCCCGCCGCGTGCGACGCCCCTCCAGCCCCGGTACGACGCGAACGGTCTCGTCCCCGTCGTCGTGCGCGACGTCGAGACGGGCGACGTCCTCACGCTCGCCTGGGCGAACGCGCAGGCGCTCGAGAGGACCCGGGAGACCGGCCTCTCGCACTTCTACAGCCGGTCCCGGCAGGCGCTCTGGAAGAAGGGCGAGACGTCGGGAAACGTGCAGGAAGTCGTCGCGATCTCGTTCGACTGCGACCGCGACACCGTGCTCTACGACGTGAGACCGGTCGGACCCGCGTGCCACACCGGGGCCCGGACGTGCTTCACGCGCGTGGACTCTCTCGCGCCCGCCGCCGGCGACGCGGGCCGGCTCGACCTGACCGGGCTCTTCGCCACGATCGCCGACCGCCGGGACCGCCCGGAAGCGGGCTCGTACACGAACCGCCTCCTCGACTCCGGAGCCGCCCGCATCGCGCAGAAGGTCGGCGAAGAGGCCGTCGAGACGGCGCTCGCCGCCGTCGGCGGCTCCGACGAGGCGCTCGCGAACGAGGCCGCGGACCTCCTTTATCACCTTGCGGTCCTTCTGACCGCGCGGGGTCTTGCGCCGAAGGACGTCGCCGCGGTCCTCGAAAAGCGCCGCGGAGCGCCTCGCCGGAGCCCCTCTTGACCCCGGGGCTCCTTCGCCCCGTCGTCGTGGAGCGCCCGGCGGACCTCACGACTCCCGTGGCTCTCATGAAGGCGCTGCTCGCGGGGGACGGGCCCTGCTTCCTCCTCGAGTCGGTCGAGGGCGGCGACCGCGTCGCGCGCTGGTCGTTCCTCGGCGCCGCGCCGTCCGGGGAGATCTCGGGCCTGGCGGGCGACGCCTTCCAGCTCCTCAAGACGCTCCCAACCGCCGAGCTCGGGGAAGGCGACGACCTGCCGCCGTTCACGGGCGGCGCGGTGGGCTACGCGGGTTACGACGCCGTGCGGCGGCTCGAGCGCCTGCCGGAGAAGAACCCGGATCCGATCGGCCTCCCGGACGCCTGGTTCGGGATCTTCGACTCCGTCATCGCGTTCGACCACGCCCGCCACCGCCTGCTCTTCGTGACGCACGCGGGGGAGGGGGAGGAAGAAGAGAAGAGAGCCTTTGAAAGGTTGAGAAAGCTCGAAAGCAGGGCCTTCGCAAGCAGCGCGCCGCCGCGGCCCGCCGCCTCGCCTTCTCTCACTTTCAAAGAAACTCTTCCGGTCTCTTCGTACGTTGCGGCTGTGGAGAAGGCCAAGGAGCACATCCGCGCGGGCGACGTCTTTCAGGTCGTGCTCTCGCGCCGCTGGTCCGCGCCGTTCGACGGCGATGCCTTCGCCGTGTACCGCGCGCTGCGCTCGATCAGCCCGTCTCCGTACCAGTACTTTCTGCGGACGCCGCACGGCACGATCTTCGGAGCCTCGCCCGAGCGGCTCGTGCGTGTCGCGGCGGCCCCGGGCGGCGCGGCCGTCGAGACGATTCCCCTCGCGGGCACGCGCCCCCGCGGCGCCACGCGCGAGGAGGACCTCGCGCTCGAGAAGGATCTCCTGGCCGACGCCAAGGAAAGGGCCGAGCACGTGATGCTCGTGGACCTCGGACGCAACGACCTCGGCCGCGTCTCGGTCCCGGGCTCGGTGCGCGTGAAGGACTTCTTCGCGGTCGAGCGCTACTCGCACGTCATGCACATCGCCTCGCGCGTCGTCGGGACGCTCGCGCCCGGCCGCCACGCCGTGGACGCCCTCGCGGCGACGTTCCCGGCCGGCACGCTCACGGGCGCGCCGAAGATCCGGGCCATGGAGATCATCGAGGACCTCGAACCCGTCCGCCGCGGGGCCTACGGCGGTGCCGTCGGCTACCTCGACTTCGCCGGCAACCTGGACGTCGCCATCGCCATCCGCACGGCGGTCGTCGCGAACGGGATGCTCCACGTGCAGGCGGGCGCCGGCATCGTCGCGGATTCGGTCCCCGAGTCCGAAGCGCTCGAGTGCGAGAACAAGGCGCGCGCGCTCATGCGGGCCGTCGCGCGGGCGGGGGAGTTCCCGTGATCCTCGTCGTCGACAACTACGACTCGTTCACCTTCAACCTCGTGCAGATCCTCGCGACGCTGGACCCCGACGTCGTCGTCGTGCGGAACGACGCCCTGACCGTCGACGAGATCTTCGCGCGGCGGCCCGACCGCCTCGTCGTGTCGCCGGGCCCGGGCCGGCCCGAGGACGCGGGCGTGTCCTGCGCGCTCATCGAACGGAACACGGACATCCCTCTGCTCGGTGTCTGCCTCGGACACCAGGCGCTCGGCGCCGTCTTCGGCGGCCGTGTGTCGCGGGCGCCGACCCTCATGCACGGAAAGACGTCCGAGATCGCGCACGACGGCCGGGGGCTTTTCGAGGGTGTCTCGAACCCGTTCACGGCGACGCGCTACCACTCGCTCGCGGTGGAGGCCGATTCCGTGCCGGAGGCGCTGCGCGTGACGGCGAGGACGGCCGACGGGATCGTCATGGGCCTCGCGCACAGGACGCGGCCGCTCGTGGGAGTCCAGTTCCACCCGGAGTCGATCCTGACGACCGAGGGGGAGAAGCTCTTGAAGAACTTCGTGGCCGGACGGCTGTCGTGACGCCCGTCCACCACGCTCTGCGCGAGGTCGCGCGCGGAGGGAAGCTCTCGCGCGAGGACGCGCGGCGCGCCGTGACGTCGCTCCTCGACGACGAGGTCCCGCCCGCGGTCGCGGGAGGGTTTCTCGCGTCGCTCGCGGCCGCCGGCGAGACGATCGAAGCCCTCGCGGGAGCCGTCGACGTCCTCAGGAGCCGCGCGACGCGGCTCCCGGTGCCCGAGCTGCTCGCGGCGCGCGCGATCGACGTCTGCGGGACCGGCGGCGACGGGCACGGGATGTTCAACGTGTCGACGGCCGCCGCGTTCGTCGTCGCGGGGGCGGGAACGCCCGTCGCCAAGCACGGGAACCGGGCCGTCTCGTCGAAGTGCGGGTCGGCGGACGTGCTCGCGGCCCTCGGCGTCGTCCTCGAGATGACGCCGGAACGCGCCGCCGCGGCGCTGGGCAGCGCGAACATCACGTTTCTCTTCGCGCCGCTCTACCACCCGGTCATGAAGAAGCTGGCGCCGCTGCGCCGGGAGCTGGGCGTCCGGACGGTCTTCAATCTCGCCGGGCCGCTCTCGAACCCGGTCGACGTGCGCCGGCAGATCGTGGGCGTCGACCGGCCCGAGCGCGTGCCGGTCGTCGCGGGCGCTCTCCTCGCGCTCGGCACGGAGCGGGCGCTCGTCTTCTCGCACGAGTCCGGCGGCGACGAGCTGATGCCGTTCGGCGTCACGAACGTCGCCGAGGTGACCGCGGGCGGAGTCCGGCGCTTCGGCCTGAGGGCCCGGGACTTCGGCGTGGACGAATGCGCCGCCGCGGACCTCCGGGGCGGCGATTCGGCCGAGAACGCGGACCTCCTGCGCCGGATCCTCGACGGCGAGAGGGGTCCCTGCCGCGACACGGTGGTCATGAACGCCGCGGCGGCGCTCGCCGTGGCGGGCGCGGCGCGGGACTACGTCGAGGGCGCGAGCATGGCGGCTGCGGCGATCGACTCCGGAGCGGCCCAGCGCGCTCTCGTCACCCTGATGGACGTTTCGCGGGGAATCGGCGCCTGAAGACGGGGATAAGAGGAAGATTTTCTTAGAAGGTTAAGAGAAGAGAAGAGGGAAAAGGCTTGGCGGGTTCAATTCTTGCGGACATCATCGCGGCGAAGCGTCGGCGCATTGCTGCGGGTGAATTCGCTCCCGGCCAAATGCCGTCTCCCGGCGCGCGGCCGGATGGGTTGCGCTTCGCAGCCTCCCTTTCTTCACCTTCTAAGAGATCTTCTTCTTCTTCTCTTTCCCTTCTCTCTGAATTCAAGCACCGCTCCCCGAGCGCGGGCGTGATCCTCCCGGACGCGGGCGCGCGCGTG
Source organism: Acidobacteriota bacterium (assembly GCA_016716715.1). Taxonomy (NCBI): domain Bacteria; kingdom Pseudomonadati; phylum Acidobacteriota; species Acidobacteriota bacterium. Next base: position 303,547 of record JADJVE010000004.1, on the reverse strand, counting down.
GAGGAGATTGCCCGCGCATACCGGCGCGGAGGAGCCGCCGCGCTGTCCGTCGTGATCGAGCAGGACTTCTTCGGTGGCGATCCGACGTGGCTGCCGCGCGCGAAGGCGGCATCGGGCCTGCCAGTCCTCATGAAGGACTTCGTCGTCGACGAAGCGCAGCTCGACTTCGCGGGCGCGCTCGGCGCGGACGCGGTGCTCCTGATCGTCGCCGCTCTCGGCGACGCCGACCTCGCGCGCCTGCACGCCGCTGCGAGGGCGCGCGGCCTCGCGGTCCTCGTGGAGGCTCACGACGAGGCCGAGGTGCGGCGCGCCGCCGCGATCGGGGCGGAAATCGTCGGCGTCAACTCGCGGGACCTCGCGACGTTCGCGGTGGACCTTCCCGGCATGGCGCGCCTCGGCGGCCTCCTTCCGACCGGTGCGACGCGCGTCGCCGAGAGCGGAATCAAGTCGCGCGCCGACGTCGAGGCGCTCCACACGGCCGGCTACGGCGCGTTCCTCGTCGGCGAGACGCTCCTGCGGTCGACGGACCCCGCCCGCACGCTTCGAGAGCTGCGCGGGGAGAACACGGCCGAGGTGAAGGTCTGCGGCGTCACGCGCGAAGAGGACGTCGACACGTGCATCGAGAACGGCGTCGACTGGATCGGCCTCATCTTCGCGCCGAGGTCTCCGCGCTGCTTGACGGCAGAGAGAGGAAGATCTCTGCGAATGCGGGGGAAGGGGGAGGGCGAGGCGCGGCGAGCGGGGGCCGTCAAAGGCGTCGTGGCGGTCTTCGACGACGATACGACGGACGCCGAAATCGCGCGCATCGTCTCCGTCGTGCGCCCCGACGCGATTCAAATGCCCGTTCTGCTCTCTTCACCTTCTAAGAAATCTTTCTCTTCAGACATTCCCCTCTGGAACACCGTCCGCGTCGGACGCGATGATCTCGCCGCCGTGGGAAATCGCGCAGGCGCCGCACTGCACTTCGACACGTCCGTGGCCGGGGTGAGCGGCGGCACGGGACGTACGTTCGACTGGAGAATGCTCGATGGCGTCGACCGAACGCGCCCGCTCGTGCTGGCGGGTGGTTTGAATCCCGGTAACGTCGCCGAGGCGGTGCGCCGCGTCCGCCCGGACGTCGTGGACGTCGCGTCCGGCGTCGAGGCGTCGCCGGGAGTGAAGGACCCTTCGAAGATCGCCGCGTTCGTCCGGGAGGTGCGCCGTGCCTGACATTCCGTTCCGCCCGCCGGAGGCCGACGCCTACGGGCGCTTTGGCGCGTTCGGCGGGCGCTTCGTGCCCGAGACTCTCATGGCGCCGCTCGACGAGCTCGCGAAGGCCTACAAGGACGCGAAGCGCGATCCCGTGTTTCGGGCCGAGCTCGAGGGCCTCCTGAAGACGTACGTCGGGCGGCCCACGCCGCTCACCGAGGCGCGGCGCCTGTCGGACGCCCTCGGCGGCGCGCGGCTCTGGCTGAAGCGGGAGGACCTCCTCCACACGGGCGCCCACAAGATCAACAACGCGATCGGGCAGGCGCTCCTTACGAAGCGCATGGGCAAGACGCGCGTCATCGCCGAGACGGGAGCGGGGCAGCACGGGGTCGCGACGGCGACCGCCTGCGCTCTCTTCGGCCTCGAGTGCGTCGTCTACATGGGCGCCGTCGACGTGGAGCGGCAGGCCCTCAACGTCTACCGGATGAAGCTCCTCGGCGCGACCGTCGTGCCGGTTATGGGCGGCTCGCGCACCCTGAAGGACGCGATCAACGAGGCGATGCGGGACTGGGTCGCGACGACGGCGACGACGCACTACATCCTCGGCTCGGTCCTCGGACCGCACCCGTTCCCGACGATGGTGCGCGACTTCCATTCCGTCATCGGCAAGGAGGCGAGAGTTCAGTGCCAGAGGGCTTTCGGCCGGCTGCCGGACCTCCTCGTCGCGTGCGTGGGGGGCGGGTCGAACGCGATCGGTCTCTTCCGCGAGTTTCTCCCGGATGCCGGCGTCGAGATGGTCGGCGTCGAGGCCGGTGGGAGGAGTCTCGCCCCGGGCGAGCATGCGGCGCGCTTCGGCCCCGGCTCCGTCGGCGTCCTGCACGGCACGCGGACGCTCATCCTGCAGGACGCCGCGGGGCAGGTCCTGCCGACGCACTCCGTGTCGGCCGGTCTCGACTACCCCGCGGTCGGCCCCGAGCACGCGCGCCTCGCCGAGCTGGGGCGCACGCGCTACGTCTCGGTGTCGGACGCGGAGGCCCTCGCCGCCTTTCACCGCCTCGCGGAGACCGAGGGGATCATCCCCGCGCTCGAGACGGCGCACGCCGTCGCGTGGGCCATCGCCGAGGCGCCGCGCCGCCCCGGAAAGAACATCGTCGTGAACCTCTCCGGGCGCGGGGACAAGGACGTCGTCTCGGTGGCGAAACTCGAGGGGGTCTCCCTGTGACGCGCCTCGCCCGCGCGTTCGCGCGCGCGAAGAGCGCGGGCCGGGCCGCTCTCGTCGTCTTCGTCGAAGCCGGCGATCCCGACCTTGCGACGACATGCCGCCTGCTCCCGGCGCTCGCGACGGCCGGAGCCGACGTGATCGAGCTCGGCATCCCGTTCAGCGATCCGCTCGCGGACGGACCGACGATCCAGCGGGCCTCCGAGCGTGCGCTCGCCGCGGGTGTGACGCTCGCGCAGGTCCTCGATCTCCTCGCGGCCGCCAGGGCCGGAGGCTTCGCGACACCGGTCGTCGTGTTCTCCTACGCGAACCCGATTCTGGCGATGGGAGAGGCGGACTTCGCGCACCGCGCGCGCGAGGCCGGGGCGGACGGCGTCCTCGTGACGGACCTCCCGCCCGAGGAGGGACGCGCCTTCGCGTCGATCCTGAAGAGCGCCCGCCTCGACCCGGTCTACCTCCTCGCGCCGACCTCTCCCGACGATCGCCTGCGCCGCGCGGCCTCGCTCTCCCGCGGCTTCGTGTACCTCGTGTCGCGGAGCGGGATCACGGGCGCGCGCGCGGCTCTCCCCGAGGACCTCGCGGCTCTGGTCGGGCGCGTGCGCCGCGCGGTGCCGCGCCTTCCTGTTGCCGTCGGGTTCGGCATCTCGACGCCGGAACAGGTCCGGGCGGTCGCCGCACTCGCGGACGGCGTCGTCGTCGGGAGCGCCGTCGTCGCCGCGATGGAGACGGCGGTCCGGGCCGGCCGGGACCCCGTGGCCGCCGCCACGGACCTCGTCCGGGCTCTCGCCGGGGCAGCCGCGAAGCCGTAAAGTTCGCCCATGGACGAGCCCCTTTCCGCGCGGATTTCCCGGGCGGACCGGACGGGGCTCGTGGAGCTCGTGGCGGGCCACCTCGCCCGCCTGACCGAGCGGGACGCGCTGCAGGCGCTCCGTCACCCGCACGCCTCCGAGGCGATGATCGTCGAGATCGTCGCCTCGCGCGTCCTCATGGCGTCGCGCGGCGTGAGAAGGCTCGTCGCGGGGCACCCGCAGACGCCGCGGCACGACGCCCTCCACGCCCTCGACGACCTCACATGGCGCGACCTGATGGACATCGGCCGCGAGGCGCGGACGCCGCCGCCCGTGAGGCAGGCGGCCAACC
>JADJVE010000003.1:300000-519228 GCA_016716715.1 Acidobacteriota bacterium | reverse complement strand
TCGGTGCGGCTGCGACGACGGGTCGTCTAGGGCTCACGGGTGCCGTCCGCTTCACCCGGCCGCGCGTTGGACGAGCGCCGACACGTCGCGGCGCGGGGAATGAGGCGTCGGGGCGGAACGGCCCAGCCGGAACAGCATCTGAGGCTCCTCCGCCGGCGACCCGAGGACTTCGGCGACGAACCGCGTCCGCTCGGATTCGATCTCGAGCACCTGGCTCATGGGGTGGAGGGAGAGCCCGAGCTTCGTGGCGGTCAGGTGGAGGCGCGCGAACGCCCGCCCGACGTTCACTTCGTCCGCCCGGGATCTGTCGGTCGTCGAGAGAAGCCCGAGCGCCGGCGCGCTGAAGGCCTGCGTTCTCGTCGCGTCCACGGTCCTTTTCAGAAAATCCGGGCTGAACGCCCGCTCCCGGCTCACGAAGGAACGCGCCACGAAGAGGCGAAGGCCCGTCAGGCCGAGGTTCTGCAGCGTGATTCCGTCCCGGAGCCGCTCGGCCTCCGCGTCGTCGAAGCGGAGCATCGCCACCGTCTCGGCGTGCATCCGTTTTGTCGCCGTCTCGATCCGCATCGCCTCCGTCATGAGGGCCGCCGCGCGGGAGAGCGTCGCGGTTCCGCGCAGACACCGAAAGCGGATCCCCGCGCCTTCGGCCGAGGCGGCCAGAACGGCGACTTCCGGATCCGTGGGCGCCGGGTCCGCGTAGGGGCGCCGATTCGTGTGGCGTTGCCGGATGAACGGGAAGAGCTCGTCTTTCCGGAGATCCCGTTGCGGGGTGAGCGTGACGTGGGCGACCGGCCGCTGCCCCACGTCTCCGGCCGGTTCGATGCCCGAGGGAAACAACTCGATCCGGGCGAGAAGGCCCTCGTGCGCGGCCGCGATCGAGAGCAGCTCGAGGAAAGTGCCCTGGCTGATCATGATCTGCCGGCTCACGGGGTCGGTCTCCGGAAGAAGTCGGCGCGGATCGACGTAGAGGTCGATGCCGTCGCCCCGAAGGTCGACGAGCCAGGGCTGCTTGTTGTGCGCGTTCGGCGCGAGAAGGGCCCACGCCGCGAGGCGCAGCCTCGGGTCGCCGTCGCCGGGGGAACCGGGCGGCCCCTCCCACGGCCGAAGCGCCTCGAGAGGCCTCGCCGCGCAGCCACCCCCCGGAGCGGTCACGAGAGCCGCTGCGCCGCCGGCCCCCAGAAGTTCGAGAAACGTCCGCCTGTTCATGAGGTCAATTTGGGGCGGCGGCGCCGGCTTTCCCTGTGCCGGTCGTCATCCCGGACGGCATGACTTCCGGCACGGGACGCCGGCCGATCGCGCCGCTACACTGGGTCCCGAGCGACATGCCCGACGCTCCGACTTCTCTCACGACTCTCCGGATCGCCGGCCTCCTCGGCTGGGGCGCAGCTGGCCTTCCACTGATCCGCCTCCTCGTCGGCCCGCCCGCGGAGGGCTCGGCCACGCTCCTCCTCCTCGGCTCGGCGGTTCTTCTCGCATTCGGCGCCGCGTTCTTCGCGGCGACGGCCGGCCGCGGAGCGCGCCACAGCCGGGGAGCGAGCGTCGCGCTGCTCGCCGTCCAGACCGCGGCCGCGCTTCTCTTCGTCTTCCTCGTCGACTCGGCAGTGGCCGGAATCCTTCTCGTCGTCGTAACGGCTCAGCTGCCGTTCTGCCTCTCGCCGCGCGCCGCGTTGCTGTGGTGCGCGGGTCAGAACGTCGTCTATGCCGTCATCCTCGTGGCGAAGTCCGGGGCCCTGAACGGCGGGGCCGTGCTCGCGGCGTTCCTGGCCTTCCAGTTGTTCGCGTTCTACACGGTGTCGATCGCAGAGCGTGAGGCCCGACAGCGAAGCGACCTCACCCGGCTCAACGCGGAGCTCGTGGCGGCCCAGAAGCTCCTTCAGGAGAGCAGCCGCGCTGCCGAACGGCTTCGAATCTCGCGGGACCTCCACGACGCGCTCGGCCATCACCTCGCCGCCCTGAGTCTTCAACTCGAGGTCGCCGGGCAGGTCGCGGAAGGCAAGGCGCGAGAACCCGTCGAGAAGGCGCGGTCGGTCGCGCGGATCCTTCTGGCAGACGTGCGAACGGTCGTCGGCCGGTTCCGCGAGGACGACCGCGTGAACCTCGGAGACGCGCTCCAACTCCTCGCCTCCGACATCCCGCGGCCGCGAATCCACCTCGATCTCCCCGAGGAGGGGCTTGCCGCAGACCCCGCCGCCACGACGACGCTCCTGCGCTCGGTTCAGGAGATCGTCACGAACGCCGTGAAGCACTCCGGCGCCGAGAACCTCTGGATCGCCGTCACCCGCACCCCGGAGGGACTGGAGGTTCTCGCGCGAGACGACGGCGCCGGCGCCAGCCGGATCGAGGGTGGCCGCGGCCTCGCCGGGCTCGCGGAGCGTATTTCCGAGGCGCACGGTTCCTTTGACGTCGAGACGTCTCCCGGTCGGGGATTCCGGGTCGCGATCCGCATCCCGTGCGGTCCGGGAGGCGGCTCATGATCCGGGTCGTCCTCGTCGAGGATCAGACCCTCGTCCGACAGGGGCTGCGCAGCCTGCTGGAGCTCACGGGTGAGGCGGAGGTCGTCGGGGAGGCCGCGACCAGCGACGAAGCACTGGAGCTCATTCCGGCGGTCCGGCCCGACGTCGTCCTCCTGGACATGCGGCTCCCCGGGAAGAGCGGACTCGACGTTCTTCGAGGTCTCTCCACGGCGGGTTTCCTCCCGCCCACGCTCGTCCTGACGACGTTCGACGACGACGCGCTTCTCCTCGAGGCGGTGCGCGCCGGGGCGCGTGGGTATCTCCTCAAGGACGTGACCTTCGAGCAGCTGACGGACGCGATCCGGCGGCTGGCGCGCGGCGAGACGTTTCTCCAGCCCGCCGTCACTCGCCAGGCAACGGCGAGCCTCGAAAGGTTCCCGGCGCACACGGACGGATTCGAGACGCCGGAGGCCTTGACCGCGCGCGAACGCGAGGCGCTGAGGCTCATGGCCGGAGGCTACAGCAACCGCGAGATCGCCTCGGCGATGGGACTGTCCGAGGGCACGGTGAAGAACCACGTCTCGAGCGTGCTCCTCAAGCTCGGCGTGAGAGACCGCACGCGCGCGGTCCTCAAGGGCCTCGCCGAGGGCCTCATCGGATGAAGAAACCGTCGGCCCAGAACCAGGGAAAGGAGTAAGGCATGGAACTTGGTGCGTTTTCGATCAGCCTGGCCGTCAAGAACCTCGATGTCTCGAGAATTTTCTACGAGAAGTTCGGATTCAAGGTCTTCGCCGGAGATGCCACGCAGAACTGGCTGATCTTGAAGAACCGAGATCACGTGATCGGGCTCTTCCAGGGAATGTTCGAGAAGAACATTCTCACTTTCAACCCGGGTTGGGACCAGAGCGCCCGGAGGCTCGCTTCCTTCACCGACGTCCGCGAGCTACAGCGCCAGCTGAAGGCGCAAGGCGTGCCGTTTCAACAGGAGGCCGACGAGAGCACGGCGGGCCCGGCCAGCTTCGTCGCCGTGGACCCTGATGGAAACCCGATCCTCGTCGATCAGCACGTGTGAACAGGAGGGGCAGATACGCCTTCATCCCGTTCGCTCCCGGGCTCACACCCGGGCCGGTGCCTTCATGCCCGCGATCCGCGCAATCCCGTCGATGGCCGGAGCGAGCGCGAGGGCGAGCACGATGGCCGCGAGCAGGTAGCCGTCCGCGGCCACCGGACGGGCGACCCAGGCCACGATGACGATCAGCATCGGAGCGGCGCTCGCAAGCGCGACGAACGCGAGGAGACGGCGCGAGCGGAGCTCCGCGCGGCGCCGCTCGGCCAGGATCCGGACGACGGCGAACGGGACGGGGCGCGGCGCGGCAGCGAACGTGCTCCGGGCCAGGGACGCGAGGGACGCTTCGACGGGGTCGCTCGTCTCGCTCATCGGGCTTCCTCCTTTTCCAGTTGCTCTTTGAAGTGGCGGCGGGCCCGGTGGAGGAGCACCCGCACGCTGCCGGCCGCGATGCCGAGGAGTCCGGCGATCTCCTTGTGCTTCCACTCTTCGACGTGGGCGAGCCAGATCAGCTCTCGCTCCCGCTCGCCGAGGGCGGCGAGGGCCGTTGCGGCGTGTCGGCCCATCGGCTCCTCCGGCTCGGGGGCCGCCGGCTCCGGCGCCTCGGCGAGAGGCATCGTCCTCTCGCGTACCCGGCGGCGGCCCGAGTCGCGGACCAGGTTCACGGCGATCCGGAACAGGTAGGCGCGGCGCTCGCCCGCTGGGAGCGCCGCGCCGCGGCTCGCGAGCAGGCGGACGAACGACTCCTGGGCGATCTCGTCGGCAAGAGCCGCCTCGCGGGTCGTCCGCACGAGGAAGGCCCAGAGCCGCGGATGCATCTCGCGGTAGAACTCGTCGAAACCGGGGTCGAGGGTCATTCCCCGCTCGTTTCGCGCTCCCTCGGACCGGCCGTGGGAAGCAGCCCCCAGGCCCTCCCGATTCGCGCCATCAGGGCGGAGGCGGCCAGCGAACCGGCGCCGAGGGCGATGAGGATCGTTCCCCACCAGGCCGCGTTGGCGAGAGCGCGAGCGTCGTTCGGGTCGACGGCGCCCGAGAGGCGCGCGGAATTGACGAACAGTGCGGCGCCGAGCGCGATGGAGAGGATCCCGGCCAGGGTCAGGACGAGCAGTCCCCGCCTCACGCGCGATTCGCCGGAGTCGGCCCTCAGCCAGGCGAGCCCCGCCTCGCTCCGGGCGAACTCGACGAAGTCCCGGGCCTCGGCGAACTTCTCGATCTGGGCCTCGACGAACCGGCCGCGGCGTTCTCGCTCGCGGGCCCGCTCGAGAGCGAAGCGCGCCGTCAGCCACGCGACGAAAGCGCCGAAGGCGAGGACGGCCAGGATGAACAGCGTTTCCTCGTAGGGTGCCATCGGGAGTTCTCCTTCCGCCTTCTCTACTTCGATCTCTTGTACGTGTCGGAGGTGTCGTCGAACCACAGGACTTCGCACCGCGCCACCCGCCCTGCCTCGAACGGGAATCTGATCCTGTAGTCCCTTCGTCCTTCCACGGTGAACGTGTGATCGCTCATGTAGTTCATTTTCCTGTCGATCTCGCCCTTCAGGAAGTGGAGCGACCCGTCCTTCATCACGAATCTCTGATTGCCCTCGTATTCCCCGATGCACGCTTCGACGAACCCGGCCGGAGGCGACTGGGGAGAAATCATCGACGCGTAGTCCTGGGCCATGAAGAGCAGGCGCTGCTTCTCCTTCTTGTCGGTTTTCCGTTCCGAGAGGGTCTTCAACGCGCTCGCCATGGCGTTCGCGAGGGCCCTGTCGGGTGCGACGGCGATGTCGGGAGCGATTCCCGCGCCCTCCCAGTTCGTCCCGCTCACGGCGTTCCTGTTGAGGATCGTCGGAACCATCACGAACAGCCGGTCGTCGATGACGAAGTGCTGGCCGGGGTTCGCCAGCCCCTTCGTTCGCGAGCCGACGATCACGGCGCGCTTCGCCTGCTGGAGTGTGTACGCCACCGCTTCCGCGGCCGACGCCGTCCGCTCGCTGACGAGCACGTAAATAGGGGTCTCGAGCATCTGCTTCACGTCGGGAGAGCGTGTCACGGTCGAGACCGTCGTCTGATTCGTCGTCCGGCTCCACGATTCGCCGATCCGCGTGCCCTCCGGAAGGAAGTAGCTCAGGAGGAAGTCGGACGTCTCCGACGCTCCGCCGCCGTTGTCCGTGAGGTCGAGAACGAGCGCCGAGGAGCTGTGCAGGAAGTTCATCGCTCCGACGAAGGCGTCCCTGACGAACCGCAATTCGACGAAGTTGTCGAACTTGAAGTACCCGACGTTGCCGTCGAGGGACTCGGCCTTCCTGAGCCTGAAGTTGTTCTCCCGGAGCATCCTGAGGAACTCCGGAGAAACGTCTTTCGCTCCGGCGGCCTCGTTCCTTAGTTGCGCGACGATCCGCGGGTTGTTGAGGACCCTGAGGTGCTTGTCCCTGGCAGCCGCCTGCATGTCCTGGTTCAGGGCGTCGAGGAAGTCGTCCGGCTTCACCTTGGCGCTATACGTGCCGGCCTTCGCGTTCGCCCGAAGGGCGGCCTCGACCGCCTTCGCCCTCTCGGGGTAGACGTAGTTGGCGACGACGAGCTCGATCGTCTTATCGATCACGGCCTGCTGCCGGGCCTGATCCAGCGTGGGCCCCTGGGCGACGCAGACGGACTGGAAGACGAGAACGGCGGCGGATGAAAGCGCGGTCGAGAGCTTCATGAATCCTCCGAGGCGCCGGGATCGACGGGTTCCGGGCCTTCACGGCGAGAAACGCCGGGAGGACGGTCTTGGTTAACGGCCGAGGAGCCTCACGTCGCCCAGCCGAAGTACAGCGCCGTGACCCCGTAGGTGTCCACGAAGCCGTGGGCGAGGACGCTCGCCCACAGGTTTCGACCAGAGATCAGGTACGCGGCTCCGAACATGAGCCCTGCAACACCCGAGTCGACGATGCCGGCGGGGCCTTTGTAGAAGTGACCGAAACCGAAAAGAACGGCTACGAAGACCATCCCGGCCAGATACGCGGCCGCGGATCCCTTCCCGATATCGGCCGCGCGTGTGAGCAGGTAGCCCCGATATCCGAACTCTTCGCCGAACGCCGCCCACGTCCAGACGAGCCCGAGCCACAGGAGCGCGGTCTTGAGGTCGCCGGCCATGGCTTCGCTTCCCGCGGGCGCCACGATCGGAGGCCACACCTTCGAGGCGAGCGTCTCGACGAATCCGCCCAGGACGATCCTGAGCGCCGCCGCCGCGACCGCGACCGCGACGATGCGCCACCACGACTTCGGGCGGCGAAACGGCAGCGCGGCCCAGCCGCCGCTGCGCACCCGGAACGAGATCAGGCCCAGCACGGCGAGGATGGGCACTTCGTTGGGCAGGACCCGAAACACGTTATGCCCGATCACGATGCCCGTGCCCAGCAGGAGCTCGAGAGCGCTCAGAGCGCGAGAGTCGGTGAATTTCATGTCAGGCTTCTCCTGCCGGACCCTCGCGCCGCAGCTGGCGAACGCCCCATCGGCCGAAACGCATCGTGAGCAGATAGAGCCCGAGTCCCAGGGCGAAGCCAATCGGTACGATCCACCAGCCCAGGAGCTCCCGGCCTCCAGACGGAGAGGCGCCGAATCCCAGCCGAAGGCTCAGGTCTCCTTCCGGGCCAATCCAGAGGCCGGCAGTGTCGGGGTGTAACACCTTGAGCGCCGCGCACAGAACAATCGCGGCACAGAGAGCGAAGCCCACGGCGGAACCGGCGAGTACGAAAACGCCCGCGAGGCTGATGCTCGCCGCCCGGAGGAGACCGCGGAGGATCGTCAGCGGGGAGCGGGCCGACTGCGCCCGCAGGAGCACGTGGTTCGTCCGGTACTGGCGAGCCAGCTCCTCGGGGCCGCCCAGCCCGGCGAGGGCCGATTCGACCGCGTCGGAGGTCAGACCTCCGCCGACGGTCGCCTTGTCGAGAACGTGGCTCCGCAGCTCGTTCACGATGTCGGAGACGTGCTCTTCGGGAAGCCCTCGGAGCGCTCTCCGGACATCGTGGAGGTACCCGTCGAGGCGGTGTTGCGGGGCGTGGTCGTCCGGCATCAGCGTTCCCCTTTTCGAAGCGGCTCGATCAGCCCGTCGAGATTCGAGGAGAACCTCGACCAGAACCGTGCCATCTGCGCGGCCCGGCGGCGGCCGCCGACGGTGAGCCGGTAGTACTTCCGCGGATGGCCGGCCTCGGCCTCTACCCATTCCGACTCGAGGTAGCCCTCCGTCTTCAGCCGGCTCAGCAGCGGATAGACGGTCCCCTCCGGGACGTCGAGGTCCGCGACGTCGGCCAGGTGCCGCAGGATGTCCAGTCCGTAGCGTTTCCCGGACCACAGGGCGGCCAGGATCGCCAGCTCGAGACAGCCTTTCCGGATCTGGACTTCCCACTTGTCGAGCGGGTCGAGCGCCTTCGCCGATGGAATCCCGGAACCAACCATACGACGACACGATACCTCGTTATACGATGTATGTCGAGGCGAGTTTGGGCGCAAATCCCGCCGCCCGTACCACCAAACCGGCAATTCGCGGGTTTTCGCCAGGCCCGGGCAGGCCCTTGCGCCCTAGGTTGCGAAGCACGAGAACGGCAGAGCAGCCGAACAGGACCGGCTGCGGGAGAACATCGATGGAATCGACCAAACGACGCCGCGTGGGCGTGACGGCGGCCTTCTTCGCAGCGCTCGTTGCCGCGTTCGTCGCGGTCCGTTGTCCCGGCGGCGCGAGGGCGAAGAGCAAGGCCCTGGCGAACGGAGCGGAGTCGCTTCGACGCCGTGCCGACCTCGGGTTCGCGGCCGGGAACCTCACGCCCGGCAAAGGGCTCCAGGTCGTCCGGGTTGCGCCCGGGGCGGCGGCCGAGCGTGCGGGCCTGCGGGCCGGCGATCGACTCGTCGGCATCGGCGAGCGGACGTTCGCCACGGGGCTCGACGCGGACGCGGGCCTGGCGGCGCTCCGGTCCGGGGAGCCGGCAACGCTCCGGATCGTCCGCGGGGAAGAGCCCTTCGCCGTACGGGTCGTCTTCGATGCGATGCCCCTCGACGACATGCCGGGCGTCGAGTTCTCGTACGAGGAAATCCGAAACCCGCGCTCCGGTGCGCGGCAGCGTGTCATCGTCTCGCGGCCGCGCGCGGTCGCGAAGCGGCTGCCGGCGGTGTTCTTCATCCCCTGGCTCAGCTGCGATTCGGTCGAGGCGGCGCCGGGAGCGCGCGGCGGGATCGAGACACTCCTCTATCGCATCGCATCGGAGTCGGGGCTCGTCCTCATGAGGGTCGAGAAGCCGGGCGTTGGGGACAGCGAGGGCGTGTGCAGCGAGACCGATCTCGACACGGAGCTCGCCGGGAACCGGTCTGCGTTCGACGCGCTGAAGAAGCACCGCTGGGTGGATCCGGCGCGGATCGTCGCGATGGGCCAGAGCTTCGCCGGCGGCCTGCTCCCCCTCGTCGCGCCGCGCGAGGAGACGCGGGGGTACCTGTTCCTGAACAGCTGGGTGCGGACGTGGCTCGAGCGGCTCCTCGAGTTCGAGAGGCGGCGGCTGGAAGCCGCAGGCCTCTCCGCGGGCGACGTGTCGACCCGCATGCGCCGTCTCGCCGAGCTCTACGGTCTCGTGCTGGAGGGCGGCCTGACGCCTGCGGAGGCGATCCGGAGGAAGCCGGCGCTCGGGCTCGTCTGGGAGGATGCGCCGGCGCATCAGTACGGGCGGCCGATCCGATTCCTTCAGCAGCTCCAGGCGACGAACGTGAGCGCGGCGTGGGAGAAGGTCGATCGGCCCACGCTCGCCGTCTTCGGAGAAGCCGACCTCGTGATGAGCCGGAGCGATCACGAAAGGGTCGTGGCGATGGTGAACCGGAACACGCCCGGCGCCGCGCAGCTCCTGACGGTACCCGGAATGGACCACGGCCTCTCGGCGCCGCTTCCTGGGGGCGGAGAAGGACTTCCGGAACTCGTGGCGACGACGGTCCTGAACTGGCTCAGAAGGGTGGCCGGTTCGCCGTGATGCTCAGACTCGCAAAGGACGTCGTACCCCGTATGGACCCGCTGGCGCGAGACAATGGGCAAGCTCCAAATCGTTCCCACGGGAAGGTGGACATGGCATTCCCCACTCGACCAGCCCTTTCGCGAGGCGCCGCCGCGGCCCTTGCTCTCTTTCTTTCCGAGAATCTCCTCTCGTCTCCCCTCCCCGATCCCCTCGACGCCGCGCCGTCGCGGTTCGCGACGTCCGAGGGCGTCAAGGTCCACTACAAGAGCCTAGACGACCCCGCGGCGAAGACGGCCGTCGTCTTCATCCACGGCCTCGCGTGCGACATGACGTCGTGGCGCGCGCAGGCGAGCGCCTTCGACGGCAAGGCACGGATGCTGTTCGTGGACCTGCCCGGCCACGGAAGGAGCGACCGGCCCAACGTCGACTACACGATGGATCGGTTCGCCGCGTCCGTCGACGCCGTCATGCGCGATGCCGGCGTGGAGCGCGCGCTTCTCGTCGGCCACAGCATGGGGACGCCCGTGGCGCGGCAGTTCTGGCGCAGGTACCCCGCGAAGACGCTCGGAATCGCCGCCGTGGACGGGGCGCTGCGGTCGTATTTCAAGGACCCTGCGCAGGTCGACGCGTTCGTCGCGCGCTTCTCGGGACCGGACTTCGAGAAGGCGATGAGCGGGTTTTTCGAGTCCACGTTCACGCCGGCGACGCCGGACTCCGTCAAGGCCGACGTCCGGAAGATGGCGGCCGGATTCACGCAGCCCGTCGCCGCGAGCGCGATGAAGGGGATGTTCGACCTCGCGGTCTGGACGGACGATCCGATCAAGGTGCCGCTCCTCGTCCTCGTCGCGAAGAGCCCGATGTGGAATGCGGATTACTTCGCCTACGTGAAGACGCTGAACCCGGACGCCACGATCGTCGAGATCGCCGGTACTGGACATTTCGTCATGCTCGAGAGACCGGCCGAGGTGAACGCCGCCCTCGTCGCGTTCGCGGCGGCCGCGGGCGCGATCCCGATGCGGGCGGCGCGGCCCGGCCGGCCCGCCGACGTCTCCTCACCGGAGGCGCTCGTCGCGGCCGTGTACGACGTGATCTCCGGGCCGGCCGGACAAAAACGGGACTGGGAGCGCTTCCGCTCTCTCTTCGCGGACGGCGCGCGGTTGATCCCGACCGGGCCGCGCCCGGCGGGCGACTTCGGCCCGCGCGTCTATGACCCGGACGGCTACATCCGGCGCTCGGAGCCGGTCTTCGAGACGACGGCGTTCTTCGAAAAGGAGGTCGCGCGCCGCGTCGAGAGATTCGGACACATCGTGCAAGTCTTCTCGACCTACGAGGCGCGGCACGACCCAAACGGACGCGGCGCCGTTCGTCCGCGGCATCAACTCGTTCCAGCTGCTCTTCGACGGGACGCGCTGGTGGGTCGTGACGATCTTCTGGGAAGCCGAGTCCGAGGCCGTGAAGATCCCGAAGGAATACCTTCCCTAGCGTCTCCCCAGCTCCAGCGCCTTGAAGCCCGTCCCCGCGCCGCGCGGGTCGAGGAGGAACGCGAGGGCGGGCTCGCGCGCCGCGCGCGCCACGGCATCGGGGACGTGCCGGGCGAGGAACGCGCCTTGCGTCTCGAGCGGCGAGACGTCGAACCCCGCCTCGGAGGCCCACGCGGCAATGTCCGTGAAGTTCACATCAGCCGTCACGTCCGCCTTCCCGCCCCAGCGGTAGAGCTCCTCCCCCTCCAGGCGCTGGTGGTGCGCGTAACCGCGCACCGTACCAAGAGGCCTCCGGTCGTAGAGCGTCTCGATCGTGTCGCCGTAGTCGAGGAGGAGGACAGAACCGGACAGAAGAGAAGAGAAAGACTTCTTTGAAAGGAAGAGGGAGCGGACGGACGGTGCGATTTCGACGCGCTGCCCCTCGGGCCACGTCCGAGAAAGAGCGCTGAAGGCGCCGGGCGCCGCGCCTCCGGGGCCGTCACTCGGCGCAGGCCGCCATACCTCCCGCCACTGATCCCCTTTCAAAGAGATCCAGAGCGCCTGCCACCCGCTGCCCGACCGCCTCAGGACCCGCACGGGAAAAGCGTCGAGCAGCTCCGAGGCGTAGACGACCGCCCGGCCGCCGCAGGCGGCGAGCGCGTCCTCCATCGTCCCGTGCCACGTCGCGCGCGCCCCAAGGCGCGCACGCTGCGCCTCCGCAAGTACCGGCGAGGTCTCGACGAGGTGTAGCTTGACCGTCCGCCGGGCGAGCAGCGGCAGCGACGCGAGGACCGCCTCGGCGAGCGCGCCCGAGCCGGGGCCCAGTTCGACGAGATCCCAGCGCGCGAACGGGCCGCCGAGCGCGCGCCGCCGCCCGGCCGCCCACGCGGCCACCGCCTCGCCGAGCGCGGGGTGCAACGTCGAGGCCGTCGCGAAGTCGCCGCGCCGGCCGACGTCCCGGATATTGCGCGCGTAGTACCCGAGCTCCGCGTCGTGCAGCGCGAGATCCATCCACCTCTCGAACGGAACGGCTCCGCCGGCCTCGGCGACGCGGCGGGCGAGAGATGGGGCGGCGGCACGGTCCACGCGCCCATGATCCGCCAGGGTCCGTCCCGGCGCCCGAGACGCCGTCGCAGAAGAGCGCGTAAACTCCATCTCCTATGCGTAAACCCTCGCCGGACTGGGTAAACATCCTCTTTCTCTGCCTCACGCCCGTGGTCGGCTTCGGCGGCACGGCCTGGTACGCCGCCACGCACGGAATCGTTTGGTGGGAGCCGGTTCTCGCGCTCGCGCTCTTCATGGCGATCGGGATCGGGATCGGCTCCGGCTACCACCGCTGCTTCGCGCACCGCACATACGACTGCCACCCCGCGGCCGAGTCCGTCCTCCTCTTCTTCGGGGCGCTCGCGCTCCAGAACTCCGCGCTGCGCTGGGCGCGCGACCACCGCGATCACCACCGCTACACGGACACGGACCGCGACCCGTACTCGGTGAACCGCGGGTTCCTCTGGGCGCACGTCTTCTGGGTGTTCTACAAGCAGCCCCCGGACGCGAGCTTCGAAAACGTGCCCGACCTCCTGAAGAACCCGCGCGTCATGTGGCAGCACCGCTGGTCCCGCTTCCTCGGGATCGGCGTCGGCCTCGGCCTGCCGACGCTCATCGGCGCGTTCTTCGGGCGGCCGCTGGGGGGCCTCCTCTGGGGCGGGTTCCTGAGGATCGTCCTCGTCCACCACACGACGTTCCTCATCAACTCCGCGGCGCACGTTTGGGGCAAGCGGCCGTACTCGACCGAGGTCTCGGCGCGCGACAACTGGTTCCTCGCGTTCTTCACGCACGGCGAAGGGTTCCACAACTTTCACCACACGTTTCCGTCCGACTTCCGCAACGGCCTCCGCTGGTACCACTGGGATCCGAACAAATGGGCGATCCTCGTCCTGAAGGTCACCGGTCTCGCGCGAAACCTCCGGCGGACGCCGGGGCCGCTCATCGAGCGGGCGCGGGAGCGCGTCCTCGAGGCGGCGTCGGGACTCTCGACGAGCTCGACCGCCTGAGGCGGACCAGCCCCCCACGCGTCGAAGCCCGGAATCCCCTCGTTTGACCGGGAGCGGGGGTGATGCTACTTTCCCCGGTCTCTCCGACCCGGGTGGGGCTGTAGCTCAGTTGGGAGAGCGCCTGAATGGCATTCAGGAGGTCGACGGTTCGATCCCGTTCAGCTCCACCATTTCATTCTCTCACCTCCCACCCGTCCGGCCCCCGCCTCGCCCCCCCAGGGAGCGTGCGCGCCAGGCAGGCGGGCGCGTTCGATCCCGTTCAGCTCCACCACTTCTTCACCGTTCGATCACGTAGATGTTCCCGGCCTTCTTGTGGATGCTGAAGAAGACCTTCTTCCCGTCGCGCGTGAAAGAAGGGTAGTCGAGGAAGAACGTGCCGTCCTGCTTGACGGGCAGCTCGCGGACGCGGCCGGTCGCCACGGAAATCACGCAGATCCGGCGGTGGTCACGCAGGAACAGGATCTCGTCGGGGTTCGCGGGTGACCAGCGGGCGTGCGAGTCCTCGAACGCACCGTCCGTGAGCCGCCTCGGCGCGCTCCCGTCCGCGGGGAGGATCCACAGCTCGCGCGTCGCATCTTTCTGGACGTGCGCCGCGAGAGCCCGTCCGTCCGGCGACCAGGAGGCGTCCCCGACGTTCCGGGCGCCCGGGACCGCCCCGAGGCGGCGAACCGCCTTCGTGGCGACCGTGTAAAGGGAGAGCGGCTCGCCCGGCACCGCGAACGCGAGGGTCGTCCCGTCCGGGGAAAACTCGCCCGCGCCCGAAGACCGGATGCCGGTGTCAGTCCCGCCGACGTTCCCGAGCGTGTGGAGGTGGATCGTCCCCCGGAGGACGTACGCCACCTGACGGCCGTCCGCGGACCACTGTCCGCCGTTCTGGTCGATCGCCGAGACCTGCTCGCGGAACCTGCCGGAAGGGTCGAGCGTCCAGAGGGCGATCCGGCCCGTGCGGTCCGACTCGGCCAGCAGCGTCTTGCCGTCGGGCGAGAGCGCCGGATACTGCTCGAGCGTGGTCTCGGACGTGACCTGCCGGAGCGCCCCCGAGGGAAGTGACAGCTCCCAGATGTCGCCGTTGGTCCTTGTCGTCGCGAACGCGATGGATTTGCCGTCGCGGCTCACCGTGGCGTCCACGTCCTGTCCCGGGCCGAGCGTGACGCGGCGGGGCGCGCCGGCCACCTTGCCGTTCGAGACCGGCAGCTCCCAAAGGTTCGTGACGTTGTCGAAGGCCGAGTAAACGAGGGAGCGACCTTCGGGCGACCACGAAGGGTGGAGGACGAGCGCCTTCCCGCGCGTCAGCTCCGCCGGCGCGCCGCCCGCCGCGGCGACGGCGCGCAGACTGAAGACGCCTCCCGCGGCGCGCGATGCGTAAGCGATCCACTTTCCGTCGGGAGACCAGCTCGGCTGGTAGTTGAAGTCGGCGTCGTCGGTGAGCCGGGCGGGCGGCCCGCCCTCGGCGGAGATCGTCCAGAGGTCCCATTTCCCACCGCGGTTCGACTGGAAGACGACGCGCTTCCCGTCCGGCGACCAGGCCGGGTAGTAGCCGTCGTCCACGAGCTTGACGGCCGCCCCGCCGAGAGCGGGCGCGATGAAGAGGTCTCCGGCGCGCCCGTCCACGAGCTCCGTGAGCTCCGTCTGCCCGAGGACGACGCCGAGCCGCCCGCCGTGGTCGCGGGCGGAGCAGAAGGCGATCTTCGTCCCGTCGGGGGACCAGGCCGGGTGCGTCTCGTCGGCATCCGTCGCGGCGACGCGGATGGGCGCCCCGCCACCGCGCGGCTCGACCACGACGTCGAGGCTCCCGCGCTCGTCCGTGACGTAGGCGAGGAATTTCCCGTCGGGCGAAAAGGCGGGCTGCTGCTGGAGTCCGGGCGAGAGCGTGGCGCGCGTGAGCCGCGGCGAGGTCTCGGGTCGCGAGAGCCCCCGGACCCTCACCACCGCGAAGGCGGTGAGGAGACCGAGGACGGCGCCGAGGAGGACGAGGAGAGAGCGCGCGCCTGCGCCCCGGCGCGGCGCGGTCCCCGCCGCCGCCGGACCCGGTTCAGACATCGAAGAGAGCCGCGCCGCCGTCTGCGAAAGATCGCGAGCGAGATCCCTCGTCGAGGCGTAGCGGTCGTCGGGATCCTTCGCGAGGCAGCGCTCCACGATCCACCGCAGCGGCGCCGGCGTCGCGAGGGCCGTCGACGACAGGGGCTCGGGCTCCTCCCGGAGGATCGCGGTCAGCGTCTCCGGACGCGTCGGGCGCTCGAACGGGCGGCGTCCCGCGACCATTTCGTAGATCACCGCTCCGAGCGAGAACTGGTCCGACCGGAAATCCACCGGCCTGCCGACGGCCTGCTCGGGCGACATGTACGCCACCGTGCCCATGATCATTCCCGGTTCCGTGCCTCCCGACACGGTCGGCGCGACCGACGCCTCGCCGGACGCCTCGGGCGGACCCGAGAGCTTGGCGAGGCCGAAGTCCAGGATCTTCACGAGGCCGTCGGGCGTGACCATCAGGTTCTCGGGCTTGAGATCCCGATGCACGATTCCCGCCGCGTGGGCCTTCGCGAGCCCTTCGGCCACCTGCGAGGCAATCGAGAGGATCTTCTTCGTCGGCAGCGGACCCTCGGCGAGCTTCGCGCGCAGCGTCGCTCCCTCGATCAGCTCCATGACCAGGATGTGGCGTCCGCCGCTTTCTTCGAATGAATGGACCGCCGCGATATTTGGGTGATTCAGCGCGGCGAGCGCCCGGGCCTCCCTTTCGAACCGCAGCTTTCTCTCTTCACCTTCTAAGAAATCCTCCGGCAGTACCTTTATTGCGACTTCCCTCGCGAGCCGAAGGTCCTTCGCGCGGTAAACCTCCCCCATCCCGCCCGCGCCGAGCGGCGAGAGGACTTCGTAGGAGCCGAGACGGGTGCCGGGAGTCAACAACGTGCTTCGGGTGAGTCTACGCGGTCGTGGCCTCCGGCTTCCGCCCGTAGCGCTGCGTCGCGTAGCCGGTCAGCAGGCCGACGATCGCGCCGGGCAGCATGATCTCGAAGTAGTACTTGCCCTGCATGTTCGCGACGAGGAACGCGAAGATGAGACCAAGCGCGGTCCCGAAGACGAGCGTGGCGGGCACGGACCGGACCTTCCGCGCGAAGACGCCGATCAGGACGCCCGCCACGAGGCCCTTGAACGTCGACCCCGCCACGATGCCTACGATCTGCGATCTCACCTCCGGCGTGAACCACGCCGTGAGTCCGTCGACGGCCCCCAGCGCCGCCCCAACGAGCAATCCGAGCAGAACCTTGTTCATCGTGTCCTCCTGAGGATCCATTCAACGCGCCGGGGAATTCCTTTAACGTCGCAGCAGGATAAAGAGCCCGCGCGTGATGAGATAGACCGCGACGAGCCCGACCGCGACCCGGTGACGCTTCAGGATCCGGAGCGCCCGCTCGGCGGGCCCTTCGGCGTGGGCCTCGACGCGCTCCCCGTCGAGGAACCTCGCGACGTCGGCTGCGAGCGCGGAAACGTCGGGATACCTCTCGCCGCGATCCTGCGCCGTCGCCCGCGCCACGATCGCCGCGAGGGCTTTGGGCGGATCCTGCGCCGGCGCCACCCGAAGCAACGCGTCAAGGACCGCGCCCAGCCCGTAGACGTCCGCGCGCACGTCGACGGGACCGCCCGCGGCCTGCTCCGGCGCCATGAACCCGGGCGTGCCGGATGCGTCCGCCGTCACGGACGCCGCCGCGCGGGCGAGCCCCCAGTCGAGCACGAGCACCTCGCCGAACGGGCCCACCATGACGTTGGAGGGCTTGAGATCCCGGTGGACGACACCGGCCGCGTTCGCAAACGCGACGGGCTCGCACACCCTCAGGAAGAGCCGCAGCCGCTCCGGCAGCGTCCCGGTTCGCGCGGCGGCCGCGGCGAGGCCTTCGCCCCGGACGAGCTTCATCGCGTAGAACGCGCGCCCGTCGGGCAACAGGCCCGCGTCGTGCACGGGGACGAGGCCGGGGTGTTCGAGCCGGGCGAGCACCCGGGCTTCGGCCATCAGCGCCTCAGCGGGCCCCTCGCCTTCGAGGGACACGTCCACGACTTTGAGCGCGAGGCGCCGGCCGAGGATTTCGTCCTCCACCTCGAAGACCGCGCCCATGCCACCGGTCCCGACCGTCCCGGCCAGCCGGTAGCGCGTGCCGGAGAGATCCGGCGAGCGCACCGCCTCCCGCAGCCGCGCGACGGCCGAATCGGGGAGCGTCACGGGGGCGGCTCCACTCCGAGAAGCGCGCGCGCCTCGGTACGGAACTCCGCGTCGGAGACCGTCAGCTCCCGAAGGACGTCGAGGACGATGCGGCGGAAGTCGCGCCGGGCCGCCGCGAGCTGGTTCGTGACGTCGACGGCGGTCGTCCCGAAGCGGAGCGCGAGGTCCTCGTACCGCGGCCGCGCCGCGGCCGCGTCCCCTTCGAGGTCGTAGGCTGTGAAGAGCGCGAATCGAATCGAGTGCCCATTCGAGGCGCACAGGGCCCGGAAACGCTCGACCGCCACCGAAAAGACGCTCCTCGCCCACTCCCTTTCGAAGAAGTCTTCCGGCGAAAGGTCGCAAGCGCCCGGACGTTCCTCGACCTCGCGCCGAACGGCGTCGACGTCGAACGAAACAAACTTCATCTCTCCGCCGCGCTTGAGGCGGGTCCGGGCCTTCCATTCGTTCGCAACCAATCCGTCGACGAGGACGCGCAGATACGTCCTCAGGCGCGCCTTCGACGGGTCGAAGCGGGACAGCCATTCCTTTTCGACGAGCTTCGTGAAGAGCTCCTGCGTGAGGTCGGCGGCTTCCTCGTGCGAGAGTCCGGCCTTCAGCCGCACGTACGTGTAGACCGGCTTCCAGTACGCCTCCGCGAGCGTCTCGAGCGCGCGCGAGCGCGCGGCGGCGTCGCCGCCCGTGACCGCGGCGACGAGGGACCCGCGCGTGTCGGGAAAGGGCGCCATGAGAGCGAAACGCTAGCACGCGCCGCTTCCGGCGGCCCCACGCCGTGGGCTCCGCCGCGAACGGCCGGCGGCACGACGGCATGATAGCATGACGGCAGGAGAACAGCGCATGCCTCAGGTCAGCGGTTCGGACATCAAGGTCGTCGGGAAAAGCGGCCAGATTTCGCTCGGGAAGAGCTACGCGGGCAGGGCCCTCAGGGTCGAGCACCGCGGAGAAGGGGTCATCGTCCTCACGGCCGTGGCGGTGGTGCCCGAGAGTCAGCTCTGGACACTGCAGGAGCCCGACCGCTCGCGGATCGCGCGCGGCCTCACCTGGGCCGCCGCGACGACGCCGGAGCAGACCGACGTCGACGGTCTCCTGACGCGCGCCGTGAAAGGAAAGGCCCGTTCGCGTGGCCGCCGCCGCTAAACGGGTCCGGCTCGACCTCAACAGTCCCGAGTTTCAGGACGTCTTCTTTCGCCTCGAGACGCAGGAACTGAAGCAGGTCGTCGCGTCCTTGCTCCGTCTCCGCGAGCTGGACTGGAGCGCGGTCTATCGGCATACCGGCTTCCGCTGGGAAGAGATCCGGCATCTGAAGGCTCCGAACGGCGCGGGCGTCCATTCGCTCCGCCTGAGCCAGAAGGTCCGCGCGTTCGCCTTCCGGGAAGGCGATTTCCTCCGCTTCATCTCGCTGCATCCCGATCACGATTCGGCCTACCGCCGCTGAGTCCGGACGCCGGCCCGGGGCGGGCCCCCCCCGCCCCCGCCCCCCCCCCCCCCCCCAACCCCCCCCCCCCCCCCCCCCCCCCCAGGCGCCCCCCCCGGGGGGGGCCCCCCCCCCCCGCCCCCCCCCCCCCCCCCCCCCCCCCCCCCCCCCCCCCCCCCCCCCCCGCCCCCCCCCCCCCCCCCCCCCCCGCCCCCCCCCCCCCCCCCCCCCCCCCCCCCCCCCCCCCCCCCCGCCCCCCCCCCCCCCCCCCCCCCCCCCCCCCCCCCCCCCCCCCCCCCCCCCCCCCCCCCCCCCCCCCCCCCCCCCCCCCCCCCCCCCCCCCCCCCCCCCCCCCCCCCCCCCCCCCCCCCCCCCCCCCCGCGGCCCCCCCCCCCCCCCCCCCCCCCCCCCGGGGCCCCCCCCCCCCCCCCCCCCCCCCCCCCCCCCCCCCCCCCCCCCGCCCCCCCCCCCCCCCCCCCCCCCCCCCCCCCCCCCCCCCCCCCCCCCCCCCCCCCCCCCCCCCCCCCCCCCCCCCCCCCCCGCCCCCCCCCCCACCCCCCCCCCCCCCCCCCCCCCCCCCCCCGAGCCCCCCCCCCCCCCCCCCCCCCCCCCCCCCCCCCCCCCCCCCCCCCCGGCCCCCCCCCCCCCCCCCCCCCCCCCCCCCGCCCCCCCCCCCCCCCCCCCCGGCCCCCCCCCCCCCCCCCCCCCCCCCCCCCCCCCCCCCCCCCCCCCCCCCCCCCCCCCCCCCCCGGCCCCCCCCCCCCCCCCCCCCCCCCCCCGCTCCCCCCCCCCCCCCCCCCCCCCCCGCACCCCCCCCCCCCCCCCCCCCCCCCCCCCCCCCCCCCCCCCCCCCCCCCCCCCCCCCCCCCCCCCCCCCCCCCCCCCCCCCCCCCCCCCCCCCCCCGGGGCCCCCCCCCCCCCCCCCCCCCCCCCCCCCCCCCCGCCCCCCCCCCCCCCCCCCCCCCCCCCCCCCCCCCGCCCCCCCCCCCCCGGGGGCCCCCCCCCGGGGCCCCCCCCCCCGGCCCCCCCCCGGGGGGGCCCCCCCCCCCGCCCCCCCCCCCCCCCCGGGGGCCCCCCCCCCCCCCCCCCCCCCCCCGGCCCCCCCCCCCCCCCCCCCCCCCCCCCCCCCCCCCGCCGCCCCCCCCCCCCCCCCCCCCCCCCCCCCCCCCCCCCCCCCCGCCCGGCCGGGGCCCCCCCCCCCCCCCCCCCCCCCCCCCCCCCCGGCCCCCCCCCCCCCCCCCCCCCCCCCCCCCCCCCCCCCCCCCCCCCCCCCCCCCCCCCCCCCCCCCCCCCCCCCCCCCCTTCCCCCCCCCCCCCCCCCCCCCCCCCCCCCCCCCCCCCCCCCCCCCCCCCCCCCCCCCCCCCCCCCCCCCGGGGGCCCCCCCCCCCCCCCCCCCCCCCCCCCCCCCCCCCCCCCCCCCCCCCCCCCCCCCCCCCCCCCCCCCCCCCCCCCCCCCCCCCCCCAACCCCCCCCCCCCCCCCCCCCCCCCCCCCCCCGCCCGGCCCCCCCCCCCCCCCCCCCCCCCAACCCCCCCCGCCCCAACCCCCCCCCCGCCCCCCCCCCCCCCCCCCCCCCCGGGCGCCCCCCCCCCCCCCCCCCCAACCCCGCCCCCCCCCCCCCCCCCCCCCCCCCCCCCCCCCCCCCCCCCCCCCCCCCCCCCCCCCCCCCCCCCCCCCCGGCCCCCCCCCCCCCCCCCCCCCCCCCCCCCCCCCCCCCCCCCCCCCCCCCCCCCCCCCCCCCCCCCCGGCCCCCCCCCCCCCCCCCCCCACCCCCCCCCCCCCCCCCCCCCCCCCCCCCCCCCCCCCCCCCCCCCCCCCCCCCCCCCCCCCCCCCCCCCCCCCCGGCCCCCCCCCCCGCGGCACCCCCCCCCCCCCCCCCCCCCGGGCCCCCGGGCCCCCCCCCCCCCCCCCCCCCCGGCGCCCCCCCCCCCCCCCCCCCCCCCCGCGCCGGAACCCCCAGCCCCCCCCCCCCCCCCCCCCCCCCCCCCCCCCCCCCCCCGGGCCCCCCCCCCGGCGCCCCGCCCCCCCCCCCCCCCCCCGCCCCCGCCCCCCCCCCCCCCCCCCCCCCCCGCCCGCCCCCCCCCCCCCCCCCCCCCGGGTCTATACCCGTTGGCCCCCCCCCCCCCCCCCCCCCCCCCCCCCGCCCCCCCCCCCCCCCCCCCCCCCCCCCCCCCCCCCCCCCCCCCCCCCCCCCCCCCCCCCCCCCCCCCCCCCCCCCCCCCCCCCCCCCCCCCCCCCCCCCCCCCCCCCCCCCCCCCCCCCCGCCGCCCCCCCCCCCCCCCCCCGCGGGCCCGGCCCCCCCCCCCCCCCCCCCCGGGCCCCCCCCCCCCCCCCCCCCCCCCCCCCCCCCCCCCCCCCCCCCCCCCCCCCCCCCCCGGCCGCCCCCCCAGGGGAACCCCGGCCCACCCCCCCCCCCCACCCCCCCCCCCCCCCCCCCCCCCCCCCCCCCCCCCCCCCCCCCCCGCCCCCCCCCCCCCCCCCGCCGCCCCCCCCCCCCCCCCCCCCCCCCCCCAACCCCCCCCCCCCCCCCCCCCCCCCCCCCCCCCCCCCCCCCCCCCCCCCCCCCCAACCCACCCCCCGGCCCGCCCCACCCCCCCCCCCCCCCCCCCCCCCCCCCCCCCCCCCCCCCCCCCCCCCCCCCCCCCCCCGGAAACCCCCCCCCGCCACCCAACGCCCCCCGCCCCCCGAGCCCGCCGACCCCCGGCAATCACCTCCGGCAGGAGTGTCCTCGGGTCGTTCGTGACGTTGTCGATCGCGGACGCGTAGGCCGCGAAGCTGCCCCCCGCCGTCGGCGTCGAAAGCACGAGCCGCGCCCCGGAGACATCCGTCCCGACGCCCACGTCCCGGACGACCCTCGATACCTGCGTCATCCCGAGGGGCTGCAGCGCGTACGTCTTCGTCCCCAGCGTGGCCCCGTCCCCGCCCACGAGCCTGACGTCCACGGCCAGCGCGGCCTCGGTGGCGTTCGTCAGGATCAGGTTGGTCCGGAAGGCGCCGTCCTCGCGCACCGCGAGGATCGAGCGCTCCGTTCCGTTCCGGATCAGGTCCGCCGCCGTCGCCGCCGGCACGCTCTGCCCGAACGTGCCGCCGAAGCCGGGCGTGGACGTCTGGCCGAGCACGGCCACGAGCGCGCTGTCGGACGCCGGAAACTGCGACGCGACGCGAATCGCTCCGTAGTCCGAGGCGAGTCCGAACACCGAGCCCAGGACGTCGGCGTAGGCCACGGATCGCCGGGCCGCGAGGTCGAACGTCTGCTCGGCCCCCGTCCGCCCGTCCTTGTTGTTGCCGAGGAACTTTACCGTGTACCGCGCGGAGACGTCGCCCGTGTACGCGACCGCGAGATCCGTCGTGTAGAACGCGCCGCCCGCGCCGGCGGCCCGCGCGCTGGAGGGCAGGATCCAGAAGTCCGCGCCCGGCCGCGCGCTCGCGATCGGGCCGATCGGCAGGAGCGTGCGCGGGTCGTTCGTGACGTTGTCGATCGTGCTCGCGTACGCGGCGAAGCTCTTTCCCGGGGTCGGCGTGGAGAGGACGAGCCGCGCGCCGGACACGTCCCCCGAGACGCCGAGGGCGCGGACGACGCGCGAGACCTGCGTCATGCCGAGCGGCGGCAGCGTGTACCGCGCCGAGGCCAGCGCGGTCGGCTGGGCGGCCGGCACCCGCTGAAGAGCGAGCGACGTTCCGTTGTCGGCGACGAGCGTCACGTCGACGTCGAGCGCGTCCTCCCCGGCGTTCGCGAGGATGAGGTTCGTGCGGAAGGCGGCGTTCTCGCGGACGGCGAGCACGGACCGGGGCACGCCGCCGCCGACGAGGTCTTCGGCCATCGCCGCCGGAACGCTCTGGCCGAAGGTGCCGCCGAAGCCGGGCGTCGAGGTCTGCGCGAGCGCCCGGACCGCGGCGGAGGCGGAGGTGACGCGGATCGCGCCGAAGTCGGCGGTCTTTCCGAACACCGACCCGAGGACGTCCGAAAACGTCGTCGACCGGCCCGCGGGGAGCGGGAACGAAAGCTCGGGCCCGCCGCGCCCGTCCGCGTCGTGCCCGAGGAACTTCAGCTGGACGGTGGCGTCGGACGCTCCCGTGTTCGCCACCGTGACGTCGGTCGTGTAGAACGCGCCGCCCGCGCCGGCGGCCCGCGCGCTCGAGGGGAAGAGGGCCGACATGCCCGCGGGCGCCGAGTCGACGACCGCCCAGTAGGCCGGCTTCGCCTGGAGTTCGGTGTCGAAGAGGAGCGGAAGATCCAGCCGGGGGATCGGGAAGGTCGTCAGCCATGTGTTGTCGTCGGCGACGCCCCAGAGCGTCACGGAGCTGACGGAGGCCTTCAGGCGCCGGTACTCGCGGAAGAAGTCCCGGTACCGCGTCGCCTGCTGGTAGAGGAGCTCGGGCGGGATCTCCGGGTAGCTCGACGTCGTGTCCGTGTAGACGCTGACGTCCATCTCGGTGATCTGGTTGTCGAGGCCGAGGGCCGCGAACGCCTGGATCGCGGCCGAAGCGTCGGAGGCGGGCGGCCCGGCGAGGTTCACGTGCATCTGGTGTCCGACGCAGCTCACGGGCACGCCGCGCGCCTTCATGCCCTGCACGACCGCGACGAGCGCCTGGCGCCTCCGCGCGTCCGTCGTGCTGTACTCGTTGATGCAGAGCTTTGCGCCGGGCGCCTCCGCGGACGCGACCTGGAACGCCCTGTCGATGAAGTCGGTCGGGCCCGCGAGCCGGTACCAGTCGCTCCGCCGGAGGCCGTCGGACTGATCGGGGTCAGTCACCTCGTTCACGACGTCCCACGTCGACACGACGTCCCGGTAGCGGCGCACGACCTTCCGGATGTGGTCGTCGAGGCGCTGGAGCATCAGCGCGCGGTTCGAGGGTGTCGCGGCGAGGTCGGCGCCCGAGGCGTCCTTGAAGAGCCACGCCGGGTTCTGGTCGTGCCAGAGCAGCGTGTGGCCGCGCAGCGTCAGCCCGTTCGACCGCGCGAAGTTCGCGATCGCGTCCGCGTCCGCGAAGGCGTAGTTCGCGTCCGCCTCCCCCAGCGTCGGGTGAATGGGGCCCGTCTTCATGGCGTTCCCGGCCGTGAGGCTGCCGAGGTGCTTGCGGATCAGCGACGCGTGAATAGGGTCTGCGATCAGCGCGGGCGAGACGGCTCCGCCGAAGCGGAACTCGCCCGCAAGGACGTCCTTCAGGGAGGGGATCGACGTCTGGATCGGGAGCGCCGGAGCGTACGCCACCGAGACGTCGTCGACGTAGAAGGAAGCCTTCGAGGGGTACGTCGTGCTGCCCGAGGGCGGGGCCGGGTCGGCCTCGCCGGTCTCGACGTAAAGAGCGAGCGCGTCCGCGTCGTCGGCGGGCGTGTAGAGCGCCGACAGCTTCGTCCACGCGCCGGCCGTGACCGTGGCCTGGGGCACGACGTTCACGTAAGTGGTGCTGCCCGAATACGTGCGCTGCAGGGTCACGCCCATGGGCACGCTCGGGAAGGACGGATCCGCCACGAGCCGCGCCCACACGGTGACGCGGTAGCGGAAGCCCTTCGTCATCTTCCCGAGGACGTTGAGGCTCGGCCCCTGATACGGCCGGCGGCGGCCGGTCGTCTTGAGGCTGCGCGTTCCGCCGTGGGCCTGCTCCGTGGAGTTGGCGACGGCCGCGTCGCCGCCGCGCGGGCCCCAGTTCCGCACCGTCGTGCCGTCCGGCAGCACGTAGCCCTTCAGCGTGCCGTCCTCGAAGTCCGACGTGAAGCCGGTCTGGTCCGGCCCCGTCTGGGCGGCGGCCCGGAGCGACAGGGCGAGAGCGGCGGCGAGCCCCAGGCGGATCGCCCGGGACGAGCGGTTCGGGCGGGAAGAGAGCGGTGTGCGGGTGCGCATTTGCCCTAGACGCGAGAGCCGGTCGGCCGACGGACCTGATGCAGACGCATTAGTCCGAAATCCCTCGTGGGATCCGGGGGCTTAGACTCGGCCGCCGAAGGGGGCGCCCATGCGCTGGAACGACCAAGGCGGCGGACTCGGGCCGGACATCGAGGACCGGCGGGGCGAAGGCGGCGGCGGCGGCTTCAACTTCGGAGGCGGCGGCATGCGCCTCGGCTGCGGCGGGATCATCCTGCTCGGCGTCCTCTCGCTCATCTTCAAGCAGAACTTCTTCGCGCTCCTCGCCCCGCAGGGCGGGGGATCTCCTCAGGCGAGCGTCGACTCGCGGCCCGTGGCGCCGCCCTCGGCGAAGGAAGACGAACGCGCGCGCTTCGTGAACTTCGTCGTCAACGACGTGCAGAAGACGTGGGACCAGGTCTTCCCGTCGCTCGGGCGCAACTACACGCACGCAAAGCTCGTCCTCTACCGCGACGCGACGCGCTCGGGCTGCGGCTTCGCGCAGGCGCAAATGGGGCCGTTCTACTGCCCCACCGACCGCAAGGTCTACCTCGACATGGGCTTCTTCGACGAGCTCGGCCAGCGCTTCGGCGCGCCCGGCGACTTCGCGCAGGCGTACGTCATCGCGCACGAGTTCGGCCACCACGTCCAGACGCTGCTCGGCATCGAGGGCGGCGTCCGGAAGGCCATGGAGCAGAACCCCTCGCAGGAGAAGGCGCTCTCCGTGCGCCTCGAGCTGCAGGCCGACTGTCTCGCGGGCGTCTGGGGCCACGGCACCGCCGAGCGGAACATTCTCGAGAACGGCGACGTCGAGAAGGGGCTCGCCGCGGCGGCGGCCGTCGGCGACGACCGCCTCCAGCGCGCCGCCGGGCAGCGCGTGAACCCGGAGAGCTGGACGCACGGCTCGGCCGCCCAGCGCACGGAGTGGTTCACGAGGGGCCTGCGGGAAGGCACCGTCGGGGCCTGCGACACGTTCAAGTCCGGCCGCTGAGCCGTCCCCCCGGGAGGCCGTGTCAACCCGGCAAGGCTCTTGCACGTCCAACCGGCGGAGGGACCCACCCGTGAGGAATCCCACTGCTCCCGTTCTCGCGCTCGCCGCTGCCGCCGCCCTCCTCGCGGGGTCGGGCTGTTCGAGCGTAACGACGACCGTCGATTACGACCCTGCCACGAACTTCGGCGCCTACAAGACCTTCGCCTTCAAGGACGTCCACGGGCGCGGCGAGTTCCAGATGAAGCGCGTCGAGGCCGCGATCGAGAAGACGCTTGCCGCGAAGGGCCTCACGAAAATGGACCTCAAAGCGGACGGGAAGCCCGACCTGTGGGTCGTCCTCCATACGAAGTTGAAGAACGACAAGCAGATCATGACGTACAACTCGGGCTGGGGATGGGGATGGGGCGGCTACGGCTGGCGCGGCTACGGCGGGGGCTGGGGCGGCGGTGGCTGGACGACGGCCCGTGTCTACGACGTCCCCGTGGGCACGCTCGTCGTGGATCTCGTCGACACGAAGGAGAAGGAGCTCGTCTGGCGCGGCGCCGCCTCGCGCGACGTGAGCTCCAGCGAGACGCCGCAGGACCGGGCCGAGATCACGCAGAAAGCGATCGACAAGCTCTTCGAGGGCTTCCCGCCGGGCGTCCCGCCGAAGAATCCCTGAACCCTTCCCTCAGGCCCCGCGGCTGCCGCGGAGACGCTCCAGCGCGACCATCTGCTCGGTCGCGCGGAGCGTCAGCTCGTCCTTGCCCAGCTCGCGGAGCGGAGCCCACGCGGCCCGCAGGCTCCGCGCGAGCGGGTCGGGCAGCGTGCGGAGCCAGCCCTCGATCCTGAGGTCCACGAACTCGCGCTTCTCCTCGATCGTGAGCTCGCGCGCGAGCAGGAGGCGCGGCGCCTCCTCGGAGTCCACGAGCGTCTGGAGGATGGTCCAGCGGCCGCCGGGCTTCTCCGCGCAGAGCGCGCCGAAGACGCCGCTCGACGTCTCCCGGATGAGCTCCTCCTCGCGCGTCGTGAGGCTCTCGTGCTCCTTCGTCTCGTCCCAGCTGTCGGAATCGTCCGCCATGTAGCGCAGGTAGAGCATCGCGAAGAGGCACGTCGGCTCGACGAGCTCCGCGCGCGAGCGCACGTCCGCCCACACCGCCGCCGCGGCCCTCAAACACCGGCGCGCGGCCGTCTCCGCGAACTTCTTCCCGAAGACGAGCGCGACGGCCTCGCGCACGAAGTGCGGCAGCTCGCTCGCGAGGATCTCCCGGTAGCCCGGCACCTGCCGGTCGAGCAGAACCGCCGCGCGCTTGTCGAGCGCCGCGAGGTCGCTCGTGACGGCGGGGAGGCCGAGCGTCGTGCAGCCGAGGTTGTAGTTGATCGCCCGCGGCAGCGTCACGCCCTCCGGCCACGCGTCCCGGAGGTCCCGGTTGTCGGGCAGCCCGTGGCCCCCGCCCCACTCCTCGGGGTAGACGGGGATCGAGCGGCCGTAGTTCACGGAGCCCGTCGCTCGGATCCTGACGCGCGTCTGCGGGACGAGCCCGCTGAACGGCGCGAGGAGCGGCGCGATCCGGAGGAGCGTCTCCGTGTGCGCCTTCACGCCCGCCTCGAGCAGCTCGAGGAGCGACTCGCGCTCCCCCGCTCCGACGGCGGGCGCCGGCCGCTTCGCCGCGGCCGCCTCGCGGAACTTCGCGGCGAGACGGAGCGTCGCCTCCGGCGAGTCCGCGCGGATCCCCTGCAGCGTGACGCCGTCCGCGCGCGCGAACTGCGTGACGACGCCCTCGTGCTCCGGGTCGAAGCCGCCGCGGAACCCGGCACGGCCCGCGCCGATCAGGAACGTCACCCGGGGCGCGGGCTCGCCGATCCGGTGGGCGCGCTCCGCGAGCCGGCGCTCGGCCTCGTCGCGCGCGGCGATCGTCAGCGTGTACGCGGCGTCCGTCGCGATCTTGCCGCTCTGCTCCGCGGTGTCGGACATCGCGACGAAGACGCGGACGACGGACTCCTTCGCGTCGAAGCCCGTCCGGAGGCCCTGCGGCGTCGGGAGGTCGCTCGCGCCGTGGTTGCGCGCGAGCGCCTGGTAGTAGGCCTCGAGAAGGTCCGGGAGGCGCGCGAGGGCGCCGACGTTCTCGACGAGCGGGACGAGGCGCACGCGCGACACGCGGGCGACGACGTCCGCGCGCCGCGCCTGCGGAATCCGGGCCGAGAGGAACGCGTCGATCCGCTCGGGCGGGCCGTCGAAGAGGCCGGCCACGGCCTGCTGGTAGAGCGTCCCGATCTTGACGACGGCGCCGATCTCGGCGCGCGCGTTCACCTGCGGGATGCTCAATTCGTAGATCGCGTTGCGCGCCGGGACGATCCCGAGCTTCTCGCACGCGAGCAGGAAGAGCACGTTCGCGCGCGCGACGGACGCGAGGATCTTCGAGATCTTCTCCTCGTCCTGCTCGATCCAGGGGTTCGGCACGCGGAACAGCAGGTGCCGGTCCTCGCCCGGGACGAGCCCGTGCCGGAGGAGCGCGAGGACGGCCTTCTCCGGCACGTCCACCCACTCCGGGCTGATCTGCCGGCCCTCGTAGTCGAGCAGGACCTCCGAGCAGGGCCCGAGGAGGTCCGCGATCGTCTCCTCGAACTCCGCGCGCGCGTCGACGAGCGGGTTCCACTCGAGGTACGTCAGCGCCTCGTGCGCGCGGTCGGGCGTCCCCTCGGGCGCCGCGCGGAGCGCCCGCGCAAGCTGCTCCGCCCGGTGCGCCGTCGAGTCCGGGTGCTTCGTGCCCGTGAGGCGCGCGGGCCCCTGCTGCGGGCGGGCGGCGGCGCGGCTCCGCGCCTCCGCGAACGACCGGGCGTCGAGAGCGTCGAGCGCGTCGTACCCGCCTTCCGTGCAGGCGCTCTCCCACACGGACGCCTCGACCGTCCGCCCGGCCGGCGGCGCGGGCGCGCTGGAGCCCAAGCGCGAGGCCGCCTCGATGCGCGTCTTCACGCGGTCCATGAAGACTTCGAGCTCCGGCACGTCCTTCGAGCCGTACGAGAGCCGCTGCCACGTCCCGTAGCGCGCGGCGTCCGGCCCGGCGAACGCGGCGAACGGGATGCCGCCGACGCCGCCGGTGAGCAGGAGCTCGAACGCGTCCACCGACGTCTTGACGACGGCCCGCTCCTTCACGCCGTTGCGGAGCCGGTCGAAGGACGCCCCGACGAGACCCGGGAACGCGAGCGGCGCGTAGAACGTGCCGCCGAAGTCCGTCCGCTCGACGCCGAGCGGGGCGAGCGCGTCGGCCGCCTGCAGCATGAAGTCGCGGCGCTCGCGCATGTACGGGGACGGCCGCCGGAGCGCCGCGAGCGGGCTCTGGAGCGCCGCGAGCGCCCAGTCCTGTGCGAGCGTCGACGGAGTCGCGACGAGCCACGCGGAGAGGTTCGCGAGGATCTCGCGGGCCCTCACGCCGTTCGACCGGATCTCGTCCGAGAGGACGAGCCAGCAGGCGCGCGTCCCCGTCGACGCGCCGAACATGTCCATCTTCGACAGGCCCGACATCGTCACGACCCAGTCGCGCCACTCGGGGTTCGCGAACGCCGGGTTCACGAAGGAGTCGACGTAGTCGAGGCGCTGGTAGACGGAGTCGTACAGGACGAAGACGCGCCGCTTCACGGCGACGCGCACGATCTCCTCGACGAGCGCGCGCGGGTAGACGCGTCCCGTGGGGTTGTGCGGGTTGTTCAGGATGACCGAAGACACTCCGCCCTTGGCGAGGATCCGGTCGAGCGCCTCGGGGTCGGGCAGGAAGCCGGGCGCGTCCGTCGGCAGCTCCACGACGCGCTTGCCCGCGCGCTCGATGAACCAGTCGTACTCCCAGCTCGGCCGCGGCACGACGACGCCCGACCCGTCCGCGCCGAGGACCTCGAGGACGATCGCGAGCCCTGCGCGCGTCCCCGGCGTGAAGAGGATCTCGTCCGGCAGGAACCGCACGTCGGACGTCGGGTAGTCCCTCAACCCGTCGCGATTGAAGAAGTCCGCGATCTCGCTCCGGACGTCCATCCGGCCGACGGCGGGCCCGTAGCTGTGGACCGTGTTGCGCGTGATGCGCTGGGCCGCGCGGACGACCTCCGGGTGGGGCGCGAAGTCCGAGTTCTTGTAGTCGCCTTGCGTCAGGTCGAGGGCGCCCTCCTGCTGCACGCGCCGCGCGAAAGCGCGGACGAGCGGCTCGGGAGTCGAAAGCGCGCGCGTGGAGAGGATCCTCACGCGCGCCGTTTTAGCACCTTCCCGCCGGCGCGACCGGATCTCAGAAGGACGCTTCGATCCCCGCGAGATATCGCCGGCTCGGGGCCGGGAAGCCGTTCACCTCCGCGTACTCGCGGTTGAACACGTTCGTGACCCGGACCCACGGCGAAAGCGACCAGACGAGGGGCGGCAGAGTGACCGCGGCGTCCATGCGGAAGTACGACGGGCTCTCGACGACCGTCGTGAAGTCCGCCGCGTCGCGGTCGGTCCGCGCTCCGACGAGAATCCCGGTCACGCTCCACGAACCGCCCTTCCCGAAACCGGACCCGGCCGTCAGCGACGCGCGGTTGCGGGGCCGGCGGATCAGCGGGACGTCGAGATCGAGATCCTGCGCGTCGAGATACGTGTACGAGGCGCGCAGGAAGGCCCGGTCGCCGACGGCGGTTCGGACGGCCACCTCGACGCCTCGCGTCCGCGCGTGGCCGACGTTCGCGTTGGAGAAGGTCTGCGCGTCGTACTGGATGAGGTCCCGGATGTCGTTCCAGAAGCCCGTGGCCTCCGCGACGACACCTTCCGCGATCGTCAGCTCGCCGCCGACCTCCCAGCCCGTGGAGCGCTCGGGCTGGAGGTTTGGGTTCCCCGAATACGGGTAGTAGAGCTCGCCGAGCGACGGCGCGCGGAACGCCGAGCCCGCGGCCGCGCGGAGCTTCAGCGACGGCAGCGCTCGCCACGCGATCGTCACGCGCGGAGAGACGGCGCCGCCGAACGCGCTGTGGTCGTCCCAGCGGGCGCCGGCCGTGGCGACGAGCTTCTCGCCCGCGAGCGCGATGCGGTCCTCCGCGAAGAGCGCGAACGTGCGGGACGTCGCCCCGTCCAGCGCGACGCCGAAGTTGCTCTCGCTCGAAACCTCGGTGCGCTCGTAGTCGGCGCCGACCGCGAGTCGGTGCGCGCCCCACGTGCCCGACGCGGCGACACGGCCCCCCGCGCGGCGCGCGTCCGTCGTCGACGACGTGAAGAACGGGTCGGCGGGATCGGCGTAGCCGGGCATGTCGCGGACGTAGCGGACCGAGGCGGAGAGAGAGAGATTCTTTGCGAGTGAAAGAGAAAGAGGAACCTCGACGGTGGTCGTCTCGCCGGAAGTCGAACGCTGCGGCGTCGGCACGGCGCCATCCGTGGGGATGCCCGTCCGGCCGGTGTCCCGCCGGACGACGACGCCCGCCGTGGCGCCCTCGCCGAGCCGCGTGGTCAGCGCCCCCGAGAGGGTCGTTCCAGAGAAGAATTCGTTGAATTGGTCCCCGGAAGAGAGAGTTCTTCGAAAGGCGAACGTGGAGGAAAGCGCACCTTCCGAGAATCCCCCTTCCAGGGAACCTTCTTTCCCCCCGGCATTTCCGAGCGCCAGGCTCGCGTGTCCGCTCACCCCCGCGTCCCCCGCCCGGCGCGTGAAGATCTGCACGACGCCGCCGATCGCCTCCGAGCCATAGAGCGCCGAGAACGGACCGCGCACGACCTCGACGCGCTCGACGTTCGCGGTCGAGATCGCCGAGAGGTCGGTCCCGCCGAAGTACGGACTGTTCAGGGTCACCCCGTCGAGGAGGACGAGCGTCTGCGTCGAAGAGGTGCCGCGCAAAAAGAGCGACGTCACGCCGCCGGCGCCGCCCGACTGCACGACGTCCAGTCCGGGCACGGTGCGCAGGAGGTCGAGGACGGTGGCAGACTTCGCGCGCGCGATCTCGGCGGCGTCGATCACCGTCGCGGCGGCGCCGAGCGAAACCGAAGGCTCCGGCGCGGCCTCGGCCGAGACGACGACGTCGGCTGCGATCGGCGCGGCGGCGGGAAGCGGGGCGGGTTCCGCCGCGAGGAGCGGAAGCGGGCACAGGACGAGGGCGCGGGAGAGCCGGGCGAGACCGCGGAAAACCAAGGGAACACCTCCGTTCCGGTGGCCTCGCCCTCCCATCGGGAAGGAGCGGCGGGCCCGGCGCGCGGAGGCGGGCGAGCCGCGACTTCCCGAGCCCCGGAGAAGGCGACGCTGATGCGATGTTCCTCGGGCAGGTCTCCTGGCTCCCGGATCGTCCGCGCCCGGCCCCTTCCCGGCGGCGCGACCGGCTGAACCGATCTCTCGCCGCCAGTGGGATCTCGCCGGGCGCGTCCCCGGTCACAGTGGCGGGGGCCGCGCGGGAATCACACCCGCTTCCCTCTTTCACCCCCCGGAGGTCGAGGGGACTCGAGGACGATTTAAAAGAACGCGGGAGAGAGTCTACTTCTTCTTCTGCTTGCTCTTCGGGTTGTTGAGCGCTTCGAGGAGCGACGAGCCGAAGATCGAGACGGAAGGCGCCGCGGCCTTCTCGCGCTTCGCGGATTCCTCGCGGTAGCTCCGGAGATCGCCGCGGTCGGCCTCGGCCTTCGCGCCGGCGGCGGACAGCGAGATGCGCTTTCTCTGGGTGTCGAGGCCGATGACCTTGACCTCCACCTTCTGGCCGGAGGCGAAGTGCTTCGTGACCGTTCCGGGCGGAACCCCCGTCTCGCTGTTCGGGATGAGGCCCGTGAGGCCCGCCTCGAGGCGGACGAACACGCCGAACACCGCGACGCTCTCAACCTCGCCCTTCACGACCGTGCCTTCGCCGTAGCGCTCGCCGATGCCGGACCACGGGTCGCCCGTGGCGACTTCGCGCAGTGAGAGCGACAGGCGGCGGTGCGCCGCGTCGACTTCCTTCACCCAGCCCTGGACGGTCTGCCCGACGGCGACCTGCGGATCCTTCGCGGAGACGCCCGGCGGGAGCGCCGAGACGTGCACGAGGCCGTCGATGCCCGGCTCCACCTCGACGAAGAGACCGAAGTCGGCGTGGCGGGCCACGGTGCCGGTGAACGAAGCGCCGGGAGCGAAACGCTCGCCGAGCGTCGCCCACGGGTCCACTTCGAGCTCCTTCATCGAGAGCGAGATGCGCTTGCCCTCGCCCGCGAGCTTCGTGACCTTCACGGTGACTTCCTGGCCGACCGTGAGGACGTCCTTCGGGTGCGCGACGCGGCGGCGCGAGATCTCCGTGACGTGGACGAGCCCGTCCACGCCGCCGAGGTCGACGAATGCGCCGAAGTCGGTGAGGGAGCGGACCTTGCCCGTCATGACGGAGCCGAGCTCAATCTTCGCGCGCGTCTCGGCGGCCTTGGCCTCGTTGTCTTCCTTGAGGAGGGCGACGCGCGAGACGACGACGCGGCGGCCGTCCTCGGAGTACTCGATGACCCGGAAGTCGAAGTTCTTGCCGACGAACTCGGCGAGGCCGGGCTCGTCGTGGCGGCCGAGGTCGATCTGCGAGACCGGGCAGAACGCGCGGAGGC
Source organism: Acidobacteriota bacterium (assembly GCA_016716715.1). Lineage (NCBI taxonomy): Bacteria > Pseudomonadati > Acidobacteriota > Acidobacteriota bacterium. The sequence continues at coordinate 486,280 of JADJVE010000003.1, read as the reverse complement.
CGTGCGCCCCGCCGATCAGGACGTCGAACCCGCCCTTGTTGCGGGCGGAGACCTTGCCGGCCACGGGGATCTTCGCCTCGGCGGCGGCCCGGAGCTCGGCCTTCGTCTTGTGCCCGATCGCCAGCTTGCGGCTGATCCGGACGTCCGGCGAGGCCTTGATCACGACGGCCTCGATGCGGTCGCCGACCTTCTCGCCGTCGAGCTCCTTGAGATCCATGATCGCTTCGGATTTCCCGCCGATCGAGACGAGGACGACGTCGGGCGTGATGCCGGCGATCGTGCCGTTCACGACCTGGCCCTCGACGAGCTTCTTGCGGGGCTTCGCGTCGTCGGCGGCCATGGCGGCTTCGAAAGTCTTCTTGTCCGCCGACTCGGCTCCGTCGGTGGGGTGAGCGGCAATCAGGGTCTGAGACACGGGGGAACTCCTACCCGCACGCGCAAGCTCCGCGAGGAGTCTCCGGACGGCGGGAGGCGGATTCTAACCGAAGCGGTAAGATGAGACTTCTTCTCGTAATCCCCCTACCCGAGGAGTGGGAAAGATGACTGAACCCGGTGTCCTCTCCGCGCCCGTGGCGTTGCCCGCCGCCGCCGCTCTCGCGGCCGTGGCGCCGACGCGCGACGAGCTCAGGAGGTGGTATGCGCTCATGCATCTCGCGCGCATCCTCGACGACAAGGCTCCGAACTACCTGAAGCAGGGCCTCGGCTGGTCGTATCACGCGCCCTCCGCCGGCCACGACGGCATCCAGGTCGCGCTCGGCGTCACCTTCCGCCCGAATGTCGACTATCTCTTTCCCTATTACCGCGACCTCACGACGTGCGTCGCGGCCGGGCTCAGCGCGGACGAGATCCTCCTGAACGGCATGTCCAAGCGCGCGGACGTCGCCTCCGGCGGGCGCCACATGTCGAACCACTTCGCGAAGCCCGCGATCCACGTCCAGAACGTCTCGTCCTGCGTCTCGAACCACGCTCAGCACGCGACCGGGCTCGGAAGGGCGATCAAGACGTATGGCGCCGACTCGGTCGTCTACTGCTCGCAGGGCGAGTCCTCGACGTCCGAGGGCTACTTCTACGAGGCCGTCAACGGGGCCTCGCGCGAGAAGCTGCCCGTCGTCTTCGTCGTGCAGGACAACGGCTACGGGATCTCCGTCCCGAAGAGCGACCAGACGGCGAACCTGTACGCGTCCGACAACTTCGCGGGCTTTCTGAACGTGAAGATCGTCCACTGCGACGGCAAGGATCTCTTCGACTCACTGCGCGCGATGCGCGAGGCCGTGGCCTACGTGAAGTCCGGCGCTGGCTGCGCGCTCGTCCACGCCGATTGCGTGCGCATCAACTCGCACTCGAACTCCGACCGCCACGAGCTCTACCGCACGCCCGAGGAGCTGGCCGCCGCGAAGGCTCTCGACCCGCTGCCGCGCCTCCGCCGGACGCTCGTCGAAGGCGGCGCGTTCACCGAGGACGAGATCGCCGAGATCGAGGCCTCCAACGTCCGCCTCTACGACGACGCCGCCGACCGCTGCCGCAAGGCGCCGGACCCTGACCCCGCGTCCATCTTCGATTTCGTCTCACCCGAGCCGTGGGTCCCCGCGGGCGACGGTCTCGCGTCCGTGGCCCGCACGCCGGAGGCGGTGGACGGCGCCGCGGCGCCCGAGCTCACGCTCATCCAGTCGCTGAACCTCACCCTCAAGGAGATGTTCCGCGAGAACCCGGACACGTACATCTGGGGGCAGGACGTCGCGTACAAGGAAAAGGGCGGCATCTTCAACGTCACGAAGGGCATGCAGCAGGAGTTCGGGGCGAAGAGGGTCTTCAACGGCCCGATCGCCGAGGACTTCATCCTCGGGACGGCCGACGGCTTCTCGCGCTTCTCCGACAAGATCCGCGTCGTCGTCGAGGGCGCCGAGTTCGCGGACTACTTCTGGCCCGCGGCCGAGCAGATGGTCGAGATGTCGCACGAGTACTGGCGCACGAACGGCCAGTTCGTCCCGAACGTCACCGTGCGCATCGCGTCGGGCGGGTACATCGGCGGCGGCCTCTACCACTCGCAGAACATCGAAGGCTGGCTCACGACGCTTCCCGGAATCCGCGTCGTCGTCCCCGCCTTTGCGGACGACGCGGCGGGACTCCTCCGCACCGCGATCCGCTCGCGCGGGATCACGGTCTACCTCGAGCCGAAGTACCTCTACAACGCGCGCGAGGCGCGGACGCACGTACCTGTCGACTTCGCCGTGCCGTTCGGCAAGGCGCGCCTCCGCCGCACGGGGAAGGACCTCACGATCGTCGCGTTCGGGACGCCCGTCCACTTCGCGCTCGACGCGGCCGCCGCGCTCGCGAAGGAGGGCAAGGAGGTCGAGGTCCTCGACCTGCGCTCGCTCGTCCCGCTCGACTTCGAGGCGATCGCCGCGAGCGTGCGGAAGACGTCGCGCGTCCTCGTCGTCCACGAGGACAAGGTCCACGGCGGCTTCGGCGGCGAGATCGCCGCGCGCATCGCGTCCGAGCTCTTCGAGCACCTCGACGCGCCCGTCGACCGCGTGGGCTCCACGTTCACGCCCGTCGGCTTCAACCGCATCCTCGAGCGCGCGATCCTGCCCGACACCGCGCGCGTGCTGGCGGCTGCCCGCAAGACGCTCGCGTACTGACGCCGCCCGGCGCTCCTCGCCGGTGATAGGTTTCCCTCAGGAGGAGCGGCCTCTTGCGAATGCGTTTGTGTCTCGCCGCCGTCTTCGCGCTCGTCTTCGCGGCGCCGCTGCGCGCCCAGAACCTCGTCTCGGATCCCGCGTTCACGCAGGGAGTCGGCGCGTGGAGCAGCCTCGGCGTCACGGGCAGTTTCACGATGACGTTCAACGCGGGCGTCAGCCGGCGCCCGGGCTCCGGGAGCGCCCTTCTGTCCTTCGACTCCCCCGCCTTCGGCAGTTACGTCACGTGCGTGAACGTCGTCCCCGGCCAGCAGTACGACTGGGGCTACTCGATCCGCTACCCGGACGCCGCGAGGCTGATCGGGCTCAACGAGCTGTTTGACAGGTTCACCGGGCCCGGATGCACGGGAACGAGTCTCGGCGGCTATTTCCTGCCGCTGTCCCCCGGAGCTGCCAACGTGAACGTCTGGCTCGACACGTTCGCCGCCCGGTTCGTCGCTCCCGCAACCTGCCAGAGCGTCCGCATCGGCTTTGGCGCCGTCGGCCTCGGCGGCGCGAAGATCACCGCGCAGCTCGACGACGTCTACGTCGGGGCCACCGGCACCGTCCCGCCGATCGACCCGCCCGCGCCCGCCCCGGCTCTTTCGACGCTCTCCCTCCTCGTCCTCGCGGGCGCGCTCGCGCTCGCCGGGGCGTACCGGTCGGCGGCCGGGTGACGCGTCAAGGTCTCTGCGCGGCGCTCGCCGCCGCCGTTGCCGTCGCATTCGCCGGCACGGCGCGGAGCCAGAATCTGATTCCGGATCCCGCCTTCAGTCAAGGCGTCGGCGCGTGGAGCGCAGGCGGCATTTCGGGCGGCTTTTCGATGACGTTCGCGCCGGGTTTCAGCAAACGCTCCGGTTCCGGCTCGGCGCTGCTCGCCTTCGACTCGCCGGCGAGCGGCGTGTATTCGGTCTGCGTCAACGTCACCGGAGGGCAGACCTACGAGTGGGGGTATTCGATCTTCTTTCCGGATCCCGCTCGCACGACGGGCCTCTACGAGACGCTCTCGGGATACAGCGGGGCGGGCTGCACGGGCTCGGTCGTCGGGGGCTACGCGCTTGGGATCGTGCCGGGAGCGACGAACGTCTGGGGAAGCGTCAAGGCCTTTCTCTTTCCGGCTCCCGCGAACTGCCGGAGCATCCTCGTCGGATTCGGCACCGTCGGCGTTCAGGGTCTGAAGGCCACGGCATACGTGGACGACGTGTATCTCGCGCTCGCGGGCAGCGTCCCGCCGATCGATCCGCCCGCGCCGGCCCCGGCTCTTTCGACCCTCTCCCTGATCGCCCTCGGTGGAGCGCTCGCGCTGGCCGGCGCACGTGTCCTCAAGGCCTGACGGACTTGCCCACCGCCGAGGCGCGCACGCGACGCCTCGTGTCCTGATGCGGCTGCATCGGTGACCCGCGGGACTGAGACCCGTTATCGTCGGGCCTCTCGCGGCGTCGGCCTCCCGCCCGACCGCCCGTTGCTGGAGGCCCGATGAAGAAGCTCCTCTCGAACCTCGCCTCGCTCAAGCTGACCGTCGTCCTCGTGCTCCTGATCGGCGTCGTCCTGTCGGCCGGCACGATCCTGGAGTCCATGCGCGGAACCGAGGCCGCAAAGGCCGTCTACGAGGCCTCGTGGCTCTACGCGCTGCTCATGCTCTTTGCGGTCAACGTCGTCTGCGCGCTCGTCGACCGCTGGCCGACGAACCGCTGGCGGATCGGGTTCGCGATCACGCACCTCTCGATGCTCCTCATCCTCGCCGGCGCCCTCGTGACGCTCGTCGCGAAGACCGAGGGCCAGATGCCGATCTGGGAGGGCGAGCAGTCGAACTCGATCCTGCGCGAAAAGGCCGGGCAGCAGGTCCCGCCGATCACGCTCCCCTTCGCGATCCGCCTCGACGCGTTCGAGCTGGACACGTACCCGGGCACGGGCATGCCCATGCAGTACCGCAGCCGCGTGCGCATCGTCGCCGGCTCGGCGCAAACCCCCGGAATCATCGAGATGAACAAGCCGCTCTCGTACGGCGGCTACAGCTTCTTCCAGAGCAGCTACCGCATCGAGGAGGGGCGCCGCGCGACCATCCTCTCCGTCTCGCGCGACCCGGGGCAGCCGATCGTCTTCGTCGGCTATTACCTCCTCGTCGCGGGCATGATCGTCGTCTTCGCGACACGCCTCATCCAGTTCCGGATGGCCGCGGCGACGCGCGCTCCCGTCCCGCTCACGATCGGCCTCCTCGCGGCCGCGTTCGCGCTCGCCGCGCCCGCGCGCGCCCTCGAGGTGCCCGACGCCGCAACCGTCGAAAAGCTGCGCGTCCTGCCGGTCCAGCACGACGGCCGGACGATGCCGTTCGACACGCAGGCGCGCGAAGCGATCCGCAAGGTCACCGGGATGTCCTCCTGGCCTGGCGTCGACCACGTCGCAATGGCCGCGGGCTGGGCGTTCGACGCGCAGGGCTGGCAGAGCGCGCCGATCGTGAAGGTCGGTGGCGCCGCGTTGGCTCAGGCCGCCGGCCTTCCCCCCGGCACGCGCTACGCGAGCTTCGCGCAGCTCCTCGCCTCGCAGGCGTTCCGCCAGGCGAGCGCCGCCGCGCACGAGGCCGAGCACGAGCACGAGGGCAGGAAGCCCTCGAACCTCGACAAGGACGTTCTGAAGCTGGAAGGGCGCCTGGAAACCCTCTATGGGTACTTCCAGGGCGACGCGATCCACCCGTTCCCGTCCCCGGACGCGAAGGGCGCGTGGCGGTCCGCGAAGGGCCTGCGGTCGGCCCCCGAGCTCGCGTCGGTCCCCGACCGCGTGCGCGCCTCCGGCGCCCCGTCCCACTACCCAGACGCGAAGGCGATCGCGCGCGAGATCACGTACAACAAAGTGCGGCCGGGCCGCATCGCGTGGCTCCTGCTGCTGCCCGCCGCGATCGCCGCGGGGCTCTCCGTCGGCGACCGCCGCGTCCGCCTGCGACCGATCGCCGCCGCCCTCCTCGTCGCGGGCTTCGCCGCGATGACGTGGGGGATCGCGCTGCGCTGGCAGATCGCCGGCCGCGTTCCGGCCTCGAACATGTACGAGTCGATGCTCTTTCTCGGCTGGGGCGTCGGCCTGTTCGGCGTCGTCGCCGTCCTGCTGAGGCAGCGGCTGCTCCTCTCGAACGCCGCCGGCATGGGCGCGCTCGCGATGCTGCTCGTCGACCTCCTGCCGATGGACCCCTTCATCCATCCGATGATGCCGGTCCTCTCCGGCACGCCGTGGCTCGCGATCCACGTCCCGATCATCGTCGTGAGCTACTCGGTCCTCGCGATGGCGACCGGGCTCGCGCATCTCGTCGTCGGCGTCGAGATCTTCGCGCCGAAGCGGCGCGACCTTTCGGCGCGCTGGAGCGAGCTCCTCTACTGGTACATCCACGTCGGCTCGATCCTGCTCATCGCCGGCATCCTGACCGGCTCGATCTGGGCCGCCTCGTCGTGGGGCCGTTACTGGGGCTGGGACCCGAAGGAAGTCTGGTCGCTCGTCGCGTTCCTCGCGTACATGGCGATCCTGCACGCGCGCTTCGACGAGCAGATCCGCGAATTCGGCGTCGCCGTCTGCTCGATCGCGGCCTTCTGGACGATCCTCATGACGTACCTCGGCGTGAACTTCGTCCTCGCCTCGGGCCTCCACTCCTACGGCTTCGGCAGCTCCAGCCTGCTGCAGTCGATGGCCCTCGTCGCGGCCGTGGAGATCGCGTTCCTCGCCTGGGGATGGCGGGCGCGAAGGGGGCAAGAGCACGGGCGGAGGCCTCACGCTCCCGGCCGCGAGGACTTGAGCATCGACTCCCACGCCGCTCGCTGAGCCTCGACTGTCGCCTTCGGTCAGCGCTTGTTCGAGAGCGTGTGGTCGATGACTTCCTGGAACGTCTCGAACGGTCTCGACCCGACGTAGGGACGGCCGTCGATGAAGAACGTCGGCGTGCCGTTCAGGCCGAGGGCCTCGCCGGCCTTGCGGTCCGCGTCCACCTTGGCCGCCATCCGGCCGGAGTCGAGGCACGCGTCGAACTTCGGGGCGTCGAGGCCGAGCTTCTTGGCGTGGGCCTTCAGGTCGTCGACCTTCAGTGCCTGCTGGTTCGCAAACAGGACGTCGTGCATGTCCCAATAGCGCTGCTGCTCGCCCGCGCAGTGGGCCGCCTCGGCGGCCTTCGGCGCGTTCGAATGGATGGAGAGCGGAAGGTCCCGGTACACGAGGCGAACCTTGCCCGGGTACGCCTCGAGGACGCGCTTCACCGTGGCCTCTGCGCCGGCGCAGTACGAGCACTCGTAGTCCGAGAACTCGACGATCGTGACCGGGGCATCCGGGCTCCCCTTCGACGGGCCCTCGGCCTTGACGTCCACGCGGTTCGGGAGGTACGGCGGGAACGTGATCTGGACCTTCGCCTCGGCCTTCAGGCGGGCCACGTACGCCTGCCGGACCTGCTGCGTCTGCTCGCCTCTGAGGTATCGGGCGATCTCGGCCTTGACCTCGGGGAACGGCGGCAGCTGCCGGCCGGAGGCCTTCGTCTGGTCGTAGACCGATTGCAGCTGGGCCTCGTCGGGGTCTCCGACCTTGCTCGTGATCTCGCGTGCGACGAGGGCGTCCGTCGTGAGGCCTTCCTTCTTCGCCCTCGCGTCGAGGAGGCGCTGCTCGACGAGCGCGTCGAGCGCCCGCCGCTTCATTCCCCAGACCTCTTCCGCGAACCGCGCTTCCGCGGCCGCCAGCGGGCCCTTGACCTCGGCCGCGAGGTCGGCGTCCGTGATGACCGTGCCGTCGATGCGGGCCACGGCAGCTTTCGGGTCCTGGTTGGCGGGAGTCGCATGCGACGACTCCGCGCAGAGGGAAAGAAGGAAGAGAGTCAGGGAGAGTCCGGCCACGAGCTTCATCGGTCGGTCATGCATGCGAGCGTTCCGGTCAGTTTCTCATGCCGTGGCGCGCGGCCGCCGGCTCCTGACCTCCGCGTCGCCTAGACTTCCCGATCATGAAATCGCCGCTCGCCGCGTTCTGCCTCTTCGCCGCCGTGTGTCTCGCGCCGCCGGCCCCCGCAGCCCCCGGCGCCCTCGAGGCCGTCGAGACGCTCTCGAAGCCGGGGCGATTCGACAAGTACCCGTCCGTGGCCTTCGACGCGGCGGGCGACCTCTGGTGCGCGTTCACGACAACGGAGGGCGGGAACGACCGCGTCGTCGTCCGGCGGCGGAAGGGTGGCGTGTGGTCGGACGAGTCGCGCGTCGACGCGGGCGACGGCCTCGAGACTGGCGCGAAACTCGTCCTCGACGGGAAGAACCGCCTGCGCGCCTTCTGGCACGGCAAGAGGAAGGGCGGGTGGGCGGTCTACTCGCGCACCCTCGCGGGCGGCGCGTGGGGACCGGAAAGAAGGATTTCTCGTGAAGGAAGAGACGCTTTGCACCCGGTCGTCGCACGCGACTTCTCGCGTCGCATTTGGGTAGCGTGGGAGGAGTTCAAACGCGGCGGGTTCGCGATCTCGCTCGTCGCGGAGAACGGGTCGGGATGGAGCGCGCCGGTTCGTGTCTCCAGTTCCGGCACCGACCGCCGCCCGGCTCTCGCGGCGCCGCCGGACGGAGGCGTCTGGCTGGCGTGGGACTCGACGCACACCGGCAACTACGACGTCTTCCTCGCGCGGGCGCGTTCCGCCGGTTCCGGCGCGCCGAGCCTCGGCGTGCCGATCGCCGTCACGTCCGACGCGGCAATCGACGACTCGCCGTCTCTCGCGTGCGGCAAGGACGGCGCGCTCTGGATCGCGTGGAACTCGATTAGAGGCCACTCGGCAGACGCGTTCCGCGCGGACCGCCACTCGGGCGACGCGTTCGTGAGGGTTTACAGGGACGGCTCCTTCTCCGCGCCCCCCGGCACCGCGCCGGCCGCCCTGCCGGGGCAGGTCAGCTTCGGGATGACGGACAAGTCCCTGCGCGACGTCGAGGAGCCCTACTGGCACTGGAAGCAGACGCAGAACTATCCGTCGGTCTTCCTCGACGGCGACGGGCGCGCGTGGATCGTGTGGCGGACGGACGCGACCGGCGCGCACAACTTCGATCTCTGGGCGCGCGTCCACGACGGGCGAAGCTGGTCGTCGGAGCTGCACGTCACGACGTTCTCGCCCGGCCGCGACGAGTTCCCGTCGGCGGCTCTCGCGCCCGACGGCTCGCTCGCTCTCGCGTGGGAAGCGCAGACGCTGCCGAAGGCGGGCGAGACGCTGACGGGCGGGGACGTGGACGCGTACAACACGCACTCCAGCCCGAACGTCGTCCTCGCCGGACGGCTCGTGGCGCCGACCGAGGGCTGGACACCCGGCGCGCTCGCTGCCGCGCCGCCCGACCGCTTCGAGGCAATGCCCGACCTCGAGCCGCGAGCGCCCGGCCCCGAGCCGCGCACGGCGACGGCCGGCGGCGGCCGCTGGCACGTCTACTTCGGCGACCCGCACAGCCACAGCATCCTCTCGGACGCGAAGACGGGCCACCCCCGACCAGCTGCTCGCGCTTTCGCGCGACCGGCTCGGCCTCGACTTCGACGTCGTCTCCGACCACTCCGAGATGGGCCTCCTCCAGCCGTCGGAGTTCGCGGAGCTGCGCGCGACGGCGGGCGCGTTCGACGCGCCGGGCCGCTTCGTGAGCCTCACGGGCTGGGAGTGGACGGCGGGCTCGAGCTTCGGCCACCGCGTCCTCCTCTATAAGGACGACGGGCCGGAGCACACGCACCGTTCCACCGACGCGGAGAGCGACACGATCGAGAAGCTCTACCGGCACGCGCGCGAGCACGGCGCCGTGATGTCGCCGCACCACACGGGGCACGCGCTCTGGGGGCGCTGGAACCCGGCGGCCGCGCACGACGAGGAGCTGGAGCCGAACTTCGAGATCGCCTCGTGGCACGGGCGGTACGAGTTCTACGGCAACCCGCGCGAAGGACGCCGGCAGGTGCCGGGCCACCAGTACCAGGACGCGCTGCGCCTCGGCCGCCACGTGGGCGTCATGGGCGCGAGCGACACGCACCACCTCTCGCCCGGCGAGGGCGGGCTCACGGCGGTCCTCGCCGAGCGGCTGGACCGCGCGTCGATCTTCGACGCGATCCGGAATCGCCGGAACTACGCGACGACCGGCGCGCGCATCGTCCTCGAGTTCACGGCGGACGGCGCCCCGATGGGCTCGATCCTCTCGGGAAAGGGTCCGATGACGCTGGACGTACGTGTCGAAGGGACCGCCCCGATCGACCGCGTCGAGATCGTCCGGAACCTCCGCGACACGTTCGCGGCGGTCCGGATGCGCCAGACGCCCGGCGAGGCGGCGGCCGAGTACGTCCTCTACGACCCGAAGGACCCGCAGGGCGTGAACTGGCTGAAGACGGAAGACGCGCGGCGCATTTCCTTCAGCGTGCAGGACTCTCCCGACGCGGGGGGAGAGACGAGCTGGTACGTACGCGTCACCCAGGCCGACGGCGAGCAGGCGTGGTCGTCCCCCATCTGGGCGAGGCACTGACGACGAGACGCGCGCTGCAAAGAAGAAGGGCGGCTCCCCTCGTGGAGAGCCGCCCCTGCGGGTTCGGAAAAACGTCAGCCAGAGGCTATTCGGAAAGGATCAGAACCTCGACGCGGCGGTTCTCGGCGCGACCCTTCACGGTCTTGTTGTCCCCGACCGGCTTGGTGTCGCCGAAGCCAGCGGTGTGGATCCGCGCCGGGTCGATCCCGCGCTTCACGAGCCGTTCCTTGACGGCTTCGGCTCGCTTCGCGGAAAGGGTCTGGTTGTAAGCCTTGGGGCCCGTGCTGTCCGTGTGGCCCTCGAGGTCGAACTTGGCGGTCGGGTACTTCTTGAGGAACTCGACGGCCTTCTCCACGTCGGCGTCATCCGCCTTGGCGAACGTCGCCTTGTTGGTGGCGAAGTTGACGTGCAGCGTCAGGCGGTCGATGACCCTCGGAACGACGGTGACCATCGCGGAGGCGTCACGCGCCCCGCCCGCGCCGTTCGCGCCCAGCTTGTAGGTCGTCGTCGCGTCGGGGCAGACCTTCTTCGAGCCGTTCAGGTCCACGTTTCCAACGCCCTGGTCGATCATGGCGCCGGAGGCGTTCGACGTCGTCCACGTCAGCGTCGAGCACTCGCCCTGCTTGACCGAAGCCGGGTTCGCCGCGAAGGTGATGACAGGCGCGGCGGGAGGCGCCTTCACGACCGGGGGCGGCGGCGGCACGGGCTTGGGCGGGCACAGCGCCTTCGCGCGGGCCATCGACTCGTTCGCGAGCTCGATCGCCTTCTTCGTGTCGCAAGGCGTGCAGACCGCGAAGGCGTCGTTCTTCAGCTTCTCGGCGGCGGCGAACAGCTCCGGGCAGTCCTTGTCCTTGCCGGCCTTGCGGGCGTCGGCGATGGCCTGGTCCGCGGCGGTCAGCTCCTTGGGAACCCCGCATCCCGAAAGAAATCCCACAGAGAGAAGGACGGCTGCCGTCGCAAGCAGCGATCTGGTCATCCTGATTTTCGTCATCGTGCACTCCATTTCAATTTTCAGTTCCCTTTGAACGTTCTGCCTACTCTATCAAGATAGTCCCTGCGTGCGATCCGCGCCGCCATTGAGGCTCATTTCCCAGGGCGGCTGAGCCAGAGGTACTGGTAGGCGATTCCGTACGAGTCGAAACGGGATCCGACCCGGGCGTCCACGCCCGTTGAGGCGGACACCTTGATCGAGTGGCCCCTCGCGACGGGGACCGAAGCGGTCAGGCCGGCCCGGCTGTTCGCCTGGCGCGTGTCGCCGGGAATGTCGTTCGTGTACGTCTTCCCGCCCGCGTAGTACGTCGCGTCGGCGGCGATCCAGAGGCCGGGCCGGACCGTGTACCCGACGTGGGCCTGCAAGGTGTAGAGCGGGTCCTGCGAGCGGACGTTCTCGCCGGGGTAGGTCTGGGTATTGTCGAGGAACAGCCAGACGCCGGCCGAGGCCTCGAGCGTCCAGTGCCCCGCCGGGTAAGACAGGCCGAACTCCGGACGGAACGCCCAGCGGTTCGTTCCGATGTTGATGAGCTTCTCGTTGCTGTACTGGCCCGTCGGGGCGACGACGATGACGCTGAATCCGAGCGTCGGCTCGGGCTTGCGGGCCATGAACTCCTTCATCGAGAGCGCCGGCCCGCCGAGGAGGTTCACGACGAAGCGCAGGCGCAGGTCCGCGAGGCCCGAGCGGGTGATGGACTGGTACGTCTCTCCCACGTTGCCGTCCACCGACGCCCAGACGTACGGGACCACGACGGCGACGGACGAGATCCGCCCGAAGAGGCTGAACGTGTGCCCGTACCCTCCGACGACGCCGTTGATGAAGGCGCGGACGTCGGAGAAGGGCAGCGAGGGGTCGAAGAGGACCTCGCCCGACTGGTACGAGTAGTTCGTGATGACGAAGTTCGCGTTCATCGGCGCGGGGGCGTAGGCGCGCGGCTCGAGATCCTGGGCGCGGGCGGAGGACGCGGCGGTGAGAAATAGGCCCATCGCCAGCAGCCTCACGAGACGGATTTGCAGGTCTTTCATGGCGCCCGGATCGTATCCGGAAAACGGCGCCCGCGGCGGCGGCGGCAAGTTCATTCCTTCGATCGATCGCAATCGGACCATTGGCCGACCGCGCTAACCTCGGCGCGTGGATCCGATCGCGGCGGCCCGGACGTTTCTGCCCTTCTGGCTGCCGCTCCTCCCCCTCCTCGTGCTCCCCTTCGCCTTTCTTGCGGGGTGGCTCGCGCGCAAGCGCACGCGTTTCGCGGCCGTGATGGTCTCGTCCGTCGCCGGCGCGCTGGTCGCGCACCTCGCCGGGCCCCTCTCGCTCGTCGGGCCGGGCGTGGCCGGCTTCCTCGGAGGCACGGCCGCATTCGCGGGCTACGGACTCGGGAGAAGGCGGGCTCCCCCGACGCCGCCCGAGAGCATCGCCCGCCGGGCTGCCTCATTGGGCGCGGCTCTCCTCGTCCTCGTCGCGGTCGAGGTGGGCCGTCCGAGGGTCATGCCTGTCCTCTCCCGGAGGAGTCCTCTCGCCGCCGTGGCGCTGACGGGCGGCGGGGCGGGGCCGCTGTCCGATCTCGCGAGCGATCGCGCCGCCGGCGAAAAGCCGGCCGCCGCCGTCGCGTTCTACCGCGCCGCGTTCATGCTGGACGGGCGGCCCGGGCACCTCGCGAACGCCGCGTTCGTCGAGAACCGGCTGGCTCGCTGCGCCGAGGCGCGGGCTCTTGCGGACGAGGCCGGGCGCGCGGCGCAGCGCCCGGGCGTCTCGGAGCTGGACCGCCATCTCGCCACCCGCGCCGCCGCCGTGGCGGCCCGTTGCGCAGCCGCGTCGGCCGCCGACGAAAAGCCGGACTGAGCTCCTAGAGCTTCTCCCAGAACTCCTCGTCGCTCTCGACGGACGCGAGGACGTGCCGTTCGTTGGGCGAGCCCATCTCGCCGGCCCCGAGCGGCACGAACCGCCGCCCCGTCGCGTCGAGGCCCTTCACGCGGCCGGTTCCGATGTCGTAGACCCACCCGTAGATCTCGAGCTCGCCCTTTTCGACGAGCGGGCGCACGAACGGGAACGTGAGGAGGTTGCGGACCTGCGCGATCACGTTGTAGTCGACGACGTACTCGAGCATCTCCTCGTCCGACGCGCCCGGGTGCGCCTCGAGGGCGGCGCGCCGCGCGAGGTCCGCGTACGAGACCCACTGCTTGACCGCGGGCATGGCGTCGAGCGCCTCCGGGTGGAGGACGCCACGCATCGCACCGCAGTTCGAGTGGCCGCAGAGGATCACGTCGCGGATGCCGAGGGCGACGAGCGCGTACTCGAGCGACGCCGTCGTCCCGCCGTAGGCCGAGCCCGCGGGCGGGACGATGTTGCCCGCGTTGCGGATGATGAAGAGATCGCCGGGCTCGGCCTGGAGCATCAGGTTCGGCACGACACGCGAGTCCGAGCACGCGATGAACACGGCCTGCGGTGTCTGGTTCTTCGCGAGGCGCTCGAAGAGCTCCTTGTGCCGCGGGTAGGCGATCCGCTGGAACAGCGTCAGGCCTTCGAGAACGTTTCTCACGACGAGAAGTCTAACGTCACCGCGAACGACGGGATTAGGATGCGGGGGAATGGGAGAGGCCATGACTCAGACATCCTCCAGCCCCCGCCGTCCCGACCGACCCTCCCGCGCTCTTCTTGCGCTCCTCTGCGCCGCGCTCCTCGTCCCCGGCGAGGGCGCGCTCCTCGCGCAGGCGGCGTCACCGGCGGCAGCCGAACCGGCCCCGGTGTTGCTCACCCCGGACCAGCTCGATTCGCTGGTGGCCCCGGTCGCCCTCTACCCGGACGACCTGCTCGCCCAGACGCTCGTCGCGGCCACCTACCCGCTCGAGCTCATGCAGCTCCAGCAGTGGCTCGCGAAGAACAAGGGCCTGAAGGACAAGGCTCTCGCCGACGCCGTTGGCAAGCAGCCCTGGGACCCCTCGATCCAGTCGATGGCGCCGTTGCCCGACGTCGTCAAGAGGCTCTGCGACGACATCCAGTGGACGACGGACCTCGGGAACGCGTTCCTCGACCAGCAAAAGGACGTCATGAACGCCGTCCAGCGCATGCGGAAGAAGGCCCAGGAGAAGGGCGCGCTGAAGACAAACGAGCAGCAGAAGGTCGAAACCAAGGTTGTCGAGACGCAGACGGTCATCGTCGTCCAGTCCGCGAACCCCGAGGTCATCTACGTCCCGGTCTACAGCCCGACGGTCGTCTATCCGCCGCCGGTCTACCCCTACCCGCCGATCTACTACCCGCCGCCTCCTCCTCCGGGCGCGGCGTTCATGACGTTCACGGCCGGCGTCATGATCGGCGCGGCCGTCTGGGGCGGCTCGTGCTGCGGCTGCGGTTGGGGGGGCTCCAACAACACCGTGAACGTCAACGTGAACAACAACTACAACAAGAATACGAACGTTCAGGCCGGAAACGTGCAGCACAACTCCGCGCACCGCGGCGGCGCGCCGTACTCGAGCAGCGCCTCGGCGAACAAGTACGGCGGATCGACGAAGGGCGGCGCGGCCGGACGCCAGCAGAGCGCCGGCGCGAGCGCCAACTCCGCGAATCGCAGCGGAGGAGGCGGGGGCACGAGCCCCAGCGCGAGCACCGCGAATCGCAGCGGAGGAGGCGGGGGCGCGAGCCCCAGCGCGAGCACGTCGAGCCGTGGCGGAGGTGGCGGCGGCGGCGCGAGCCCCAGCACCAGCTCGGCGAGCCGAGGCGGTGGAGGGGGCGGTGGAAGCCCCAGCGCCATGAGCGGCGGATCGGGCGGTTTCAGCGGCAGCAGCGCGAAGGCGAGCAGCTCCCGCGGCTCTTCGAGCATGAGCGGGGGCGGCGGATCGCGCGGCGGCGGCGGCGGCGGACGCGGAGGACGCCGGTGAGAGGAGAGACGAAGATGAAGACGAGCCTGCTCCTCG
Source organism: Acidobacteriota bacterium (assembly GCA_016716715.1). NCBI lineage: Bacteria > Pseudomonadati > Acidobacteriota > Acidobacteriota bacterium. The sequence goes on along the minus strand of JADJVE010000003.1, from coordinate 471,243 downwards.
CTCTCCCCCTGCTTCTTTCCTTCGAAGGCAATCTTTCGGCGGCCGCGCCAGCGGCCGCTCCGAAGCAGAAGAGTTTCTCCTCCCCGAACGCCGCCGCAGACGCGCTGATCTCCGCGGCCGCGCGATTCGACGTTCCGGCCCTCACCGAAATCCTAGGGCCGGACGGCGTCGACCTCGTCGTCTCGAAGGACCCCGTCCAGGACCGGAACGCGGCCGCGGCGTTCGCGAGGAGGGCTCTCGAGAAGCACTCCGTGGTGACCGACCCGAAGAACGCGGGCCGCGCGACGCTCGTCGTCGGGGACGAGGGCTGGCCGGCGCCGATCCCGATCGTCCGGAAGGGCGGCCAGTGGCTCTTCGACACGAAGGCGGGCCGGCAGGAGATCCTCTACCGCCGCATCGGGAGAAACGAGCTGGACGCCATCGAGGTCTGCCGCGATTTCGTCACGGCGCAGCACGCCTACGCGGTCGAAAAGCACGACGACTCCCGCGTGAACCAGTACGCGCAGAAGATCATCAGCACCCCCGGGAAGCAGGACGGCCTCGCGTGGCGCGGGCCCGACGGGACGCCGGCCGGACCCCTCGGAGACACGATCGCCCAGGCGATCGCCGCGGGCTATTCGAAGAAGTCCGAGCCGCTGCACGGCTACTACTTCAAGGTGCTGAAGGGCCAGGGCCCGGCGGCGCCGCTCGGGGAGATGGACTTCGTCGTGGAAGGCGCGATGATCGGCGGCTTCGCCCTCGCCGCGGCGCCGGCCGACTACCGCGTGACCGGCGTGAAGACGTTCATCGTGAGTCACACCGGCGTCGTCTACGAGAAGGACCTCGGGCCGAAGACGCTCGAGCAGTTCGAGGCGATGGACCGCTACAACCCGGACAAGACGTGGAGGCCGGTCGAGGAGCCCTGACGACCACCAGGCACCCCGACTCCTTCGTCACTGCGTCGAGCCGGACTTCTGCGCAATGAGCAGCTCGAGAAATTGCCGATCCAGGGCGTCCTTCTCCCTGACGGTCTGCTTCAGTTTCAGGAGGAGCGCCGGGGATGCGAACGGCACCTCGACGCCCTGGATGACCGCCGGTTCGACCCCCTCGATCGCCTCCGCGTAGTCCACGCCGCAGGCGCTTTTCATCAGGTCTACGACGACCTCGTCCGCAACTCGGACGACGACGTACCGGTTCAGATCCGTCGGCCGCACCTCTCGCACGGCCTTGTCCGGGAGGACCGACAGCGCATCCTGGATCCGTTCGAAATTCTCCGGCGAGTCGTCGACGAGGAGGTCGATGTCTTCCGTGGCGCGGACGAACCCGGCGTGAATGACGGCCATGCCGCCCACGACGACATACCGTGCACCCCGCTCGTTCAGCGCGCGGCAGATCGTCAGGAGGTCTTCGAGGAGGGGGGGACGCGACTCGAGGCCCGCGCCATCATCCGGATCGACCATTCTTGGCTCTCCTCGAAGGTCTGGAACCGGTGGACGCCCCGTGGCAGGAAGGGGCGGTTGCCCCGCAGATCGACCACGAGCTGAAGGAGCCCGGAGGCCTTGTCGAGGCCCGCACGAGCGGCCCGGCGCCGTCCGACCTGCCTGAGCGGAAGGGGATCCTCGATCACGTCTTCATGATACAGCGGGAACGCGGGAACCAGACGGAGACAGAAGTCCGCTCCGTCGCCTCACTTCGAGGGCTTCTCGTGGTGTCCGCCGAACTGGAAGCGCATCGCCGAGAGCAGCTTGTTCTGGAAGTCCGCCTCGCCGCGCGAGCTGAAGCGCTCGTAGAGGGCGGCCGTGAGGACCTCGGCGGGCGTGCCCTCGTCGATCGCGGCCATGATCGTCCAGCGCCCCTCGCCCGAGTCCGAGACCCGTCCCGAGAAGCTCTCGAGGTCCGGCGACTCGAGAAGCGCGATGGCCGTCAGGTCGAGCAGCCAGGACGAAACGACGCTCCCGCGGCGCCAGACTTCGGCGATGTCCGCGAGGTTCATGTCGTACTGGTAATGCGCGGGATCGCGGAGAGGCGTCGTCTCGGCGTCGACCTCCCGGCGCGTCTTGCCCACGTTCGCGTTCCTGAGGATGTTGAGCCCTTCGGCGTAGGCGGCCATGAGCCCGTACTCGATCCCGTTGTGGACCATCTTGACGAAATGGCCGGCGCCGTTCGGCCCGCAGTGGAGGTAGCCCTCCTCCGCGGTTCCCTTCGCCTTCTCGCGCCCCGGCGTCCTCGGGATATCTCCCTTGCCGGGAGCCAGCCGCTTGAAGATCGGGTCGAGACGCTGCACGACGTCCGTCTCGCCGCCGATCATCATGCAGTAGCCGCGCTCGAGGCCCCACACGCCGCCGCTCGTGCCGACGTCGACGTAGTGGATTCCCTTCGCCGCCAGCTCCTTCGCGCGGCGGATGTCGTCGACGTAGTACGAGTTGCCGCCGTCGATCAGGACGTCGCCCTTCTCGAGAAGGGGCAGAAGGTCGGCGATCGTCTTGTCGACGACGGCCGCGGGGACCATCAGCCAGATCGCGCGCGGCTTCGCGAGCTTCTCGACGAAGTCGGCGAGGGAGGAAGCGCCGACGGCCTTCTCCTGCGCGAGGTGGGCGACCGGCTCCGGCGCCCTGTCGAAGACGACGCAGTCGTGGCCGCCGCCGATCAGCCGGCGAACCATGTTCGCCCCCATCCGCCCGAGTCCGATCATTCCGAGTTGCATGGCGTGCTCCTGCCCACATTCTCGCTGAGCCGGCACCAGGGCGGGCGCTCTTCAGCCTGTCAGTACTTCGCGATGTACTTCTTGCCTTCCATGCAGGCGCAGAACGCCTTCTTGAAGCTGGTCATCTGGGCCGCCGTGGCCTGCTGCGCCTGCGCGCCCTGCGCCTGCACCTGCTCCGCCTGCGCCTCGGCCTGCTTCTTCTTCCTGCGGCCCGCGACGGCTCCGACGGCGGCGCCAACGGCGGCGCCCGTCCCGGTATCGCCAGCCACGGCTCCGATGAGGGCGCCGCCTGCCGCGCCCTTCGCCGCAGTCTTGACGCCCTGGCCCTCGCCGGCCGCCTGCGCCTGCGCCGTGGCTTGCGCGGTCTGTTGCTGCTGCGCCTGCGCCTGTTTCTGGAGCTCGAACGGGTCGGTCCCCGTGTTCTTCACCGCCCAGTCGTAGCAGGCGGACTCGTCCTTGGACTGCTGTTGGGCGTTCTGCCCGACCTGCGGGAAGGCGGCGATGTTGAGGCTGGAGGAAAGAGACTTTTGCTGCGCGAGAAGGGTGAGGCCCTCGCCCGCGAGGATCGTGAACAGGATGGCGGCAATGGTCTTCTTCATGGCCGTACGCTTCCTTCCGCTCTACTTCTGGGCCGCCGGCATGGGCGTACACATCGCGGAGACGGCGAGGACCAGATCCTCCCGGGCGATGGCCACCGACGCGCTGCCCGTCTTCTCGGCAATGACGAAGCTGAAGGCTCGGCCGTTCTCGAGGCCCTGAAGGACGATGAGGCCGCCCTCGCGCCGCAGGGACTCGATCGGGGTCGTGCGGTTCTGGCCGCTCGCCGGCGTCGTGGAGATGAGCTTCGCTCCGAGATCGACGTTGACGAACTGCGGGACGAGCGCCCCGTCGGGGGTGTCGTCCATGCAGCCGTCGATGTAACAGCGCGAGATCGTGACGACCGAGCACAGGAAGCGGTTCGAACCGGTCAGATCGTCCGCAACGGCCGCGGGCGCCGCTGCGACGAGGAGCAGGGCGCTCAGGCCGATAGTCGCGAATAGTTTCTTGGACACTTGATTCCTCCAGTAGTTTGGCTCGACAGGTCAGAAGTCCGGGTCCGGGAAAGCCGCCTCCCGGCCCTCGGTGAATGCACGGATGCCCTCGATGCGGTCTGGATGGACGACGGAGCGCCAGTGCGCTTCCATCATGATCGAGGCCGCCTGCTCGGAGGTCTCGCCCTGGCTCATGCGCACGGCCCGCTTGACCGCCTGAACCGCCGTCGGTGAGTTGCTCGCGATCTTCTCCGCGACGCGCAACACGGCCGTCAGAAGGCCGGCCCGCGGGTGGATCTCGTTGACGAGGCCGAGCCGGTGCGCCTCGCGCGCCGTGATGGGGTCGCCGGTCATCAGCATCTGCAGGGCCATGCCCGGCGGAAGCGCCCGGGGCAGGAAGACGGGAGCGCCGCCGCCCGCCGAAAGGCCGACGATCGCTTCCGGCTGGCCGAACGAGGCCTCGTCGGAGGCGATGATGAAGTCCGCGCTGATCGCCATCTCGCAGCCGCCGCCGTAGGCCATCCCGTTCACCGCCGCGATCACGGGCCTGCGCAGCTCGCGAAGGGTATAGAGGACCCGGTCGAAGACCTGGCGCTGGCGCAGCCATTGCTCCTTCGTCATCTCCTTGCGCTGGTACAGGTCGCCGCCGACGGAGAACGCTCGGTCGCCCGCACCGGTGAGGACGGCGCATCGCACGGAGGGCCGCGCGGCGATCGTCTCGAGAACGTCGATCAGGCTCGCCGCCAGCTCCGTCGTGATCGCGTTGTCGGCGTGCGGCCGGTTCAGCGTGACGACCGCCACCCGCGCGTCCGACACGTACTCGAGGAGCACGAGTCGTTCGGGCTCCGGAACGCTCCCGGGCTTGACGTAGCCCATCCGTTGCATGCGTGTCCCGGCTTTCAACTGGTCCATGTTTTCTCCTCGTAGGAACGCGAGGGGGCCCGGAAACCCGGGCCCCCTTTGCCACCGGATCTCTTTGGCCTTACCCGACCCGCCGGGACGCCGCCTGCAGCTCGGTCGTCGAGGGCAGCTTGGAGGTCGTCGTCTTCTTCCACTGCTCGTCGAGCAGCTCCTTCGCGGCCTGCTCGAGGAACTCGGGCGCCGCCCACTTCGCGACGTCGAAGTCGTTCTTGATGTACCCGTTCTTCACCATGAAGTTCTTGCCGACCTCGACGGATGCGAGGTTCAGGGGCGACAGGTTCGGAACCATGTCGACGTCCTTGATGCCCCGGTACGTGTCCTCGACGTCGAGGTAGTACGTCTGCTTGTCGAGGATCGCCGCGGCGGCGCGCTTGTACTCGTTGGCCCAGCGCCCGACCTTGATCATGCCCTTCATGAACGTGACGGCGAGCTCCGGGTGCTTCTCGGCCATGACGTCCGTGCAGGTGATGGCGGCGGGGATGTTGGCGACCTGCAGGCGCCAGTCGGGACGCTTCGACAGGTCCTCGATGATTGCGAACTTGCCCGTCGCCTCGGAGAGCACGCTCAGGACCTTGCTCTGGCTGTACATCGCGTCGATCTTTCCGCTCTCGAGAGCCGTCTCTAGGGGCCGGAACGCGAGGTCGTGCTTGTGGTCGCGCTTGAGCTGCCACTCGGAGGGGTTCTCGATGGGCGTCAGCATCTCGGGCTTGTTGTACCAGTCGTCCGGATACGGGAACTCGACGATCTCGACGTCCTTCATGGACATGCCGTTCATCCGAAGCATCAGCTCGATGCCCTGGTGCTCCTGGATGCGCCACCAGTCGTTCTTGATCGTGTTGAGGCTCTTGGAAAGCCCGATCTTCTTGCCCTTCAGGTCCTGCATCCGGTAGACGTCGTCCTTGGCGCGCACGAGGAGCACGCCGCCCTCCTTCGGGACGTGCGTGACCCCGAGGAGGCGGGTCCGCCGGATGTCGGCGTGGACCGCCACGGGCGGAAAGAGGCCGCCGAAGCGGATGAGATTGTCGAGGTTGTGGATGTAGTGCGGGTACCAGTCGTTCTCCGCCGCGGAGCGCAAATAGGCGTACTTGACGCCGATCTTCTTGTACTCCTCCTTGGTCCAGCCCAGCTCCTGGTCCACGTTGCTGGCGGAAATGAGGGGGCAGTTCGTGTACCACACTTCTTTCCAGTTCAGCTTCACCGTGCTGAGTGTCAACTTCGCTTCGATGGTGGCAGTGGTCATGTTCTTCTCCTTTCGAGAGAGATCGCCCGGGGAGCACGCGGTGGGATCCCCGCTCTTTTTCGTTGCCGTCGTCATGCTTTTTCTACTTGGCGAAACGCCTGAGCGGCGTGTCGGTTGGTCGGGTAGAGACGGTCCTTTCCGATCAACGTCAGCAGGTGATACCGGGATAACCAGGAGAGGGTCGATTGATTGGCGCGGCTGATGGCAAAGATCACGCCACGCTTCGCAAGGCGGGACGCCACCTCGTGAAGGGCCTGCTCGCCGGTGGTGTCGATGTCCACCATGGCCTCCGCGTCCAACACGAACCATTTGACGGGGGAAGTCGCGCGCGCTATCACCTTCTCCACTTCCTCCTCGAACAGCGGAGCGTTGGCGAAGTAGAGCGGCGCGCCGAATCGATAAATGAGAAGCCCCGGCGTGTCGGCCGCATGCTCTTCATCCTCGGAGACGAAGTGACTGCCGTCCGGCGCCTCCTTCAGCACCCACGTGCCGGGCCGGGAGGCGCGACGCAGCAGGTCGATCGTGGCCATCAGGAAGGCAATGACGACCGCCTGCATGGGCCCGAACACGAGCACGCTCAGGAGACACACCATCGCAACCCAGAACTCCGAGCGCCGCAGCACCCACAGCTCGCGAAGCTCCTTGACTTCGATGAGGTTCAGGACGGCATTGGCGACGACGCCCGCGAGGGCCGCCGTCGGCAGGTAGGCGAGTTGACCGGTGAAGAACACCATGACCAGTGCGACGGTCGCCGCGGCGACGAGGCTGGAGAGCTGGGTGCGCGAACCGGCAGCTTCCATGGCCGCGGTGCGGGAGGCGCTCGGGCCGGAGACCAGTGAGCCGGTGAAGCCGGACGCGACGCTGGCCATGCCGTAGGCAAACATCACCTGATCTCCGTCGGCCTTCGTGTCGTGCCTGCGGCCGCAACTGCGGACGAGGAGCAGCGCTTCGCACATCGTTATGCCGACGATCGCGAGGGCTCCGGGCAGAACGCGTAGATAGTCGGCGACCGGGATCCCGGGCACGGTCAGAGACGGCAGGCCCGCCTGCAGTTTCCCCAGCACGGTGACCCCTTTGGCATCCAGACCGAGCGCCCCCACGGCGATGGTCGTCAGAGCCAAGGCGATCAGCGCCGCCGGCGCCTTGGGCGCGAACCTCTTCATCAGTCGGACGATGGCGAACGCGCCGACGCCAACCGCCACCGAGTAGAGGTTTGCACGGGGGATGGACTCGATCAGGACGACCACCTCGGCAAAGTAGCCCGTGGTGTTGACGGAGGTCGCGATGGAATCGTGCACCTGCTCGGCGAGCGCCCCGATCCCTGCCGCGTGCCCGTGAGAGGCGCCGAGAATCCTCCGAATCTGGTTCGTCAGAACCTCGATCCCGAGGCCGGTGATGAAGCCCGCCAGCACCGCGCGGGATAGAAAATTGGCGAGAAATGCCAGGCGGAAGAACCAGAACACGAAAAAGAGCAGGCCGCACACCAACGCCAGCGCCAGGGCGTACTGTGCCCGCATCGGATCGCCGATCGGCGCGAAGCCGATCAACATGGCTCCGAGGATCGCGGAGATCGGCGCGTCCGGGCTCCCGACCACATGACGCGAGCTGGTGAACAGGGCAAAGACCGCCAGCGGGATGATCCCAGCATAGAGGCCAAAGACGGGAGGCAGTCCGGCCACCTGCGCGTAGCCGATGTTCAGCGGGATCATCAGGGCGGCCAGCGTGACGCCCGCCGAGACTTCCCGTGGAACGTCCGCGAGCTTGAGCCCCCGCAGCCCGTCGAACGGACGCGGCCACCGGATCGAGGCGAGCGCGCCCGAAGCATTCTCACTCATGAGGTCAACCCTCCATCTCGATCCGCGTTAGCGCGCCTCAGGAAGAAGAGCTTCCGGATCGTGCCCTCTCCCATCACCCGCCCCAGTTCCTTCACGCCGAAGTACGGGACGAAGGCCACGAAGACGATCAGGCTGTTCGCGACCAACTCGTGGGAGTTCTTGGCCAGGAGCGCGTCGACCCCGCCCATGAACCCCTCCCCCGTGAAGAGCCCCTTGATCCCGAACTCGACGACCTTGAAGACTGCACAGAACAACGTGAAGACGAGGGTCTTGTAGACGGTCGGGAAGATGAGCGGTTTCGCCCCCAGGCCGCGGCCGAGGCGGAAGATGCTCCCGATCATGATGACCTTCCCGAGGATCACCGCCTCGATGAGGGCGACCCAGTAGTGCGTGTACTCGATGTCATGGGCAGCCAGAACGAGCCTTCGGTAGATCGTGAAGGCGGCGAACACGATCGTCAGGTAGACGATGTTGATCCCGTACTCGATCAGCTCGTGCTTGGCCTTTTCCTTCAGGCTCTGCTTCGTCGTGTCGGATTCGGCCATGTGTCCCTCCCGGCCGCTCACCGGACTGTGAGCGCCCGCGACAGCAGCCCGCCGGACAGGCTCCTCGCCTTGAACCCGTTCTGCAGGAGGACGCGCGTCGCGTAGTACGCGCGCTGAGCGGAGCGACAGATGACGAGGATCTCCTTGTCCTTTGGAAGCTCCCCGAGGCGGGCGCGGAGCAGGTGGAGCGGAATGTTGACGGCGCCGGGGACGCTCTCGACGGTCAGCTCGACCGGCTGGCGCACGTCGAGGAGGAACGCGCCCTTCGTCTCGTTCCAGTGGGCGAGCGGCATGTCGCCATGCAGGACGTCGGCAGCGACCATCCCCGCGAAGTTCACCGGGTCCTTCGCGCTCCCGAACTGGGGCGCGTAGCAGAGCTCGGCCTCCTCGAGGTCGTAGACGGTGGCGCGCATCTGGAGCGCCATGGCGAGGGCGCTGATCCGCTTGTCCACCGCCGGGCCGTCCACGCCGAGCGCCTGCGCGCCGAGGAGCTTTCCGTCGGACTTGCGGAACAGGACCTTGAGTCCGAGCATCTTCGCGCCCGGGTAGTACCCGGCGTGCGAGTTCGGGAAGAGGTAGATCTTCTCCCAGTCCTTGTCGCCGAGCTTCCGGAGCGTCCGTTCGTTCACGCCGGTCCAGGCCGCCGCGCCGCCGAAGAGGCCGATGATCGAGGTTCCCTGCGTGCCGCGGTAACGGGACTTGCGTCCGGCGATGACGTCGGCCGCGATCCGCCCCTGTCGGTTCGCGGGCCCCGCGAGGGCGACGAGGCTCCACTGGCCGGTCACCCAGTCCTTCACCTCGACCGCGTCGCCGACGGCGAAGATGTGCGGGTCGCTCGTCCTCATGTGCTCGTCGACGCGGATCCCGCCGCGCTCGCCGATCGCGAGGCCGGCGGATCTTGCGAGCGTCGTGTCGGGGCGGACGCCGATCGCGAGGATCACGACGTCGGCGGGGTACGTTTTCCCGGAGGTCGCCTTCACCTCGAGCGCCCCGCCCTCGAGCTGCGTGAAGCCCGCCACGCCGTCGCCGAGGACCAGCTTGACGCCGTTCCGCTTCACGTGCTCCTCGACGAGGCGGGCCATCTCGGGATCGAGCGGTCCGAGGAGCTGATCGAGCTTCTGGATGAGCGTCACCTCGAAGCCGAGGTGGACGAGGTTCTCGGCCGTTTCGAGACCGATGAACCCTCCGCCGACGACCACGGCGCGCGTCGTCGGCTTCACGAACTGGATGCCGGAGTAGCTGAACATCCCGGCGAGGAACGTCGTGCCCTTCTCGATCCACTCGCGGATGGCCTTCACGTCCGGCACGGTCCGCACGTGGAAGATCCCCGGCAGGTCGATCCCGGGCAGGGGCGGATGGAAGGACGGCGCCCCGGGCGACAGGACGAGCTCGTCGTAGGGCTCCGCCGTCACCTTGCCCGTCTTCACGTCCCGCAGGTCCACCGTCTTCTTCTTCGGGTCGATGGAGACCGCCTCGCAGTTCGTCCGGACGTCGATCCCGAGGTTCGCCTTGAAGTACTGCTCGTTGGCGACGAGGAGGCTCGACTCCTTCGCGATCACCCCCGAGACGTGGTACGGGAGCCCGCAGTTCGCGTACGAGACGTACGGCCCCTTATCCACCATGAGGATCTCGGCCTTCTCGTCCAGACGCCGCAGGCGCGCCGCGCACGACGCTCCGCCCGCCACTCCACCCACGATGACGACTTTCATGACGAACTCTCCTTTGCCCCTGCATGACGCTCGTGGAAACGCAGCCTGTCGACCGCCGGCAGCAGGTCGGTCACGATTGCGCGTTTGAGAACGAACGCGTCGGCGCCGGCCCCCAGGGCCGCTCGGCGCACGTTCGGCTCGTCGTGGACGCTGAGGACGATCACCTTGAGGCCGGGACAGCGGTCCCGCAGCGCTTGCAGCCAGCCCAGGCTCCTGTCCTTTGCCAGGGAGAGATCCACGACAGCCACGTCGGGCTGGAGCCGGCCTGCTCCATCGAGCAAGGACGCCTCATCAGCGACCATGACGACGGTCTCGAAAGCCGTCTCGAGCATTCCGCGGACGCCTTCCGTGAGACCGTGGTGGCGATCCGCGAGGAGAACGCAACTCAGCGGTTTCTCGCGCATGGAGCAACCTCTCCCGCGGCCAGACTTCACCGCGGGTCCGGCTCACTCCGGACTCCCGGGCAAGCTAGTCGGGCGACAGAGGGTTGTGACCTCGGAAAACTACGGGGCCCGGCGCTGGGGATTTACGGGGTCCGGTCCGAAGGTCAGAGCTCGACGAGGCCGTGCTTGATGGCGAAATGGGTCAGCTCGGCGTTCGTGTGAAGGTCCAGCGCTTCCATGATCTGGTACTTGTGGAACTCCACGGTCCGCGCCGAAATCCCGAGATGCGACGCGATCTCCTTCGCCGAATGCCCCTCCGCAAGGAGCTGGAGAACCTCCCGCTGCCGCGGCGTGAGGGCACCGATCGGGCCGCCGGCCTTCTCCGGCCCCTGTTTCATGGCTCCCAGGACCTCTCCCGCGAGCTGCGGCGTGAGGTAGGTCTTCCCCTCGAGCGCGGCGCGAATCGCGGAGATCAGCTCGGCCGACGCCGAGTGCTTGAGCACGAAGCCCGCCGCCCCGGCGTCGAGAGCACGCCGCGCGAACGTCGCATCCCGGTGCATGGTGAGGAACACCACCGGAACGCGATCTCCGCCCTGCCTCAGCTGGACCAGGGCGTCGATGCCGTTGAGGTGGGGCATGGTGACGTCGGCGACGATGACGTCCGGCCGCAGCATGCGGGCCGCCTCGAGCAGCGCGCGCCCGTCTTCCACGACGCCCACAAGGTCGAACTCGACCGCGAGCAGGCTCTTCAACGCCTCCGCCACCAGGAGGTGGTCGTCGGCGAGGAGCACCCGAGGGCGGCGGGGGGAGTTCATCGCGGCCCTCCCTCCGCGGGAACCCAGGCGACGATCGCGGAGCCCTGGCCCGGCGCGCTCTCGACGTCGAGCGTGCCGTTCACGAGCCGCACGCGTTCGCGCATGCTCGCGAGGCCGAGGCTCCTCCCCGTCCCCGGGCCTGCCGGATCGAAGCCGACGCCGTCGTCACGGACCGCGAGGAGGAGGCCCCCATCCATCGGCCGCAGGGTGACCGCCGCGGCGCGCGCACCGGCGTGGCGGACCACGTTGTTGAGCGCCTCCTGTGCCACGCGAAACAGACAGAGAGCCGCGTCCCTCCCGACGACGCCGGACAGCGGGTCGAGCCTGAGCGAGACGTCGAGCCGGCCCTGCCGTCCGAGCCGCTCGCATTCCGTCCGGAGAGCCTCTGCAAGGCCGAGCTCCTCGAGAACCGAAGGGTGGAGCTGATACGCCAGGGTGTGGACGTCCTCGCTGAGGCGCACGAGCCCCTCGCGAACGGCCTTCATCGTGTCGGCCTGCGGCGTGCCCGGCGCGGCGAGCTCGGCGCGGCCGACGTCAATCGCCAGCACGGCGAGCCGCTGCGTCAGGTCGTCGTGCAGCTCGCGAGCCAGGAGCGCGCGTTCCTCTTCGTGGGCCTGGATCAGGCGCTGGCTCAGGTCGCGCAGCGTGTCCTCGGCGCGCTTTCGTTCCGTGATGTCGCGGAGGACGCCGAACGTGCGGATCCTCCGTCCGGCGGCATCGCGCGCGCTCACGCCTGACAGATGATGGATCCAGATCTCCCCGCGGGTGGGATGCAGGTAGCGATACTCAAAGGAGAGCCGGTCCCGCCTGCCGTCATCCAGCTGCTGGCGTGCGTCCAGCACACGCGGACGGTCGTCTGGTTGCAGATGCTCTATCCAGAATTCCAGGGCTCCGAGTCCCCGGTCCCGGTCCGGGGGAATGCCGCAGAGATCGCGCAGCCGCTCGTCGAAGTACATGACACCCTGGTCGAAGTCGACCTCGTAGAAGGCGAGGCCGGCAAGATCGGCCCCGGACGACAGGCGGGCCTCACTCAAGCGAAGCGCCTCTTCGGTGCGCTTTCGGATCAGCGCGTTACTGAAGACCTGCACGACCAGCTGCAGCCGATTCACCAGCATATCCGGCCAGTCGCGGTTCGCCTGGACTGTGTTGAAGGCCAGCGCGCCCAAGGGCGGCTCGCCCCCAACAGCAAGCGGGAGCGTCAGGTTTGACTTGATGCCGACACGCCGGGCGGAGTCCAGGTCCACGGAGGCCTCGGCCGGCAGCTCCTCCAACGAACAGAGGACGATCATCCGACCGGCCAGCATCTTCTGTACGGTCCAGGGGTACTGCTCCTGGTGTAGCGGCTCGGAAGGTGGCGGACCTTCCTGGGCGTAATAGAAGTGGGTGGGCATGATGGCGCCCGGAGTCGCAGCCGACCACTGCCACAGCACCGCGAGGTCTATGCCGAGAAGCTCGCAGACGCGGCTCAGCGCGTCTTCGATCTCGCGGTCCACGTCGCGAGGGGCGAGGTTGATGAACCGGGAAGAGAGGTTGGCGAGCAGCGCCTCGAACTCGAGACGGCTCTCGAGGCGTTCCGCGGAAGAGCTCGCCTGTTCGGTCATCAGGATCGGCCAAGCGCCTGATACCGTTCGATCGCCGCGCGCGCGTTGAAGAGCATGCGCTCGCGGCCGAGGCGCTCGTCCAGCCCGGCCTTGCGCACGACCTCGAGGACGCCGGGGTTCATCCCCACGAGCCAGACCACGACGCCGCCGTCGGTCACGCGTCTCTCGCGCTCGATCAGCATCTGGAGGGCGGAGTACTCGATGTCGTGCACGCGGCTCAGGTCCAGCGCGACGACGCGCGGCCTGTACTGCTCCACGAGCGCTCGAATCTGGTCGCCCACGTTCTGGGCGTTCGCGAAGTAGAGGCGACCCTCGGGCCGCAGGATCAGGAGGCCCTCGAACGTCTCGTCGTCGGGGTGCTCGGGCGAGAGCGGCCGGAGGACATCGGCTCCGCGCTTTCGGCCGATGACGGAGACGCGCGGATGGGCCGTCTGGCTGGCCAGACCGATCATCGAAAGGATGACCGCCACGACGATGCCTTTCAGCGTGCCGAACACGAGCACCCCGAGCATGGCGGCGATCGCCCATCGGAACTCCATCGTGCGCACTTTGAGAATGCCGCGGAATTCCGAGGGCTGGATCAGCCCGATCGAGTAGACGATGACGACCGCCGCAAGCGTGGCGTTCGGCAGCAGGCCCAGCAGGGGCGCCAGAAACAGCATGGTCGCGAGCGCCGTCCCCGCGGTGACGAGCGACGCCTTCTGCGACCTGCCGCCCGCGGCGCGCACGACCGCGGTCTGCGAGGTGCCGCCGCCGGCCGGCATCGCGCCGAGCAGCGCGCCCCCGAGGTTGGCGGCCCCCGTGGCGACCAGCTCGCGGTTCGCGTCGATCGGCGGATCGTCGGGCGCCGCGAAGGCGCGGCCCGCCGCGATCGTCTCCGTGAAGCTCATGAGGGCGATTCCGAGCGCGCCCGGGGCCAGATGGGCGATCAGGGCGGGATCCGGCAGCGTGAGCGACGGAAATCCCCGCGGGATCAGGCCCACCGTCGAGACGCCCAGCGCCTCGAGGCCGAAGAACCACGACGCGGCAATCCCGCCGCCGACGGCGACGAGCGGCGCGGGCGAGTGAGGCCAGAGGCGCTCCATGCCGATCAGGACGAGCAGCGTCGCGCCGGCCACGAGAAGCGTGACCTGCGAGGTCTCCGGGACGTGGCGCGCGACGCCGAGGACGTCGCGGAAGAAGCCCTGCTTCGCGATGTGGACTCCGAGGAGCTTCGGCACCTGGTCCAGCACGATCACGAGGCCGATGCCGGCCTTGAAGCCCGTCAGAACCGGCGTGGAGATGAAGTTGGCGACGAACCCCAGCTTCAGGAGCCTCGCCACGACCAGCATCGCGCCCACGAGCGCGACGAGCGTGGCGGTCGCCGTCACGAGCTTCGCCGGATCGCCGTCCGGCACCGCGAGGCCCAGCTGCGTGCCGGCGAGGATCCCCAGCGTGGTGGTGCTGCTGACGCTGAGGACGCGCGACGAGCCGAGCAGCGCGTAGACGGCCGTCGGGACGAACGCGGTGTAGAGCCCGACGGCGACGGGCAGGCCCGCGACCGACGCGTAGGCCATCGCCTTGGGCAAGACGACTGCCGCGGCCGTGAGCCCGGCAACCGTGTCGAATCGAAACGTGGGGGCGCCTGGCGGACCTGCGGCCGTGCTGGTCATGCTCGAACAGTGGGCACGATACCCGAGCCCAACGCGAACCGCGAGAGAGACCCGCCATTTCAGGCCGTACGCCGTTCAGGAGTCCCGCCGCTCTGGTACGCTGGTTGCGTGCTGAGCTACACGCCCGCCGAGCGGCTCGCCGATGCGCAGGATCGTCCTTACTTCCTCTGGGACTGCGGTCTCACGCTGAACCAGTTCCGCAAGGGACTGACGGATCCCGACCCGGAGGTGCGCGCCTATCTGGTCGGCAAGCTCATGCGTCAGGCCAAGCCAGACGACGTGTTCCTGTTCGTCCGCCCCCGCGAGATCCTGGATCTCTGGCCGCGGCTGACGCGCTATCTCGGGCGCACGCGAGAGTTCTGGTCATGGCTCTTCGAAACGTGGGAGGGTCAGGGCTGTGTCTGGCGATAGGCTCACGGCCCTCCAGCGCCGCATCCTTGGAGTGCTTGCTGAGATCACTCCGCGCTGGACGTTGACGGGTGGAGGCGCCCTGGCGGGGGTGCACTTGGGCCACCGTGGGACCAGGGATCTGGACCTCTTCTGGAGGAACCGATCGGAGCTCGGCAACGTCGTAGCCGACGCCATGTCGGTGTTGCGAGCGGCGGGCCTCGAAATTCATGTTCTCAGGACGGCACCCGCGTTCAGCGAGCTCCGCGTGTCGGACGGACGAGAGACCTGTGTGGTGGACCTCGTCGCCGAGCCCTTCGCCGCAATCGAGCCTCCAGAGCAGACACTCATCGATGGTGCGGCCATTTCAGTGGATAGCAAGCACGAGATTCTCGCGAGCAAGCTCGCAACATTGCTCGAGCGATCCGAAGTCCGTGACCTGGTCGACGTCAAAGCGCTGCTGGACGCAGGGGGCGATCTCCAAGCGGGCTTGCGCGACGCCCCCAAAAAGGACGCCGGGTTCTCGTCCTTGACGCTGGCCTGGGTACTGAGAGACTTCGACCCGCTTCCGGCGGTGAAAGCGCTCGGCTGGAGCGCCCGCGAAGTGGAGGAACTGGTGTCCTTCCGTCAGTGGCTGATAACGCAACTCACGGCCAGCGCTGCTCCGGAATAGTCGTCGTTCTCCCGCATCCGGCGGAGACTGTATCGACGGATCAGTCCAGGCGGATGCCGAGTCGGAAGCTGAGGATTTCCTTCGCCGTGAACGGAGAGGAGTTCCACGCGAGCGTCGGACCTTCGACGAGGATGTCGATGATCCCGGCGTTCAGCATGACGCCGAGGCGCGTGCCGGCCTGGAAGTAATACTGGCTGCCGGCGTCGCCGTGGACTCCCGGCGACACGTCGAACTCCTCGTCCCCGCGGACCTTCGGTCCGTATTCGACACGCACCGGCGTCAGCGCGAGGCCGACGACCTTGAGCGCGTACCAGCGCACGGTGGCGGCGAGCGTGCCCGTGAGGTACTTCGACTCGCCGGAAGTCACGCGGTGGCCGACGGCCAGCGACACCGCCGGAACCCACTCGAACCGGCCGCCCCAGCGGTTGCGGTCCCACGCGACCTCGCCTCCGAGCACACCGAGCCCGTAGTTGCGCCCCTCGACGGCGTTCTCGGGCTTCTCCGCGACGGTCACGCCCGTAACGACGTACCACGAGGGCCTCCGGCCCTTGAGATGGCCGTAAGGCGCGGGCGGCGGAACCCACGTATCGTCCTTGCGAACGGCCAGCGTCTCCTTCGAAAGGAGGAGGCCGCGGTCCTTCTCCAGCCGGCTGGAGGCCGGGGCGTAGAGGAGGCCGACGCCGAACGTCCACTCCACGCGGGGCTTCAGCCAGTTCACCTCCATCGGCGCATCGACCGAGAGGAAAAGGCCGTCCTTCAGCTTGTAGTTGAAGCGGAAGAAGCGCGAATAGAGTTCCGGACCGGCCCGGTCGCCCCCGTACGTGACCCGCAGGCCGGCGGCCGTGAAGCCGAGCGACGCGCGTAGCCCGACCGGGAGCACGAGGTCGACCCCGATCCCGACGAGGCCGGCTCCGCCGCCGCCGTCCGTGTACTGCCGGTAGCCGGCGTTCGCGTTCAGGGCGTAAAGGAACGGATTCAGATCCTCCGAGTACTTGAGCAGCGTGCCGCGAGCGGCGATATCGACGAAGTGGCCCGTCGGGTTCCAGGTCGCGTCGAGTCCAAACAGCGCAAATCGACCAGGCGCGGGATCCGCCTTCTCGCGCTCGGCGCACTCCGCACCCGCGCAGGGGTGGGCGGGCGCGAACCATTTGTCCTTGTACGCGCGCCACGCGTCCGAGCGCTCGGGCGCCGTCTCCGTCCCCTTGGGAGCCGCGAGCTGAATGGCGCGCAGCTCTCTCACGAGGACGAGGAGATCGACGAGCGCGCGCCGCGCGTGGTCGCCCTCCGGCGAGAGGCACTCGTAGGGAACGCCGTAGGGCTCGTCCGTCCGCTTCTCGCAATGCGCCTCGCCGCCTTCGATCACGTACGTCTTGTCGCGGTGGTCGTCCCACTTGTGATACGAGGCGTCCGGGATGCGCGCGGCCCGCTCCGTGGGCAGCTTCACGAGCTTCTCGATCGGCTTCCAGACCCTCAGGTAGCCGATGCGCCCGTCCTCCGCCCGCTCGGTGTGCGATCCGGAGAACGAATCGCCCACGGCATGCATGAACTCGTAGAGGCCATGCGAGCTGCGGCGCGTCGCGGGGCCTCCGACGACGACGACCTGCCGGAGGAGCCCGTCGAGGAGGTCGTTGCAGCGCACGACCGCGCTCGTCGCGAGGGCGCGCGGCACCGCGGTTCCGGGCAGCGCGTCCGTCTGCGCGTCGTCGAGCGTCGCCATGTAGTGGAAGCACTGGCCGACGTCGCTGAACTGGCGGCGGAAGGCGGCGTCCGGCCTGTCGGTCAGCGGCTGCGGCCAGTCGAGGAGCGGGTTCGACGCGGGAGCGTCGATGCACGCCGCGGGCGGCGTGCCGGCGCGCCCGAAGCAAAACGGAAGGTCGAGGGCGCCGTCGTTGATGAGGTCGCGGAGGACCTCGGGACGGGGCGGCCGGCCGTCGTGCCCCTCGACGAGCGTCCGGTACGCGAGCGCCTCGAGGACGACGTGGCCCTTGCTGTCGAACGCGGACGCGGGCGCCGACACCACGAGCGCCGCGAGCGCGATGAGGGCGACCCGTCTCGCAGAGGCCAAGTTCAGGCGGGGGCCGCGTCAGAACGCGAAGATCACGTAGGCGAGCGGACCGCTGTACTTGTAGTCGAACGCGACGTCCCCCTTCTCGCCCGTGTGCGAGAAGTTGATCGTCGTGTACTGGTACATCCCGCCGACGCCGACGTTTTGGCTGATGAGCCAGTCGATGCCACCGCGGAAGTCCCACATCTCCCCGTGGTACGCGTCGACCGTTCCGGAGATGCCCTTGGCCGCCGCCTTCAGGAAGACGCGCGGGTAGAGGGAGTAGGCGAAATACGCCTTGATGGCCGGAATCGGCGCGACGGCGTTGCGCGATTCGCTGCTGAAGCTGGCGGAGCCGCTCTGGCCGCCGCCCGAGACCGTGCCCGAACCCGAGATCTCGAACGCGTTGAAGTAGACCGAAACGCCAAGGCCGAGGCCAAACTCGAGGTCGCCGTTGTTGATGAACGAGTACGAGTAATACAGCTCCCCGATGTTCGAGCGCAGTCTGTTGTCGACCTGCACCCCGGCGTGGTACGTCGTGTCGCCGACGACGATGTCCTTGTCCAGTTTGTGCGACGCGGACCGGGACCACCCGCGGTAAGACAAGTCGAGGCGGCCGTGGCGGCCGAACCGCCAGTAGCCGTCGGCGGCGAAGCTCGTCTGGCGGGAGTCCTGGCCGAGTTCCTCGAGGTTGATCGACGTCCCTGCCGTGCCGGCAGAGTTCGAGAGACTGAGCGTCGTGTCGAAGGTCTGGAAGAAGCCGCCCAGGTCGATGCGGAAGCTCTCGTCCATCCCTCTCTGCTGCGAGTAATACGCATTGCCCGTCTGGGCGAACGCGGGAACCGCGAGGAGCACGGCGGCCGCGGCCAGGATGCCGGCGGATCGGAAGCGTTTCATGTGTCCCCCTTATCGGTCACAGTTTAGGTCCAAAACGAAGAAACGGCCGCCCGGAGACGGGGACGCACATGGGACCTTTGTCCCATGAGACTCCTCACGCCAGGGGGTTGACGTGCCGGACGCCCGGGAAACGGCCGAAGTCGCGATCGGTTGAACCAATCTCCGCGGAGATCTCAAGGGAAAGCGCCGCCAGGTGCGCGTCCGAGGTCAGGTTGCCCGCGGCACCCGTCGCGGCGAGCAAGGTGCGAAGCAGCGGCCAGTGCTTCTCGCCCGGTCCGACAAGCTCGACGAACGGCTGCTCCAGCCACTCGTCCACATAGCGCAGGGCACGCTCGACCGCGAGCGGCCGGCGCATGACGGCAGGGCTGGTCGTCAGGCGAAGGAATGCGAGCACGACGACCCAGGCCAGGCCGACGCGCGTCGTTCCCGAAAGCGTCTCTTCGAGCCAGCGTCGGGCCTTCGCGTGGTGGGGAGAATCGGCATCGACGGCGTAAATCAGGATGTTCGCGTCGACGAGGATCACTTGCGCAGCGCGAGCTTCTCGGCGATCGCGCGTTCCTCCAGAAGGTCAGCCAGGCGGAGCGCCCGATCGAGGTCGACCCCCGCCGAAGCACCGCCGAGAGAAGCCGGCGAGAGGCGGTAGCGCCGCGGGCGCGGCTGCCGGCCTCCCTTCGTCAGGCCGGCGCGGAGCGTCTCGTTGACGACGGAGGTGAACGACTGACCCTCGCGCCGGGCTGCCTTCTTGAGGACGGTCGCCAGATCCTCGTCGAGATTCAGGGTCGTTCGCATACGAGGCATCATATCAGTTGATGCCGAGACATCACCGACAGCCCGGAAACACGAAGGGCCGCCCCCGCGAACGGGAGCGGCCCGAAAAAAGGCGAAAGGAAACCGGGTTCAGTTCGCGGCGACGGGCTTGATCTCGCCGACTGCGGCGACGATCTCGACGCGGCGGTTCTTGGCGCGGCCCTCGGCGGTCGCGTTGTCGGCGACCGGGCTGGCCGGGCCGAGGCCCTGGAAGGCCAGACGCGTGTCCGCGACGCCCTGCGCCTTGAGGAAGTCGTAGACGGCCTTGGCGCGAGCCTCGGAGAGCTTCTGGTTCGACGCGGCGCTCCCGACGTTGTCGGTGAAACCCTCGACGCGAAGGTTGACGGCCGGGAACACCTGCGCGATGCCCGCGAGCTTCGCGAGCGTGAGCTGGGCGGACGGCTTCAGCGCGGCCTTGCCCGTCTCGAACGAGATCCCGGGGAGGCTCATGACGGCGCCGCGGGCGCTGTCGCGCGTCTCCATGATCGAGGACATCGACTTCCCGAGGCGGCCCTCGAGCTCGGCCTTCTCCTTCTGGAGCTGGGCCTGGTCGGCGAGAAGCCTGGCCTTGTCGGCCTCGAGCTTGGCCTGCGCCTCGTGGAGCTGGGCGACCGTCATCTGGCTCTCGGCGAGTGCGGCCTTCTTCGCGGCCTCGGCGTCGGCCTCGACCTTGCGGCCGTAGTCGCGCATCGCCTCGGAGGACAGAGAGACCGCGCGGCTGGAGTAATCGTTGATGACTTTCTTGCTGCCGCCGGCCACCGAGTTCTGGGCCTGCGTGAGGGTGCGCTTGGCCTCCTCGGCCGCCTTGGGGTTGAGCCCAAACGCGCCGGTGCGGTCGGCGAGGGCCACCGCCCGCTCGGCCTGGACGACCGCGACGGGCTTCTTGTCCTTGTAGGTGAGGCCGGCGATCGTGTTCGTGTCGGCCTTCACGATGCCCGTGCGGAAGTTGCTGAAGGCAAACGTCGAGCCGGTGGCCTTCTTCGGGTCGGCCGGGCCGGACGTCGCGATGACGAATTCACTCGGCCTGCCGACGAGGGAGAACGGCTCGGCCGTGATGATGAGGCCGAACGCCTTCTTGCCCGTCTGGTACTGGCCGGAGCCGGACGCATTGTTCTCGTTCACGATGAGCTCGCCGAGGTTCTCGGCGGCGCCGTCGCGCGTGATCGCCCAGACGACGTACGACGAGACGTCGCCGCCGAAGAGGATCGCGGGCTCCATCTTCTTGAAGGAGACTTCGATCTTCGCCTGGCCTTCCTTGTACCGAACGGCCGCGTCCAGCTTGGCCGCGTTCGGCGTGGCGTTCGTGCGCGCCATCGAGAGGTCGATCGTGGTGCCGTCAGGGAACGTGACGGCATTGAGGTTGAACTCCGTCGCGAAAGCGGAGCCGGCCGCGAGCAGCGCGACCACGGTCGCGCACGCAAACGCGCGAAGAAGGCTGAATCGGGATTTCATGGTTTTCTCCTGGTTGTCCTGACGGTTGATTCTCGCGGGGAAGCCCGCGGCTGGAGGCAAGGCGCCTCGTTCTCGATTCTATTACAGCCCGCTATTTCTTCTTCGGCGGGAACTTCTTGAACAGCTTCTGCATCGCCTCGTCGACCAGCTCCTGCTTCTGCTCGGCCGAGGCCTCGGAGTCGAGCGGACTCCGCGCGGCGCCGCGCCAGACCAGCTTCTTCGTCGAGGCGTCGACGAGGTCGACCATTACCGTGCCGATCGGGATGGACTCTCCCAGGCTCGAGCCGGTGCCGATGTCCCCGAACGGGGGGGCCCAGGTTCCCCACCCGTATTCCCACCCGGGGTCGTACGAATGGGCCGGGTATTCCTTCGAAAGGCTGGGGTGCACCACCACCCTGAGGTCGGCGGCGCCGTCGTCCTTGCGCGCGAAGCCCTTGCGCTTGAGCTGCGCGTCGACCGCGGACATGATCCGTTTCTTGACGGCCTCGCTGCGGATTTCCTTCATTTCGGTCCACGAATAGGTCTTGTAGCGGGAGAAGTCCGCGCCCGGGTCGGCCTTCGAGTCGACGGTGATGGAAGAGGCGGCGCCGGCCACCTGGGCCGCCGCCGCTGCGGCGAGTACGAGCGCGCCGAGCGGCATCCTCATGGCATTTGCCTCCAAATCAGGGAGTCGTGTCGAGAAGGACCTTGCGGCCCGAGAGGGGCTGCACGGGCCGGTTGGTCGGCGTCATGTGGGGGAGCGAAACGAAGGCGCCCAGCTGCTCGCCCGTGATGCCCATCGGGCTCTGGAGCACGTACCAACGGATGCCTTCCGTGCACGGCGGCGTCGTGAGCGAGCCCTCGTATGCGAGGTACGTCCTCGAAGCCGGCAGGAGTTTGTCCAGATCGACCGTCACGGCGGCGTCGTCTCTCTTCGCTCCCTTTTCCCTCGGGAGGCTCGCGAAGACCGGGGCGAGCGCCGGGGTATCGCCGCCCTGCACGAGAAAGACGCCGACGACGAGGCCGGGCTTGCCGTCCGGTCCCGCGTGGACGAGGTGCATCTCCATCGGGTAGTGGAGGCCGTCGAGGCTGTGCTCCGACGGCGCGTGGAAGTGGAACTGCAGGAGCGTCCATACGCCGCCGTCGATTTCGACCGTGCTGCCCTTGTCCACGTCGGCCCGCACGGTTTGGCCGTTGTTCACGAGGTGGAGCTTCGTCGTCCCGTACTTGAAGACGAGGTTCGGGAGGTCCTTCGCCTCGACCGGGAACGGCATCCGCGTCGCGAGATCGACGGGCGACTGCCGCTTGCCCGCCGCGCACGCGGCGTCGCCCGGCAGGCTTCCCCACTCGGCAGGCCCGGCCGTCTCGGCATTCGACACGTAGCCCCAGTGCTTCTCGCGGACGACCGGCGCCGGAGCCGGCGTGACGGACGTAGTCGGCGCCGTCGTGCTGCAACCGGCCAGGAACATGGCCGAGGCGAGAACCGGGATAGCTCCCTGCGCGAAACGAAACCTCATCCACCCTCCTTGGGCGTTCACCTTGATCCTACGCCCTCAACGGGGCCGCTTCCTGATGCAAGCACATCAAGGGATTGGATTTGCAGCGGGCGGATCGAAGACCGTGACGGGCAGCGTCACGGTCCGCTCGAGGATGCCGACGAGCCCCTTCCCGACGTCCCCTCCCGGGCGTGATGGTGACCTTCGGGTCGCCGATCGTCCCGGTCACGCCCACCGCCACGGCAAGGAAGTTGCGCCCGAGGATGTGGCGGACGACGGGAACGGCCTGAACGATCTTGTCGATCGTCGACAGGGGGTGCGAAAGGACGGCCAGGTCCAGGGATTGATCCAGGACTCCGATCGATCCGGTCGCCGCCATCGTGATCGCCGGTGATTTCAGGGCCGCTTCGCGGATCGAGACACGGCCGTCCGCCAGCTCTCCATCGACGGTGATCGCGTCGTAGGGCATCGCGTCGCCCGCGCGCGTCCTGGACTTTCCTTTGAAGACGTCCGTCGCATTGAGGACGCCGAGGATGCGCGTCAGCAGCGTGGCCTTCCCGACACGGCCCTTCGCGGCCTTGAACGTCAGCGGGCCCCGGACGGCGCGCAGGAGATCGGATGCTGCGCCCTCTCCCCTGACTTGCACGCCCGCCTCGTAACCTCCGGTCATCCGGGCGTCCTCGAATCCGAAACAGGTGAGCGGGACGTTGATGTCGGGGCCCGCAGCCTCCGCTCGCGCGTCGACCGCAATCGCGCCGCCGGGCAGGAAGCGCGCCTCTCCGGTCGTCGAGATGCCGCAGATCTCGGCCTTCTTGACTGCCACGGCGACGGAATCCCTTTCGAGCCGAACGTCGGCGAGAACCGGCTTCCAGACGAACGCTCCGTACGCGAACGAGTCGACGGAAACGCGAAGGTTCCCGCCGGCCGCCAGAGATGCGGGGGCGGCCGTCTGCGGTGACGCCTTCTTCGCCTCCTCCAGCCGGGCGAGGACCTTCTCGACGCTCGTCCACGCGAGGTCGCCGGTCGAAACGTCCATGTCGAGGTCGATCGCTCCGTCCCGGAGCGTCGCGCTGCCCGCGGCCGAGAACCGCTGCCCGCCGAGGACCAGTGAGGACGACGCCAGGTCGAACCGATTCTTCTCCGCGCGCAGATCGGCGCGCTCGATCGACACCGGCCCCGCGGGCGTCGGCACCTCGAAGTTCGTCGCCGTGAGCGCGCCCTCCACCGTCAGACCGCCGGGATTCCCCGCAGGCACAAGCGCGCGGAAGTCGCCATCGATCGCGCCTCCATGCCACTTCCGCTCGCTGAAGAGTTTCGCGAGCGTGGAACCGCCCAGGCGCCCCTTGAACCGCAAGTCGAACGCCGCGTCCGGGCGAAGGAGAGCCATGGAGGCGGTGGAGTCGCCGTCGGCCACCGTGAGGTTGCGGACGTCTATCTTCTTCCCGTCGCCCGCGAGGTCGAGCGTCAGGCGAGGCCCGCTCGCGACGACGAAGTCTCCGCCCACTGAGAACGCACCCCCGCTTGCGTCGACGCGCGCGCCGTGCAGCGCGATCGGCGCCGCCGGCCGGAACTCCGCCGGGAGCGACGCACGGTCCCATCCCCACCGGATCGCCTCGGGCCCGAGCTCGCCGTCCGCGGTGGCGTCGATCGTCGACGCGCCCCCGCGCCAGCCGCTCCACGCGCCTGAGGCGAGGAGGGACGCGTCCAACGTCCGAACGGCGGCGTCAGACACGCGGACAGCGTCGTTGTCGGCGGCAAAGCGGCCCGAAGGGATCGAGACTGGCGGAAGAGAAGGAGAAGAGGAAGAGTCGAAGAGAATTTCTTTGAAGGTGCCAGAGGCAGAGAGTGACGCCTCGCCCAGACGAGCGAGCGGCCCCGCAAGCCGCTGGACGTCGACGGAAACAGAGCCCGAGACGCGCCGGACGTTCCTCGCGAGCGCCTCCGCCCCGGGCCTGGTCCGAACACCTTCGAAGAAATCTTCGAGCGAAACCACGACCGAGCCGGAGCCCGATTCGAGAACGGTTCCTTTCCCCAGCCTCACGCGCGCCGCGAGGCCGGAGAACGTCGAGCGGCCGAGGCTGCCGGACATCCGGCTCACGCCCACGCGCTTCCCATCGAACGTGAACTCCCCGCGGTCCACCTGGATCGGCCACGGGAGCCGCCGGTAGTAAGCCGAAAGACGCAGATCAGAGATGGAGACGGCCGTGTTCAGGTCGCCCGCGCACTCTCCGATGGCGATGCGGCCCGTCGCCCGCCCCTCGAACCCCTCCACGAGCGCGAGCTCTTCGCGGAAGGACCTGTCGGGGATCGCGCGCCCGAGAATGGCCGGCACCTCAGCGAGATCGGCCTTCACCTGCGCTTCGACCCGCAGGCGGCCGTCCCCGGGCGCCAGGCCGACGAGGACCCTCCCATCGAAGGCCTTCGACCGCCCGAGGCGCGCGGAGGCGCGTTCGGCGGTGAGGACGCCCCCTTCGAGCGCGACGTCGGCGGAGACGTCCCTGAGGTCGAGGCCGGGGCCCTCGACCAGGATTCTCGCGTCCTCAGCCTTCGCCCGGATCTTCATCCGCTCGAGTACGAAGAGGTCCGAAGGCGAAGGGGCGGCCGACTCGAACGTGAAGGTCTCGAGGTTCCCGCTGCGAAAGATCTCGAAGATCTGCGCGATCGTCCGGTCGTCGCCCGCGAACGCGAGGAGCTGCGAGCGCACGGCACCGCCGTCGATGCGGCCCTTTGCGGAAACCTCCGCGCGAGGCGCCGCCGGGTCCCACTGATAGGCACCCTCGAGCGCCAGCCTCGGCGACTCCGCCGAAAACCGCGAGAGGACGACTTCGGTCTTCCCTTCGAAGGATTTCGGGGACGCGTCCGCACGAATGCCTTCGACCCAGAGGCCCCGGCCGTCCGGACGCGACAGAAAGACGTCCGCCCCCTCCACGACGATCCGCGACGGGACGAACCGCCCGCGGAGGAGCGGCAGGAACGCGAACGCGACCCGCACGGTCCGGACCCTGCCGTGGGCCGCCCCCGGAACCGACACGGTCGCCGCCCGAAGGACGGCCTCCGTGCGCGGGAACCACGCGAGGTCGATCCGCTCGTACGTCACGGCGCCGCCGAGGGCCGAGGAAGCGGCGCTCTCGATCCGCGCGCGCACGGCCCCCGCGTTGATCCACCGCGGCGCGAGCGCCACGCCGGTCACGGCGACGACGAGGGCGGCGGCGACCGCGGCGACCGGGTGGCGTCGAAGGAGGGATTTCATCAGGCGGCTGCGACGAGAGTGTCACAGAGCCGCACGAGAGGTTGCATCAGAACCGGACGATGACTCCGAGCTTGAAGTCCCACTGGGAAATGATGTGGTCGTTCGGGTAGTAGGTGCACCCGTAGAAGGGGTCGCACCACGTGCCGCCGTCGGTGGAGTACAGGTACTGCGGCATCCAGCGGATGTCGCCGCGGATTCCGACGCGGTCGCTCGCGTAGTACTTGACGCCGCCGCCGAGCGTGAACGCGAAGTTCGTGATCGAGTCGAGGCTGCCGTCCGGCGCGAGGATCGCCGCCCCGACGCCGCCCAGGACGAAGGGCTGGAACCGGGGGTTCCCCGTGTCGAAGAGGTAGAGGCCGTTGAAGAGAACGTTGTGCTGCCCGACGTTGACCGTCCGTTGGGAGGTCGCGGCCGAGCGCGGCACGGCCGTCGCGTCGTACCCGGAGTACGTGTACTCGATCTCGACGGACGTGAAGGGGCTCGTGTTCCAGCTCGCCGCGATGCCGAACGTGGCGGCGTCCGCGAACTGGAGCTGCGAGTACCTCGCGACGTCGGTTTCGTTGATGTCGGAGTTCAGGCGGTAGCCGATCATCGGCGTGAGCTCGAACCGGCCCTGCTGGGCGTCGGCGCGGAACGCGCAGGCGGCAAGGACGAGCGCGAGCGAGACGAGGCTGAACCAGTGCTTCTTCAAAAAGGACTCCTCCATCTCTCATTCAGGGACGTGAATCGGGGCCGGCGGGAGCCGGCCCCGGACGTCCTTATCCTACCTAACGAGGAGTCGACGCGAGCGGATTGGCTTTGAGCGCGTTCGAGATGTCCGCGATCGCCTTCTGGCCTCGGACGCTGTTGCCGGCGTCGTCGAGGGGCGGCGAGATCACGGCGATCCCGAACTTGCCCGGCGCGACGGCGATGAGGCCGCCGCCCACGCCGCTCTTGCCGGGAAGGCCCGTGCGGTAGAACCACTTGCCCGAGTCGTCGTAGAGGCCCGCCGTCGCCATGACGGCCAGGGTCCCCGGGACGTTCTCGGTCTTCATGACCTGCTTTTTCGTGAGCGGGTTCTTCCCGCCGTTGGCGAGCGTGGCGGCCATCGCGGCGAGGTCCTTCGCGTTCACGTTCACGGAGCACTGCTCCGTGTAGATGTCCGTCGCGCGCAGGGGCTCCTTCTTGATGTACTCGTAGGCGTACATCAGGTAGCCGATCGCCTGGTTGCGCTGGTTCGTGTCGGACTCGGACTTGAAGACGTCCTGGTTCACCGTGAGAGGGCGACCGGCGAAGTCGGAGTACGTCGCGAGGAGGCCGTTCCAGATCTCGGCGCGGTCCTTGCCCTTCAGCATGCTCGTCGCCGTGATCGCGCCCGGGTTCACGAGCGGATTGATTTCCGGACCGCCGAGGGCCTTCTTGGCAAACTCGATCGAGACGATCGAGTTGAACCGCATGCCGGTGGCATCCACGCCGATCGTCTTGACGATCGCTTCGAACCCCGACTCCTCGGCGACCTTCGCCATCGTGAAGACCTTCGAGATCGACTGGATCGAGACCTCGGACTTGACGTCGCCGGCCGTGTAGATCTTGCCGTCGGCCGTCACGAGGGCAATGCCGTAGATCTTCGAGTCGACCTTCGCGAGCGCCGGGATGTAGTCGGCGTTCTTGCCTTCCTGGAGGCCCTTGTATTTTTCATAGGCCGCGTTGATGGCCTTCTGGATGTCGTCCGGCGTCTGCGCGGACACCGAGGGCGCGAGCCCCACGACGAGCGCGAGGGCCGCGGCGGCGGCGAGGATTCGCTTCGTGACGTTCATTTACTTCTTGCCTCCCAGCATGGTGTCGAAGTTGGCCTTGAATGAGACCTGGATACGGTAGTCGTCGGACGAGAAGCCGTCCGAGTTGTTCTTCCGGTTGCCCCAGAGGAATTCGGCTCCCGTCATGACGTTCTTCACGGGCGTCCAAAGGAGGTTCACGGCGGCGTACTGCCCGGTCTTGAAGTCGCTCGGAAGCTGCCCGTCGGAGTTGCTGATGTCGACGCGCGAGTAGCCGATCGCCGTCGAGAACTTGTCGCTCCAGTTGTGGTCGAGGAACGCGACGATCCCGAGGACCGGGAGCGCCTTGCCCTTGATGGGCTTCGTCTTGTCGCCGGGGTTGGTCTGGACGCCGACGTCGAGCGGGGCGTCGTTCATGTAGTTCTCGACGCCTTCGCCGTAGATGACCGAGGCGCGGATCACGTCGTTCGCGCCGGCCTTCAGGTTCGTCGACAGGTTGAGGCCCCAGCCCGTGGCGCTCCCGGAGAGGTCGTACTGGTCCACGAGCGTGTCATCCCACTTGATCTGGCGGAGAACGCCGGCGAGCTGGACATGGCCCCATTTCCCCGAGCTCCGAAACTGGGCGGTCAGGTCCGGAAGGGAAAACCGTGCCTGGATGTTCTGAAGCTCGACGCGGTCCGAGTACACGCCGCCGTCGCCGCTCGCGCCCGGCTGCTCCAGTGCGATCCAGACGCGCGTGTCCCCCTGCACCGGCATCCAGCGGAGCTGGATGTTCCGGTAGAAGACCATTCCGTTCGGCCCCCAGTAGTCGAGGGTGTTCGGGAAGACGTCGAGGTCCATGAAGACGCTCTGCGTCTGCCCGACGAGGAAGGGCCCCAGCTCGGCCCAGGCCTGCCTCACGCGCATGGTCGTCTGACCCGCGTCCCCGCCCACGCCGAAGAGATCGAACTCGAAGCAGGTCTTCAGCTCGCCGAAACCCGTCGGCAGCCACCCCTTCACGCCGAACCGGGTCTGCTTGACGTCGGCGTAAAAGTGCCCGCCGGGCCCGAACTCGTCCTTGTAGGAGGGCAGCCTGGTGGGCCGCAGCGTGTCAGCCCAGTCGGGGTTCACGGCGTTGAAGTCCGCGATCATGTCGAGCTGGACGAAACCGTAGATCTGCAACCGTGGCCCGGCCGGGGGGTCCGAAACCGTCTGGGCCCACGCGGCGCCCCCTGCGCCGAGAGCGAGAACCACGGCCGCAACCGTCGCACCCCTCAGAAACACTTTCATCTCCAACCTCCTGCGGGCCGTGCCCGCGATTCACTTGACGTTTGCTTTTTCCCACGCGCGGACCCGCGTCCGCGCCGCGTCGAAGAGACGCTCGTAGTTGCCTTTGAGGACCATTCCCCGCGCCTCCGGCGTCAGGGCGGCCCAGAACGGCGCGTACATCTCGTAAACCTTCATGTACTTCGCGGGGTCCGACGGCGCGACCTCGTCCGTCCCGAACAGGAAGCGGTCCGGGTGCCGGTTCACGACTTCGGCCGTTCTGCGGA
The DNA here is from genome assembly GCA_016716715.1 of Acidobacteriota bacterium. NCBI lineage: Bacteria > Pseudomonadati > Acidobacteriota > Acidobacteriota bacterium. The sequence goes on along the minus strand of JADJVE010000003.1, from coordinate 442,557 downwards.
TCGCCTCGGGGCTCGCGACGATGTACTTGGCGACCTCGTCCCACGAGAGGTCGAGGTACACGTGCGCGAGCGCGGGGTTCGAGAGCATCTTCTCGACGATCCCGAGCTGGTCGGGAACCGGCCGCACGACGCGCCCGAGCCCGATGTGCGCCCAGATGATCGTCGTCTTCGGATGCCTCAGGAACAGGTCGCTCAGCTGGAAGATCTGGTACGGCTCCTGATTGGGCTTCGGGAAGGGCATGTCGATGTCGTTGTGGAGGAGGACGACGAGCCCGATCTCGGCCGCGACGTCGAAGAGGCGGTCGAGCGCGGGATTCGTCAGGCTCGCGGTCTCGCCCGCGATCTTGGACGAGACGAACTCCTTGTGGATCGAGAACTCGCCGATCCCCGAGAAGACGCCGGGGAACGTCTTCAGGACGCGCTTGACGTGGTCCGCGGCGTACATGTCCGACGGGTTGAACCCGACGATCATCGGGTCGAGCCGCGCCTGGTCCGCCGGCGGCAGCGACCGGTACGCCATCGCGATGGACGCGTCGACGAACGAGTAGTAGTAGAGCGGCGCGTCCGTCTGCAAGTAGTACGTCGGCGCGAAGTCGCCCGTGTTCCCGTACGACCACATCTGCTGGAGAGGCAGGCCGAAGACGGTCGAGCGCCCCACCTTCGTCCCCATGAGCTTCACGAAGTCCCTAAGGTCCGTCCCTTCCTGGACGAAGTTCGTGAGGTGCATGTGGGAGTCGTGAAAGAGAGGCGGCTCCGCCGCCCGAAGTGAGGATGCTTCGAATGAGAACGCGAGCGAAAGGGCGACAGCACAGCCGATGCCGCTGCCGCGCCGCCAATTAACCTTCATAGAAATCCCTTCTTCTTGCTTCTTCCCGTCAGAAGCCCAGCTCGAAGTTCACGTGGTAGACGTCGCCATTCGCGCCCACCGAGAGGGGGAGAGCCGTGTAGCCCGTCGGGCAGTTGTTCAGGTGGATCCATTCGGCGTTCAGCCGGACGCCCCGCTCGCCCTTGACGTACCAGTTCGCGCCCGCGCGGACTTCCGAGGCGTTCCCGTATGGGCCCCGGATCTCCGAGCCGCTGAGATAGGCCTGCACGAACTTCGGCACGACCATCGCCGACGCCTGGATCTGGTAGCCGTGGTCCTCGATGTTCGCGATGCCGGCCGTGTTGGGGCCCGCGAAGTTGCTCAGCCTCCGCCAGAAGTACTCCGCCTCGAGCGCGAGGCCCTTGTACTTGATCCCCGCGTCGACGGTGGCCATTTCGTACGTGACGCGGTCCACGGAGATCCCGGGACCGAACAGGTCACGCGTGAAGACGATGTTCCCGTCCGAGAGGCGGGTCTGGCTGTTGTCGACGGCATTCGGGTTCGACTGGTTCTGGGCGTCCTCGCGGCTGTGGGTGTAGTGCGCGCCGAGGCGCGTCGCGACGTTCTGGTGCTGCTCGTAGTCGCCGAAAGAGCCGAGATAGCCGAACTCCCCCGTCGTCGGCGTCCAGGCGAGCTGGAACGACTGCGTGTTCAGGCCGGTCGAGAGCTGCGCGGCGCTGATCCCCAGGTTGCTGAGGTTGTTGCCGAGCATCACGGCATACGAGAGGGACGACGGGAGCTTTCCCCGAATCCAGATCCCCATCGTGTACGAGCCGCGAAAGAACTCGTCTGCCATCGTGCGGTCGTCCACGCCGAGCCAGTACGGAAACTGGTTCTCGTTGCTCCGGACGGTCGGCAGGGCGCCGAGCCCGCCGCCGAGGGTGATCAGGTCGCTGAAGACGTAGCTCAGACTTCCCCCGCCCACCACCTGCCCGCCTTCGCCAGCCGCGGCGTTCGACGTCCAGAACCAGAGGTAGTAACGGAACTTCGGGTCGAGAAACCAGCCGGAGAAGGGCAGGAACACCTTGTTCAGCTGAACGTCCTCACGGGTCTGAACCGACTTCGTCGTCCCGAAGGAGTCGACGTACGTCGCGTCGAGCCCGTTCTGGTTCAGGTAGCGCAGATACGAATAGAGGCGGACGTAGACCTGCCCCTTGTCGCTTTCGAAGATGCGGAAGCCCACGGTCGGCAGGTACTCGAGGAATTTCTTCTTCTCCTCGGGCGTCTGCTCCTCGGGAGTCTTCGCCTCTCCAGGCTCCGGCCTCCCAAGAACGAACGTGGCGGAGCAGCCCTCCGTCACCCAGACGCCCTTCTGGTCGTAGCCCCACGTCTGGCCGAGGAGGCACGGCGCCTTTCCATGGGACTCGGCGAGGACGACGCCCTTCGACGTGTCGGCCGGACAGTGCTGGCGCTCGCCGGGTTTCGACTCGCACGTCACGCGTGGCGCGGGCGCGTCGGCGGCGAGCGCCGAGCTCGCGATGAAGAAAGCGGCGGCCAGCGCGAGCGCGGCGCGGCGCGCCGAACGCCACTCTTCAATTCGCGGCATGTTCTCTCCTCGAGTCGAGCAATAGACCGATGAACGGCGAGACGTCGGACAGTTCCGCGCCGGACGCGCGCAGCGCGCGCAGGAGGGAGAGGCCGAGCTCGTCGGCCTGGAGCAATCCTGCGAGGTCGATGCGGAGGGGACGGAGCGATGCGGCACAGACCCGGCCCAGTTCCTCGACGCCCTCGCCCACCAGACGCCCTGCAACATGCACGACTGTGAAGTCCCCAAGACGTTCATCCGTGATCCGTAGAAGCATCGGAATCACGGATTCCATTGCGAACCGCGTGCCCGCAACGAACCCTGGGACATGGATCACCTAGTCTTTTGTTTCCAGACTCTTAGGGGCGCTAGCCAAGGCCAGGATTCCAGCCCGAACCGAAGCCGGACGGGATCCCGCCACTCGTGGCGGAATGCCGTCAGCGGGGCGTCGGGACCATGGGTGTGTCGCCCGGCTTGGCGACCGTCCCGCCCGAAGGCGCGTAGGCGTCGTAAGCACCGGGTTGGCCCTGGTAGGTCCAGTTCCCGGGCCCGGCCGGGTCGCCGGGCGCCGGCGAACCGGAAGCCGGCGCGACGTTCACCGGGGCGTTCCCCCCTTGAAGCCGGGTGTCATGGACGCGCCCTCGAGGACGATGAGTCCCAGCGCGAGCTGCTCGGCCTTGAAGGCCTCGGGGCCGGTCAGGCGCGTGATCCTCACGACGTCCGTCTCCGGCACGCTCACGAGCGTGTTGTTCTTCCAGGTGTACGCGATCCAGTTCTTCCCTTTCTTCACCGGCTCGTTCCGCGCGAGGTGCATGCCGGCCAACCCCGCGAGCTCCACCCGCCACACGACATGCTTGGTGTAGTCGGTCGACCACCGCGCGACCGACTTCACCTTTGTCCTCGGAACCTTCATCTCCGTCCGTTCCGGCAAGGCGCTGAAGACCCAGTAATCGCCCTCGAGCACGGGCTGGCCCATCGCGAACATGGACCCGACCGGGACCAGGTCGATCTGGTAGACGATGAGCCCGGGGTCGACGGACGGCGACGCGCTCGCGGAGCCCGGCGCAGCAGGCTGCTGCCCCTGCAGGACGGAGGCGAAGGAGACGAAGACCGCAAGGGAAGCGACTCGCATGCTCATGTTCGTTCTCCTCGACTCAATGTAGCACCGGCCCGACGGCTTCACCACGAGCCTTCCAGATGCGCATCCCCAGAACCAGCTCGTTTCAATCGAGCGCCAGCGCGATCCGGAGAGCCTCGTCGAGCGCTCGAAGCCGGGTCGGCCCGAGACTCGACACGTAGTCGGTCAGGGATGTCTTGGCCAGGCTGACCAGCGCGTCGCAGTGGATGCTGGATTCGTGCTTGAGCCCCTCGTCGATCCCGACGTCCACCTGGGTCGTGAGGCCGTCGCGGCGGCTGTAGACGGGGGCGCAGACGACGGAGGAGAAGCGGGACTCGATCAAGGCCTGCCGGCTGACGACAGCGAAAACGCGAGAGCGCTTCGGGTCGCCGGCCGGGTGGCGCACTCGATAGAGGTCGCCTCTCTTCACACGTCGGCCTGATACTCGAGCACGTCCCGGAATTCACGATTAAGGCGATCGGCCGAGCGATTCAGGATCGCCAGGTCTCGGGCTTCCCGGGCGGCTCGCTGCCGGCGGGCCAGGTAGTCGCACACCGCCTCCTCGATCAGACGAGACCGATTGGAGTTTGGCGCGGCAGCCCTGTCGAGTGCGCGAATCGTCTCCCCCGACAACGTGACCGATGTCTTGACTCTCATACCGCGAATATACCCCAGAACATCCTCCCGCCCTCCTAACCTGGGCTTGTTCTGTGAGGCCGGCGGACTCGAGCCCGACGGGCTCGACCCGTTTCCGTTCTCGTCGCGCTTGTAGACGTTTCCGTCCTTGCCCGCGTAGACGTTTCCCTGCCCGAGTGCTCAGAACGAGATGTTGACGGCTCCGACCGGCCCCTGGACCGTGACCCTCCACACGAAGACGTCGGCGGCGCTTCCGGTTCCGTAGTCCTGATAGAGCGCGCGATAGCCGAGGCCGACGCCGACGACACGCGAGATCTGCCAGTTCACGCGGCCCTGGAGCATCCACGTCAGGTCGCACCCGACTCCGAATCCGCCGATGTCGCCATATCCCTCGAGAGACCACCCCTTCCCGATCGGCGTCTTCGCGCGGACGCCGACGATCGGGTCGAGCCAGCTCTTCGAGAACCCGGCCGACTGAAAGCTCCCACGCACGGGCGTGAGGACGGAAGTGCCCGAGACCGACGTGAATCGCAGGCCCGCGAGCGCCTCGAAGACCGGCGTCACGCGCCAGCTCCCGTGGGCCTGGACGATCCACTCGTCCACGTCGACCTTCGTCGTCTGCAGCGTGCTCTCACGCGAGGCGCCGAGGCCCATGAAGATGACGTCGGCGGTCACGGCGAACCTCTCGGCCTCGCCGCGGTAGTTCAGCATCGCCCCGAACTGGAGGTTCTCGATGAGCTGGGACGCCGAGAGGTCCACCTCGGCCTCGACAGGCCCGGCAACTGCCGTGCCGGACATCGCGCCTCCCAGGAAATAGACCTCGGCCGTGTTCTTCCACTCCGCGGACTGTGCGTACGCGCCGCCCGCGGCGAGAAGGGACAGCGAAACCGCGAACCCGAGACTACGAATGAATGTGGACATCCCGCCTACTTCGCCGGCGTGTACCAGATCGGCGACGTGTACGCACGGTCCGTGACCGTCATCGGAACGTAGTCGGGCATCTTGATGCCGTAACGCTTCTGGTCGTAGGCCGTCCAGCGCGGCGAGGGAATCTGGATCACGCGCACGTAATAGAAGGCGCGCTGCGTGGCGTCGAATGACGGGTCCTTCCAGTACGCGGACAGGGACGCGGCGCCGATCGTGTTCGTGTAGCTCGCGTTCGCGATGTCCACGGTGTTGCCGACCGGGGTCTTGCAGCGGCCGTCCGGGCCGATCGCGCGCCCGCCGGAGACGGCGACGTCGAAGATGCGCTCGTGCGTCTTGCCGTCCTTGCCGAGCCAGCCCTTGATGATCTGGACGCGGTCGAGGTTGGGTCCTTCGGGGTCGCGCAGCGCCTGGACCATGAAGACGGGCCGCTTGCCGGCCGGCGCCGCGCGGAGGTTCCCGCCCATGGGCACGCCGTGGGCGTAGCCGTTCGCCGCGAAGTCCGAGCGGTCGCGGTCCTTCGGCGTGAAGTCCCAGCCCGCGAAGACGCGGACCGTCGGCCGGTCGCCCGTCGTCGCGTAGACCTCCCTGCGCTTCAGCGCGTCCCAGACCGCTTCGCGGGTGTTCTCGGTCGCCCACACGCCGCCGAGGCCCGCGGCCTGTTCGTTCCAGATCGAGATCAGCACCTTGCCGTCCTCGCCCGCGAGGAGCGGCGCCTTCCAGCGGTCCGGCGAAGGTAATCCGTTCGCGAACTCGCCAAAGAAGTTGTCTTCCCTCGTGGTGACGACGCCTACGTGCGCGTCGTTGCCGCCGATCATGCCGGACTGGTAGGGGTTGGCTCCGAGCTTCGCGTCCAGCTCCAGTCCCAGCTTCAACGCCGAGCGGACGTAGTTGGCGTGGAGGACGCTCTTCTTCGCGAGCGCCTTCTTTTCGAAATCGAAGTCCCACTTCTCGAAATTGGCGAATTCGTCCTCCGGCGAGAGATAGGGGTGCGTCTCGCTGTCGCCCTTGATCTGCGTCGCCTCCTGGAGCGGCTCGTGGCTGGCGCGCGCCTCGGCGTAGGCGCGGTCCATGGGCTTGCCGTCGAAGGTCTCCGCCGTGTACATGATGCCGTTGCTCAGGTTGCCGTTGTGCGGGATGGCGAGCACTTGGCCGCCCGTCTTCTTCGCGTACGCGTCCATGTACTTCCAGAGCGCCGCCGGGTCCTGACTGTCGAAGGTGGAGAAGGGAATGACCTGGCTCACGCGGTCCGCGCCGTCGCGGAAGATCACGGTGCGATGCAGGTTGTTGCCGCCGGGCGCGCAAGTCCACTCGAAGCCGTGCAGCGTCGTGAAAACGCCCGGCTTGTTCCACTTCTCGGCCGCCGCGGTGGCCTGCGCCCAGGCCGAGCCGACGAGCTTGCTGGCGTCGAACACCGGCTTACCAGACTGCATGGAGACGACGGCCTCGATGGCGGCCTTGACGCCCTCCTGAGGACCCTTCTGCGACATCTCGTACCAGCGCTTGCCCTGCGGGTTCTCGAGGAGCTCGGGGCTGCCGGCGCGAATCTGGTCGGAGATGCCCATGTACTCGGCGTGGTCCGTGATGGACACCCAGTCGAGCGGCCGGTCCTGCTTGAAGCGCTGGCCGTTGTCCATGACGACTTCCCCGCCGGTCGCGACCCGGAAGAGGTCGTCGGGGGTGACCGTGACCCCGAACATTCCCGAGTCGAAGGAGAAGCCGGTGTGGACGTGGGCGACGCCCCAGAGGACGCGCGCCGGGATCTTCCGGTCCGGGTACGGCGAGTAATCGGGCTTCTTCGCCTCGATCGGCTTGCGAGCCGTTTCGCCGGGAGGTTGCGGCTGGGCTCCTGCGCCGGGGCCGAACTGCAATCCAGGGCGAGGGCCGCCATGGCTGCGAGCCTTGCGTTGCGGAGTCGTGCGTTTCGCGTCATGCCGGCCTCCTGGGGAGTTGAGTACGTGTCTCGTATAGCATTCGTTCGATTCGGGCTCTATCCGTTTCGGGCAAACGCCCGTCAAAGATGGCCGTCACCACCGAGTTTCTCGACTACGAGATCACGGACGCCGAGTCCTACGCCGCGGTGCTGCGCGGATCCGACGTCGAGTTGTCGCAGCTGGCGCCCGGGCCGCTGCGGGGTCATCACCTGCGTGCCGGGCTGCCCGGCGGAGGCGTTTCCTGGGTGGAGACCAACCTGCCCCTGCGGGGCAGTGGACGGTTTCCGCAGGGGATGTGGACCCTGAGCGTCGTCACGGGCGCGGGCACCCGCTCGTTTCAGCACGGCACCCAGGTCCGGACCGGGACGATCTTCGCCCACGCGCCGGGCGCCGAGCACGACGGACTCTACGGCCGGAACTTCTCCGTGGTGTGCGTGGCGCTGCGCCAGGGCCTCTTCGAGACAATCGTGAAGCGGCAGTTCCCGGAAGCCTCCGGCCTCCTGAAGCGGGAATGGAGCGTCTGCGAACCGCGCGGCGCCCCGCGACGCGACCTCGTCGTCCGCTTCCGGCAGGCCGCGAAAATCCTGCGATCCGACGAGCAGGTCCGGAGGTCGACGGCGGCGATCACCGCGATCCAGGACGAACTGGTCGACGGCTTCCTCGGTGCGTTTGCGCAGGCGTCGCCGGCGCCGCCGGTTCGACCGCTCGCCCAAGCTACCGACCTCGTTCGCCGATCGGAAAAGCTCGTCGGGAAGGCGGGCGATCACTCGCTGCAGGTGGGCGACCTGTGTGCCGCATGCGGCGTCCCGAGGCGGACGTTGAGCCTCGCCTTTCACGAGATCCTCGGCATGGGGCCCGCGACCTATCTCCGGCGCCTGCGTCTCAACCAGGCGCGCCGGGTCCTGAGGAGCCCGCGCGCCGGCGGCGCAACGACGCGCATCGCACGTGTCGCTCTCGACCACGGGTTCTGGCACCTGGGCCGCTTCAGCTCCCAGTATCGTGGTCTGTTCGGGGAAAGTCCGCGCGAAACCGCGAGGTCTTAAGTCGCGTCCACCCGCATCGGCGCGCGCGCTTTCCGCGCGCCTCGCCTCACCACGAGCTTCCGAAGACGACGTAGAGAGCCCACTGCTCCGGACCCTTCGCGACGTCGAGCCCCGCCAGAATCCCGAGCTTGCGGGCGACGAGGTAGCGGAAGCCGAAGCCGCCGGCGTGGACCGATTCGTCCGTGAGGGCGCGCGCCGTGCCGGCGTCCGTCCAGCCGGCGCCCGCGAACGCAACGAGCCACCACCTCTTCGTCAGGGCCCAACGCGCCTCGCCATCGAGCGACACGGCCGTCTCGCCCTGGTAGCGCATCGCCGGGATGCCGCGCAGCCGGATGAACGGGCGCGCATAGAAGGGCGCGTTACCCGCGACGTTCTGCGTTCTCAGGCGCGTCGAGAGGACGAGCCGCGGGTCGACGTCCCAGAAGAAGAACCCGTCCAACGTGTAGCGCTGGTAGTCGTTGTCGCCGCCGAGGTACGGCCCGTAGAACGTGCCGGACGCCTTGACCTGCACGCCCCGGTTCGGCGTGAACGTGTTGTCCCGCGAGTCGAACTCGGCAACGGCGCCGAGGCCCGAGTCGCGGCTCGTGAACTCGGGCCTCGGGACGTCGGGCGGGGCGATCTCCGCGTCGAAGCGCGTCGTCGTGTCCATCCAGACGAACCGCGCGCCGAGGAAGAGGTTCGACCGCCCCACGCGCCGCTTCAGCTCCTGGTAGACGACCCAGCCGTCGAGGTTGAAGCCGTAGGCGCGCCCCTCGGCGTCGTACGTGTCGAGCTGCGGCGACATGCGGCCCAGGACGCCCGTGTACCGCCACCGGTCGCCGCCCCAGTAACCGAGGTGCGCGACGGCCACGGCCCACGTTCCGTTCTCCGTCGCGGCGCCGGCGAGCGCCGAGACGTCCGCCGGAACGGGCTTGCCCGTGACGCCGAGCGGGGCGTCCTTCGTCCCGGCGAGTCCCCCGCCGTGGATCTTCACGAGCCCGAGCGCCAACCCGTAGCCCACCGCGGGCTCGGTGATCGGGACGGGGATCGGGAGGATGCCCGTCCGCGTCGCGGCCCAGCGGCCGACGTCGAATGCGCCGTCCTCGGAGTCCTTGAAGAGCGAGCGCTTCGCGGGCGGCGCCTGCTCGCCCTCGGGAGGCGTCTGCGCGAGCGTCCCCGGCGCGACGAATTGCAGGGCCGCCGCCACGACGAGCGCGACGACAGCCCCGCGGCGCATCAGAAGTACTGCCTCCAGTCGAAGGCGAGTCGCAAGTAAACGGACGACGACGTTTTCAGATACGGCGCGGCAGCGCCAGGCGGAGCCTCGACCGTGATCTTCGTGGGCTTGTCGAATGCCGCGCCGATCTGGATCAGGACGGCTGCCGCCTGCGTCGTCGCGTAGCTGCGGAAGGGACGAACCTCCACGATGGGGAAATCCCAGCGGATCGACCGGAGCGAGATCGCCGTCAACGAGCCGCTGCCGGACCCGGGAGTGGCCACGAAGAGCTGATCCTCGCCGCCCGAGTAGCCGAAGAACGAGGCGCCGACTTCCCGCCCCAGAATGAACTGCACCCGGCCGAGGAACGTCGAGAGGCCCGTCTGCCAGGGAATGACGCCGCCGCTCGCGGCCACCATCGCCATGCTCTCGTACGTCTTCGGCGCCAGGAACCCGAGGATCGGCGCGGCGAGGATGAGGTCGCCGGGGATCAGCCAGAAAGGCATCCGGATGCGCGTCGCGATCGCCTTGCGCGCGGGCGTCCTGAGCGCGAGGTTTGCCACGAGGCCGGAACCCGAGCACGGGTCGGCACAGACGTTCTTGGACCCGATCTCCTGGAGGACGCCTGCCTGCAGGAAGATCTGCCCGTCGCCCGCATCGCCGAGGAGCGCCTCGAGCCCGAGACCCGCGCGCGCCCCGATTTCCATCGTGCCGCCGGCCCGGGCCACCGACTCGGTCGACTCCATCCCGCCGTCCGCCCAGCCGGCCGAGAGCCCCGCCGCGAGGCCGATGAATGGGCCGATCTCGGATCGGAACCGCGGCATGGCGCCCTCCGGCGGCTTGCGGCCGGGCTTCGGCGTCGTGAGGAGGATCGGAACGCCCTCCTTCTCGAAGAACGACAGCGGGACGCCCTCCCCGGAGGGCATCTTGGTCGACTTGCACGTGTCAAAGGCCGGGACGGCCTTCGACCAGTCGAGGGAGACCGCGTCCGCCTCGCCCGCAAGGGCCCAGCCGGGCGATGCGGCGTCGAGGAGCTGCTCGAAGCTCTCACGCACCGCCGCCGCCGTCCGGGCGAGGTCGGCCGGCTTCATGTTCGCGTCGCCGAAGAGGAGCATCGGCTTCCCGCTCCACGTGATGGCGTCGAAGCCGTTCTGGTTGTAGTAGTCGTGCGTTCCCTTGCGCGTCGCGACGTCCCCCCACGTTCCGGCGACGTGCCCGGACGCGAACGCGTCCTCGAGGAAGTGGTCGCCGAACGCCTCGGCGGCGAGCGCGGTGAGCGCCACAGCGGGCCGCTTGTCCTCGGGCACGCGGCCCGCCTCGAGCTCGTGCGCGAGGCGCATCGCCGCGACGTGGTAGCGGGCCCAGACCCCGAGGCCGTTCAGCTCGACGTCCTTCTTGATGCTCGCGACGAGGAATTCCGTGACGTCGTCCGTGTCGCGGGTCAAGAGAAAATGAACGTTATTGGAGCCCGCTCGGGTCGCGTATTCCGGGTCCTTGCGCTGGAGCTCGAGGTCGGATTTGGTAAGGCGGTTGCGCGCCTCGTTCTTGTTCTTCGCCGTCGCGAGCCCCTTGTCGAGGACGGACGTGACCGCCGCCACGTCGAGGACCCACTTTGTCTCGAGGACGGTGTTGAGCAACTGATCACCCGAGCAGGAGTGATCTCCAGCGAGCGCGGGGAACGCCGCGAGGTCGATGCAGGCCGGCTTGTTTCCCTGGTCGCCGGCCCACGGCTTCTCGCACAGCCGGTCCTCGTGGCCCTTGCGGGCCTCGGCCCAGAGCTTCTCGAGCGCCGCCTTTCGCGCGGGGTCGAGGCCTTCGAACGCGCTGCCCGCGATGTTCCGGTGCTCCGGGTAAATCCACGCCGCCGCCGGCGGCGCCACGAGAGCGGCGGCCAGGAGGAGGACGGTGGAAACCCGGGCGCGGCTCACTTCAGAACCCGACGACCAGACCGAGGCGCGGGCCTGTGTAGACGTAGCTCGCGGAGATCGTCTGGTTGTCGTTCTTGTACTTCCGGATCGACAGCCTGTTGACGTCCGCCCCGCCGACGACGCCGAAGTTCTTCGTCGGGTACCACCCGAACGAGAGCCCGGCCTCCAGGATGCTCCCGGCGATGTCGGTCGAGCTGAAGCCGATCGCCCGCGTGTAGAAGTCGAACGTCCAGTGATTCGAGATCGCTCCCGACACTCCAAGTCCGATCAGCGGCGCCGGAAGGCCCACGCTGTAGTCGGCGACGACGGCGCCCTTCGTGATCGTCCCGTCGGGGTTCGTGATCGAGGCCTGGCCGGCGAGGCCCGTCTCGAAGTGCTCATAGGCGATCGAGAGGCCCGTCCAGACCTTGATGTTGTCGGCCCGGAAAATGTCGTAGTGCCAGCCGACGTACGCGTAATAGTTGTCGAACTTCCCGTCGACCGTGGCGCCCGCCTTGTACGTGTAACCGTTCCAGACGACGTCCTCCTCGATCGCGCGCGTGCCGGAGCGGTTCAGAGACGAGTAGCCGAAGTCGATGTAGTTCCGCTTCGAGAAGCGCCAGGAGCCGTCGCCGCGGAAGTCGACCTGGGTCGTGGGCACGCCGAACAGTTTTTCCATGTCGAGCGTGGTCCCGATCGTCGCGAGCCCGCCCCGGGAGACGTCCAACCGGGCCTGCGTGTCGAACGAGTTCCAGACGCCGGCGAGCTGGATGACGACGGGCTTGTCCACGGCTTCGGGAAATTCGGAGAAGGCGACGTCGGTGGCGAGAGCGGACGCAGGGGCGAGCGCGAGGAAGAAGAGCGCAAGCGCCACCCCGAACACGAACCTTTTCATCGAATACCTCTTTTCTTCGGCCAGAAGCCTCAGCAATTCTAGCTTCGAGCATCACGATGCTAACCCCGTACCGCTCTCCCCGGACGGCACTCTCGGGCCTCAAACGGAACCAGGTAAATGAGTTTGCTGAATCATTCGGTCAACCGATCGGAGATGATGCGGCGAGATCAATGCGGGATTTCGCCACCTATGGTGATATGTCCCCATGACCTCCGGCGGTCTCGTCGACACGAGCGACTTCGAGGCGAAGCTCGCGGAGGTTTCCGCGAGGCTCCTCGCGGCACCGGTCGAGACGTTCGAGGCGGAGCTGGACGGGGCGATCGAACGCCTCGCCCTCTTCTGCGGCGCTGACCGGGGGGCCGTCATTCTCTTCGGCGCCGACGGGGCTCCGAACATCGCGGCCTTGTGGCCGCTCTCCGCGTTCCCCGGGGTCAAGAGAGGGCCGACGTCCTTGCTGCCGAACTGGATCGAACGCGCGCGGCAGGGCCAGGGCTGGGCGATGAAGATGCCGGGCGAGCTGCCGGAGGCCTGGACGGAAGAGCGCGAGTTCGTGGCGAGTTACGGCATCACGTCGAACCTCATGTTTCCCCTGCGTGTCGGGGAAAGGCCGATCGGGCTCCTCTCGTTCTCGGCCAGCGTCGCGGAGCGCGAATGGACGCCGGAGCTCGTCGGGCGCTTCCGGCTCTTCGGCGAGATCCTTGCGAGCGCGATCGTCCGCGCCCACACGGAGCTCGAGTTGCGCGCGAGCCTCTCCGAGATCTCGCGCCTCAGGGAGCGCGCCGATGCCGAAAACGTCGTTCTCCGGGAAGAGGTCCGCGACGCGCAGGGCTTCGACGAAATCGTCGGCCGCAGCCCCGCCCTGATGGAAGTCCTCTACATGATCGAGCAGGTCGCGCCGACGGGGAGCGCCGTCCTCCTGACCGGCGAGACGGGCACGGGGAAAGAGCTCCTCGCGCGCGCGATCCACCGGAAGAGCGCCCGCGGGGAGCGGCCGTTCGTCGCCGTGAACTGCGCGGCGCTGCCCGGCACGCTCATCGAGAGCGAGCTCTTCGGCTACGAGCGCGGCGCGTTCACCGGCGCGCTCCAGCGCCGCCTCGGGCGCTTCGAGGTCGCGAGCGGCGGCACGATCTTCCTCGACGAGATCAGCGACGTCCCGGCCGACATCCAGGGACGGCTCCTGCGCGTCCTGCAGGAAGGGACGTTCGAGCGCCTTGGGTCTTCTCACACGATCAAGACCGACGCCCGGGTCGTGGCGGCCACGAACCGCGATCTCGAGACCGCCGTCGCCGAGGGGCGCTGGCGCGCCGACCTCTACTACCGCCTCAATGTCTTCCCGATCGAGGTCCCGCCGCTCCGCGAGCGCCGCGAGGACGTCCCCCTCCTCGTGTGGTACTTCGTGACCCGCAAGCGGACGACGCTCGGGCGCGCCGTGACGCGGATCCCGGACAAGACGATGACCGCGCTCCAGCGCTACGACTGGCCCGGCAACATCCGCGAGCTCGAGAACGTCATCGAGCGCGCTCTCATCCTCAGCCCCGGGGAGGCGCTCATCCTCGACGAGCGCACGTTCGCCGTCCCGGCACGGGCGCGCGGCGAATCCGGCGTCTGGAGCCTCGAGGACGTCGAGCGCGCGCACATCCTGAGAGTCCTCGGCGACTGCGCCTGGCGGATTGCGGGCCGCGGCAACGCCGCCGAGCGCCTCGGAATGAACCGCAGTACGCTGCGCTCGCGCATGGAGAAGCTCGGAATCGAGCGGCCGCAGGCGTGAGACGCCTGCCGCTCATCGCCGCGACGCTCGCTGCGTTGGCGGGGAGTCTCGCGTGGGCTCAGGAGAAAGACGAGAAGAAAGAGATTTCTTCGAGTGAAAGAGCGCAAGCGGCGGTGCCCGCTCAGGAGGCCCCCTCGATGCAGACGGCTGCGTCGCCTAAGAGCCCCCTTCAAAGAAATCTTCATCTTCAAAATCTCCTCATAAGAAATCCGCTCCCGCCACGGAGGCCGAGATCGAGGCGCTCAAGAAGCGCCTCGCCGAGCAGGACGCCACGATCGCGAAACAGGACGAGACGATCCGCGCCCTCGAGGAGCGGCTCGCGAAGCTCGAGGCCCTTGCCAAGGCGAGCCAGGATCGGCTGCTGGCCATGGAGCGGGAGACGCCCCAACCGCCGGCGTCCGCCGAGCTCGAGGCGCGGCTCAAGCAGCTCGAGACGGAGGTCAAGAAGCTCCCGGAAGCCGAGGACGTGGTCTCGGTCGGCGAGTTCCCCGGCTCGTTCCGCATTCCGGGCACGGACGCGGCCCTCAAGCTCGGCGGGCAGGTGCGCGTGACGGCGGTCGAAAGTCTCGACGCGATCGGGACCGACGACCGCTTCGTGACGTCGTCGATCCCCGTGGAGGGAAGCGAAGCGGCCGGCAAGGGCGCGCGCACGACCCTTGCGGCTAACGCCAGCAGGTTCAACTTCGACTTCCGGACGCCCACGGGCGTGGGCGCAATGCGCGCCTTCATCGAGGTCGGGTTCGACATCAACTCGAACGCGGTCCTCCGCCACGCGTTCGGCCAGTGGGACCACTGGATCCTCGGCCAGACCTGGTCCACGTTCTCCGATCCCGAGGCCGAGCCGTTCGGGATCGACAACGAGGGCCTGAACGCGATCTCGCTCTTCCGCCAGCCGCAGATCCGGTACACGACGAACTTCAGCGACGCCTACACGTTCGCGGCCTCGATCGAGAACCCGGCGCCGGACGTCACGAACGCCTCCGGCGTGAACCTGATCCCCGATTTCGTTTTCCGCGCGCGTTGGGACCCCGGCAAGGGTAAGGGGTCGCTGCCCGTCCTCGGCCAGCTCGGGCACGTGCAGCTGGCGCTCCTGCTCCGGCAGATCCGCGCCGAGTCGGACCTGGACCCGAATCAGACCGCATCCAGGGGCGGCCTGGGCCTCGGACTCAGCGGTGTCCTTCGGACGGGCTGGTGGGCCGAGACGGACGACGTGAAGTTCTCCCTCTACGGTGGGAACGGGATCGGCCGTTACATCACGGACCTTCGCGCCGCGGGCGGCCAGGACGCGTACTTCGACACGGCGACGGGCGACATGACCCTCCTCGGGGTCACGGCCGCCTATCTCGGCTACGAGCACGCCTGGTCGAAGACTCTCCGCTCCACGATGACCATGGGCTGGGTGTGGGTAAACGTCCTCGACAATCAGCCCAACGACGCGCTCAAGTACACGCGGCGCTTCTCTCTCAACCTCGCGTGGTCGCCGATCACGCGGCTCGATCTCGTCGCGGAGCTCCTTACGGGCATGCGCGTGAACAAGGACCTCCAGAGCGGAACCGCGACGCAGATCCAGCTCGGCTCGCGGTTCCGGTTCTGACGCGATGCGGCGCCTCATCCGGAGGACGACCTCGGTCTGGGAGCGGGAGGATGGGTTCTCGTTCCTCCTCGTCCTCCTCGTCGCGAACCTGTTCGTCGCGCCCCTCCTCAAGGACGGATTCCCAGGCCTCGCGATCGCGGCAGCCGCGCTCTCCTTCCTTCTCTTCGTCGTCGGCGCGCTCGTCGTCGCCAAGACCGTCTGGGGGGCCATATTCGTCGCCCTCCTCGCGGGCAGCGCGACCGCCCTCGAGATGGTCCGCCAGATCGACGCGTCGGACCCTCTCGCGAAATGGCGGCTCGTCGCCGCCTGCCTCACGTTCGGCGTGTTCGCGCTCGTCACCCTCATCCGTGTCTTCTCGCCGGGACCCGTCACGTCGCACCGGCTCGTCGGCGCGGTCGTCGCGTACCTTCTCATCGGCCTCACGTGGGCCTGCGCCTACGAATTCCTCGCGTCTTTGCGCTCTGCGGCGTTCCAGATGGCGCGGGCGGAGGGCTCGTATCCGCCGTTTCTCTACTACAGCTTCGTGACGCTCACGACCGTCGGGTACGGCGACATCACACCCGTCTCTTCGGCCGCGCGCGCACTGTCCAACCTCGAATCGCTGATCGGAGTCCTCTTCCCCGCCGTCCTCATCGGAAGGCTTCTCACGAAGCAGGGCGCCGGCGCCCCGCCGGAAGCGCCGGACGCGGGCTGAGTCAGCCGGCCGCCGGCGCGTCTCCGGAGTCGATCCACGCCTCGAGAAGCGTGTGGCTCACGGCGAGGACGACCGGGCCCACGAAGATCCCGATGAGGCCGAACGACACGAGGCCGCCGATGACGCCCGCGAAGATCAGGAGGAGCGGGAGATCGGCGCCCTTCTTGATGAGAATCGGCCGGATGACGTTGTCGAGCGTGATGAGCGGGATCGTCCAGACGAGAAGGAACGTCCCCCATCCCGCCTGGCCGCTTCCGTAGAGCCAGACGATCGCCGGCAGGAGGACGAGAATCGGCCCCACCTGCGCGATGCACAGGACGAGCGCGACGACCGTCAGCACGCCGGCGAACGGGACGCCCGCGATCGCGAGGCCGATGCCCGCGAGCACCGACTGGCCGACCGCGGTCAGGACGACGCCGAGTGCGATGCCGCGGATCGACTGTCCCGCGAGGACGACCGCCTTGTCCCCGCGGTCCCCCGCGAGCCGCCGCGCGAATCGGCGCACGCGTTCGGCCGCTGCGTCGCCCATGTTGTAGAGGACGGCGCAGACGATCACGGTGACGAGGAGATGGCCGAACAGCGCTCCGATGCTTCCGAGAGCGCCGACGAACCAGTTCAGGGCCTGACGCGCGTAGGGCGCAGCCTTCTCCGCGAAATCCCGCACGGCTGCTCCCGCGTTGTCCTGCCACGCGGCGGAGGCGCGCGGACCGACCATGGGAATCTTCGCGACCCAGGAGGGAGGGGGCGGAACTTCAGCGGTCTTCAGCTGGTCGACCTTCAAGGCGATCGCGTCCCGGCTCTCGAGCAGCGTCCCGAGCCCCGCGAGGAACGGCACGACGACGACGAGGAGGAGGACGATCGTCAGGACGGCCGTCGCGGGACCCCGGCGGCCTCCGAAGAGCTTCTGGAGCCTCAGGAGCACCGGCCACGTCGCGACGACGATCGTCGTCGCCCAGACGAGCGCCGCCGCGAACGGCGCGATGATCCAGAGCGAGAGCGCGATCAGCCCGCAGATGATCAGGATCGCGAAGACGAGCTGCGGAAGGTCGGGGCGACGGTCGTTCATGGTGTTCCTTTGCGTGATCGCGGCGCGAGTCAATCATTCGGCAGGTGGTACGCGGGCAGGCCGACGCCGCGACGCAGCGACAGCGCCCGAAGCACGAGGGTCGTCAGAATTCCCACACCCGCGGCCAGCGGCCGGCCGGCGCCCGCCGCGGAGAGGCCGACGTACGCCGCCGCGCCCGAGAGGGCGGCCGTCGCGTAGAGCTCGCGGCCGTGCAGGATCATCGGGACGTCGCCGCAGAGAACGTCGCGCAGCATTCCGCCGGCCGCGGCGGTTACGGCTCCCATGAGGACGACGACGAGCCTCGCGTCCGTCACCGTCTCGGCGATCTGCGCACCCGTCACCGAGAAGAGCGCGAGGCCGAGCGCGTCGGCGGCGAGGAGACGGTTCTCCTTCGGCATCCTGAGACGCGTGAAGAGAATCGTCGCCACGGTGGCAACGGCGACGACCGCGAGGTACTCCGGCTCGCGCACCCAGAACACCGGGAGCCGGCCGAGGAGGAGGTCCCGGAGCGTGCCGCCGCCGATCGCGGTCACGACGGCGACGACGAACACGCCGAAGAGATCGAGGCGCTTGCGCCCCCCGGCGAGCGCGCCGCTCACCGCGAAGACGAAAACGCCCGCGAAGTCGAGAGCCTTGAGAAGAGTCTGCGAAACGATGAGGGCCCCTTTTACTTGCAGCCGCTGAAGCACAGGAACGGCGGACTGAACAGCATGACGCCGATCTGAAAACCCTGCCCCGTCGAACCGTTGAACTTCGCCCCGTACGTGAGCGCGATGTTCACATGAGCGTTCGGTTCGTAGCGCAGTCCGACGTTGTATTCGGGATCGAGGTACGCCTCGCCCGTCGCGCCGAACGCCTCGCCGACGATCGCCCAGACCGGCCCCTTCGGATACCAGGCGAGGCGCGTCGAGTACGTGAAGGCCCACTTGTCGTTCCCGGTCCCTCCCGCGTTCGGGGTCACGCTGAAGCCCGGCTGGACGTCCCAGGACAGCTGGTTGTCGAAAAACGGAATCGTCGCGACCGAATTCATCCACCACGACTGGGAGGACGACTGGAACCCCTCGCCGTCGAGGATGTAGCTCGGCTTCATCCCCGTGCCGCCCTTGACCGCGAACCCGCCCGTCTTCGCCGCGTTCTCGTAGAACATGTACTTCGCGTAGAGCGAGCCCTGGGTCCCGTCCGCCGTCTTCCGGTCCGCGTCCGTGTTGAAGAAGTACCCGGCCGCCGTGAGCTCCCAGTTCGGGAAGAGCGAGAACGTCATCATGAACATGGTCGTGTGCTCGCCCGTCGTCAGGATCGAGGTCACCATGCCGTGGGGCTTGGAGATGTAGCTGTCGGAGTTGAACTGCTGCGCCGCTGCCGGTCTCCCCGCCGCGAGGCACAGGCAGACGAGGGCGGCGCCGGAAACGCTCGCGAGCGCGGATCTCATTGACGCCGCCTTTCTTTCGTCAGTACTCTTCGAAGTACTTCTGGATCTTCGCGACGTCGTTGGTCTGCGTGAGCGCGACGCGCAGGAGGACGCGCGCCTTCTGCGGGTTGAGATCCATGCCTGCGACGAAGCCGAGCTTGTCGTCGTCGAGCTCGACGTTGCGGCGCACCATCCCGAAGCCGACGTGCGAGGTGCGCACGACGACGATGCCGGTCTTCGCGGCCTCGGAGAGCGCGTTGATCATGTCGGTCGTTGCGTTGCCGTCGCCGACGCCCGCGAGGACGATCCCCTTCGCGCCCGCGGCAACGGCCGCCTTCACGAGCGTCCCGTCGCAGCCTTCGTGCGCGAAGACGATGTCGACGCGCGGCGGGAAGATCGAGCGCGGCGCGTTCGCAAACTCGCTCGTGACCGTGTGCTTGTACGTCGGGACGTAGCCGTACCGGACCTTGCCGTAGTAAACCTTCGCGATCGTGCCGCGCGTCGTGGAGACGAACGTGCTGACGGAGGTCGTGTGCGTCTTGTGGACATCGCGGCCCGTGTGGACCTCGTCGTTCACGACGACCATGACACCGCGCCCCTGGGAGGACGGGTCCGCGGCGACGGCGACGCCGTTGTAGAGGTTCAGCGGGCCGTCCGCGCTCTGAGAGGTCGCGGGACGCATGGAGCCGACGAGGACGACAGGCTTGTTGCTCTTGAGGACGAGGCCGAGGAAGAACCCCGTCTCCTCGAGCGTGTCGGTCCCGTGGGTCACGACGATGCCGTCCACGTCCGGCTGCGCGAGGAGCTCGTTCGCGCGCTTGGCGAGCTTGCCCCACACGACGTCGTTCATGTCCTGGCTGCCGATGGAGGCGATCTGCTCGCCGTCGAGCTTCGCGAGCTTCTCGATGCCGGGGGCACCCTTGATGAGGGCGTCGATCGAGAGGCTGCCAGACTTGTAACCGGGCTCCCCTTCCTTCGGCTGGACGCCGGCGATCGTGCCGCCGGTCGCGAGGATCACGACGTGCGCGAGCGCGGGCTTGGCGGCAGGGGCGGCGGCCGTCTGAGCGAAGGCGCCGGGGGCCACGAGGAGAGCGACGAGTAGGACGAGCGAAACGGAGACGACGCGTTTCGATGACATGTGAGGACTCCTATTTCGTGAGCATGACGATGACGGGTCCCCACGCGGTCAGGAGGATGTTCCCGATTGCGTAGGGGACTGTGTAGCCGAGGACCGGAAGCTTGCTTCCCGCCTCGTCCTGGATCCCGCGGAGGGCGGCCGTGACCGTGCCGGCCCCGGCGCAGGCGCCGAAGAGGAGGACGGGGTTCATCTTGAGGACGTACTTCCCGAAGAAGAGCGCCGCGATGTGCGGCGTCACGGCGACGACGAGGCCGACGAAGAGGAGGCTCGGCCCCGTCTCCTTGATGCCCGAGACGAAGCTCGGCCCGGCCGACAGGCCCACGATGCCGATGAAGACGGCGAGGCCGACCGTGTCGAACACCCATAGAGCGGGCTCGGGGATGCGCCCGAACGTCGGGCGGACGGAGCGCAGCCAGCCGAAGACGAGGCCCATGATGAGCGCGCCGCCCGACGCCGTGAGGCTGAGCGGGAGGCCCCCGACCGTGACGGACAGGAGTCCGACGAACCCGCCGAGAACGATGCCGAGACCGACGAACACCACGTCGGTCTCGCTCGAGGGCCGCTCGACGTAGCCGAGAGTCTTCCCGATGCGCTCCATGTCCCTGGGCGCTCCTGCGAGGCGGAGGAGGTCGCCGCGGTCGAGGGTCGTGCTCGGCGAGACGGGCATCTCCTCGGTCCCGCGCACGAACTGAATCAGAGCGCAAGCCCGTGCCCGTGCTCCTCGGCGAGCTGGCCAAGCGTCCGGCCCTCGATCTTCTTGTTCGTCACGACCAAATCAGCGACGGTCACGGGGAAGTCCAGAAGCTCGCGGTCTTCGACTTCAACGCCGAACAAAGAGGAAGAGGAAGATTTCTTAGAAAGGTGGACGGAGCGGCGTGCCGCAATCGCAGGGACGTCGCCCGCCGCGAGGGCGATCCCCTTTTCACCCTCTAAGAAAATCCCATTGCGCCGTAACCGTTCGACAAAGACTCGATCGGGCGCGAAGGACTTCTCGAACTCTCCGACCGTCTTGCCGACGGCGCCCGCCGGCAGCTCGTACGCCCGGACGTCCCATTCGCGGTACGCGGACTGGACGCCTTCCTCGCGCTGCTCGGCGCCTCCCGAAAGCGCCTCTCCGAGCTTCTTCGCCTCCTCCTTGAGGTTCACCTTCAGGAGCTTCGGCGCGAGGCCCGAGAGGAACCACACGACGAAGCCCGTGCCGACGAGATAGCTGACGGCGTAGGCCACGGGGATCTGGTCGAGCAAGCGCTTCTTCTCGGCCTCGGAGACCGGCAGGCGGTTGATCGTCTCGCCCGCCGTTCCGATGACGGTCGACTCCGTGAACGCCCCGGCCATGAGGCCGGCCGCCGTCCCGCAGTCGTAGTGGAAGACCTTCGCGGCCGCGACCGTCGTCACGAGGCTCGTGACGCAGAGGACGAGCGTGAGCGAGACCTGCGTGAGCGCGTTCTTCTTGAGCCCGCGGAAGAACTGCGGCCCGACCTTGTAGCCCGTCGCGAAGAGGAAGAGGTCGAAGAAGACGAGCTTGACGACCGGGTCCACGTGGACGCCGATCTGGCCGACGACGACGCCCGCGAGGAGCGTCCCGACGACGTTGCCCAGCTTGAACGTGCCGATCTTGAGACGCCCGACGAGAAAGCCGAGGGCGAGCGTCAGGAAGACGGCGAGCTCGGGGTTCTGCCGGAGAGAGTCGAAGACGTATTTCATGCGGACGTTCTATCTCAGCGCGTCACAAAAAGGAGCCACGGAGTTCCGATCAGGAGAAGGACGAGGACGTTGAAGACGGTCGTGATCGTCCCGAGCTTGTAGAGCTCCCCTTGTGTCAGGTAGCCGCTGCCCACGACGAGGAGGTTTGCGCTCGAAGCCTGGGGCGTGATCGTCGAGAGATAGCTCGTCGAGATCAGGAGCGCGAAGCCGAGCGGCGCGACCGGCACGCCGAGCTGCACCCCGACGCCGAGGAAGACCCCGAAGAGCGCGAGGACGTGCGCCGTCTGGCTCACGAACAGGTAGTGGATGAGGACGTAGGCAAGGACGAGGAGGAGGTACACCGCGAGCCACGGCAGCCCGCCGAGCGCCGCCGCGAGGCGCTGCCCGATCCAGCCCATGAAGCCGAGCGTGTTGAGCTGGCCGCTGATCGCGAACAGGATCGCGAACCAGATGAACGTCGCGAGGACGTCCCCCTGCTGGCCGATGTCCTTCAGCGTCAGGACGCCCGCCGCGAGGAAAATGCCGAGGCCGAGGAACGCGACGGCGGTGAGATCGACGTGGAGCGTGCCGGCGAGCGCCCACAGGGTGACCATGCCGACGAACGTCACCGCGACGATCTTCTCGTTCAGGCTCAGCGGCCCCATCGCCGCGAGCGCCTTCCTCGCCGCCGCGGGCGCCTCCGGCGTCGCCTTCAGCTCGGGCGGAAGGACCCTGTAGATGAGGTACGGGAGGACCGCGAGGCACACGAGCGTCGGGACGATCGCGGCGACGAGCCACGAGCCGAACGTCACGTTGAAGCCCAGCGACTTGCCGATCTCGGCGCCGAGCGGGTTGCCCGCCATCGCCGTCAGCCAGAGCGCCGACGAGCACGTGAGCGTCGCCATCCCGCAGAACATCAGGTAGGCGCCCGTGCGTTTGCGCGTCGCCTCGTCCGGCTTCGAGCCCGAGCCCTCGGCGAGGGAGAGGACGAGCGGGTAGAGGACGCCCGAGCGCGCCGTGTCGCTCGGGAACGCAGGCGCGATGACGGCGTCGAGGAAGAAGATGCTGTAGCCGAGGCCGAGCGTCGACTTCCCGAAGAGCGTCACGACGAGGTGGCCGAGGCGCTGGCCGAGGCCGCACTTCACGATGGCGCGCGCGACGAGAAAGGCGACGACGATGAGGAGGATCGTGCCGTTCGCGAACCCGGCGTATGCCTTCGCGGGCGCGAGGACGCCGGAGAGGACGCAGACGGCGACGGCGAGGACGGACGCGGTCAGGATCGGGAACGCCCCGACGATGACGGAGAAGATCGTCGCGGCGAAGATCGCGAAGAGGTGCCAGGCCTGCGAGGTGAGGCCCTCCGGCACCGG
Organism: Acidobacteriota bacterium; assembly: GCA_016716715.1. Classification (NCBI taxonomy): domain Bacteria; kingdom Pseudomonadati; phylum Acidobacteriota; species Acidobacteriota bacterium. Next base: position 419,795 of record JADJVE010000003.1, on the reverse strand, counting down.
CCAGAACCAGATCGCGGCGCCGAGGGCGACAACGGCCCCGCGCGAAACCCAGGCCTTCGCGGCGGGTGTCATTTCTTCTCCGCCCGGCGCGCCCGGCCCTCGACGTTCACCGTGAACGCGTGGATCTGGTCGTCATCGGATTCGACGACGGATTTCCACGAGAATGTGAATTCGCCCTCGAGGTCGGTCCACCGCCCTGTCCCGCCCGTGATCGTCCCGGTGGCAGTGCGGCCGGTGGCAAGGGGCTGGGCCTTCAGCGTGGCGAAGACCCTTTCACCCCTTTCATCGGTGAAAACGGCCCTCCCGACGAGCAGAGACCCACCGTCGTCGAAGCCGACCAGCTCGCCGAAGAAGCCGCGGCCGACGACGTCGCCCTTCGTGATCACGAAGGACCCTGTTGCATGGACGATCGCCGCGTGGCGCCCGCCCTCGGCCGCAATGGACGTCCGCTCTCCCGAGAGCGACCAGGTGGCCGAGAAGGACCGCCACTCCTCGGCCGCCGCGGGCCGGGCCAGGAGGCACGCCGCGATCCCCACGGCGGCGAGGAGTGCGGTCCGCCGGGATCTCATTTCTTTCCGGTGCGCTTCTGGCCCGTCATGGCGGCCGGGTCGAGGACCTCCGCGATCTGCTTCTCCGTGAGGACCTTCTTCTTGCGGATCAGCTCCATGATCCCGGCGCCCGTCTTCATCGCCTCGGCCGCGAGCTGGGTCGCCTTTTCGTAGCCGATGATCGGATTGAGCGCCGTGACGGTGCCGATCGAGTACTCGACGTAGTGCTTCATGACGTCCGGGTTCGCCGTGATTCCGTCCACGCAGTGGACGCGAAGCGTCCGGGCCGCGTTGATGAACATCGTCTGCGCCTCGAAGATGCAGGCGGCGATGACGGGCTCGAAGACGTTGAGCTGGAGCTGCCCGGCCTCGGCCGCCATCGAGACCGTGAGGTCGCTGCCAATCACGCGGAAGCAGACCATGTTGACGACCTCGGGGATGACGGGGTTGACCTTGCCCGGCATGATCGAGGAGCCGGGCTGCTTGGCCGGGAGGTTGATCTCGCGCAGGCCGCAGCGCGGGCCGGAGGAGAGGAGCCGGAGGTCGTTGCAGACCTTCGAGAGCTTGATCGCGAGGCTCTTCATGCAGGACGAGTAGAGGACGAAGGCCTGCGTGTCCTGCGTCGCCTCGATGAGGTCCGGCGCGAGCGTGATCGGGAACCCGGTGACCTTCGCGAGGTGCTTCGTGCACTTCTCCGCGTACCCCTCGGGCGCGTTCAGGCCCGTGCCGATCGCGGTCGCGCCCATGTTCGTCTTGCAGAGGACGTTCTGGATCCGCTCGAGGGCGAGGACCTCGCCCTCGAGCGTCCCGGCGAAGGCGTTGAACTCCTGGCCGAGCGTCATGGGGACCGCGTCCTGCAGCTGCGTCCGGCCCATCTTGAGGATCGGCGCGAACTCCTTGCCCTTCTTCCGGAAGGCGGCGATGAGCTCGCGCATCGCGGCGACGAGCCGCACGTTTCCGAGCGCCATTCCGACGTGAAGGGAGGTCGGGTAGGCGTCGTTCGTGGACTGCGAGCAGTTCACGTGGTCGTGCGGGTCGCAGGCCTCGTAGTCGCCCTTCTTCTTTCCCATGAGCTCGAGGGCGCGGTTCGCGATCACCTCGTTCGCGTTCATGTTCGTGGAGGTGCCCGCGCCGCCCTGGAACACGTCGAGGCGAAACTCGTCGTGGAGCTTGCCCGCGATGATCTCCTCGCAGGCTCCCTCGATGCCCTTCAGGATCTTCTTGTCGAACTGCCCGCAGTCGAAGTTCGCGCGAGCGGCCGCGAGCTTGACCATCGCGAACGCCTTGATGAGGTCCGGGTACAGGCGAAGCTCGACGCCCGAGATGTGGAAGTTCTCCAGCGCGCGCGCGGTCTGGACTCCGTAGTAGGCGTCGGCGGGAACGGCGAGGTCGCCGAGCAGGTCGTGCTCGAGACGGGTGGCGGGTTTGGACATAGATCCTCCTGAAGCCTGGCCCCGCTGAGAGCGAAGGCGGTGCCAGCGCCCGGAGCCGATCATCTTTCAAGAAGTCTTTCTCCGGCCTTCACTTGCGGATGCGCCGCTCCGGTGAAGGACCCTTGCCCAAGCCCCTCTTGGCGATCCGCCGTCAGGGATGGCGGCATGCCGCCACCGGAGAGGCAAGGCCGCAGCGCGATGCGCACATTCGCTCCACAGGTATGATTCCGCCAGCCATCTTCCCAACAGCAGGAGTGGGCGCACCATGAAACGACAGACGAACTCAATCGGTGTCCCGGGCCGTGCCTGGCGGAGCGCCATCGCGATCGCCTGCGCGGTCCTTCTCGTGCCGGGCGAAGGGATTCTTCTGGCCCAGTCGGCGACTCCGCCGGCGGCACCGGCCGCCGCGGCCGAAGCCGACGATCCGCCGCTCACGGCCGACCAGATCGACTCGCTCGTCGCGCCGATCGCCCTTTATCCGGACGATCTCCTCGCGATGGTCCTCGCGTCTTCGACGTACCCGCTCGAGCTCATTCAGCTCCAGCAGTGGATGGCGAAGAACAAGGACCTGAAGGACAAGGCGCTCGCGGACGCCGTCGCCAAGCAGCCGTGGGATCCCGCGGTGCAGTCGATGGCGGCCGTCCCGGAGGCCGTCAAGCGGCTCGCGGACGACATCCAGTGGACGACGGACCTCGGCAACGCCTTCCTCGACCAGCAGAAGGACGTCATGGACGCCTGCCAGAGGATGAGGAAGAAGGCGAAGGACAAGGGCGCGCTCGCGTCGAACGAGCAGATGAAGGTCGAGACGAAGGTCATCGAGACGAAGGAAGTCATCGTCGTCCAGTCCTCGAACCCCGAGGTCATCTACGTGCCCTCGTACAACCCGACGTACGTCTACCCGCCGCCGGTCTACCCGTACCCGCCCGTTTACTACCCGCCCTACACGGCGGGTGCCGCGTTCTTCACCTTCACGGCGGGCGTCATGATCGGCGCCGCGTTCTGGGGCGGCTCGTGCTGCGGCTGCGGCTGGGGCGGCGGCAACGTCAACGTCAACGTCAACAACAACTTCAACCGCAACACGAACATCAACGGCGGAAACCGCGGCCAGGGCGGCGGAGGCAACTGGAATCACAACGCCTCTCACCGCGGCGGCACGCCGTACGGAAACAAGGCGACGGCGAACAAGTACGGCGGCCAGACGCGCGGCCAGCAGAACAGCCGGGCGGGCGGGTCGCCGAGCGCGAGCAACCGCGCCTCGGGCGGCGCGGGGAACCGCGGCGGCTCGCCGAGCGCGGGCAACATGTCCTCGGGCGGCGGGAACCGCGGCGGGGGCTCGAGCCCGAGCGCGAGCAATCGCTCGTCGGGCGGCGGAAGCCGCGGCGGAGACAGTATCGGCGGCCGCGACATGGGCGGCGGCGGCTCGTCATCGAGGGGAGGAGGCAGTTTCGGCGGAGGCTCCGGCGGCTACAGCGGCAGCAGCGCGCGCTCGAGCAGCTCCCGCGGCTCGTCGAGCATGAGCTCGCGCGGCGGCGGCGGCGGCGGCTCACGAGGCGGCGGCGGCGGCGGGCGCGGCGGCGGCGGGCGGAGGTGAGGAGATGAACACGATGAAGAACGTCCGCGGATTTCTTCGAATGATCCCGCGCGCTGCGCGCGGTTGGGTCCTGGCCGCCATCGTCTTCGCTCTGGGCTCGGCGCGATTCGCGTCGGGCGCGCCCGAACCCTCTTCACCTTCTGAGAAATCCTCTTCTTCTCCCTCGTCTTCCTCTTCGCAGAAGAGTTTCTCTTCGCCGAAGGCCGCCGCCGAGGCGCTGATCTCCGCGGCCGCGCGGTTCGACGTCCCGGCCCTCACCGAGATCCTCGGTCCGGACGGCGCCGACCTCTTCTCCACCGAGGACCCGGTTCAGGACAGGAACACGGCCGGCGCGTTCGCCCGGCAGGGCCTTGCGAAGCACCACGTCGAGATCGATCCGAAGAACGCGGGCCGCGCGACCCTGTTCGTCGGCGACGAGGACTGGCCCTCGCCGGTCCCGCTCGTGCGGGGGCCGAAGGGCTGGCGGTTTGACACGAAAGCGGGCCGGCAGGAGATGCTCTACCGCCGCATCGGCGGCAACGAGCTGGACGCGATCCAGTTCTGCCGCGGATACGTCGAAGCGCAGCACGAGTACGCCTCGAAGAAGCGGGACGGCTCGCGCGTGAACCAGTACGCGCAGCGCACGATCTCGACGCCGGGCAGGCAGGACGGCCTCGCGTGGAAGACCGCGGACGGGAAGTGGGAAGGGCCGGTCGGCGAGAACATCGCGCAGTTCATCGCCGAGGGTTACACCGACAAGATGAAGCCCTTCCACGGCTACTACTTCAAGATCCTGAAGGGCCAGGGCCCGGCGGCGCCGATGGGCGCGATGGACTACGTCGTGAAGGGCGTGATGATCGGCGGCTTCGCGCTCGTGGCGGCCCCCGCGGACTACGCGGTCACCGGTGTGAAGACGTTCATCGTCAGCCACACGGGCGTCGTCTACCAGAAGGACTTCGGGGAGAAAACGCTCGAGGCGTTCAAGACCATGGACCGCTTCAACCCGGACAAGACCTGGCAGGTGGTTCCGGGGGAATAAAGGAGACGGCCCTTACGGTCGAGGACGCTCAGCCCTTCAGGGCGTAGATGCACTTCCGACAGATGAAGTCATCCGGAGCGTCCTCGAGGCCGTAGCTCCACCGGCGGAGGCGCGCGATCTCGGGGCCGCGCAACACCTCGGCGACGCTCGACTTCGTCAGGTCGCCCACGACGTAGCGCTCGTCGTAGTCCTCGCAGCAGAGGACGCACTCTCCGTGCGGCGTGATGTGGAGGTGCTGGAGCGGCCGCGAGCCGACGTTCTCGCAGCCGCGGAGGCGCGCGATGGGCGCCTCGGGCTTGAGGCCGAGATCGAGATGGCCCGCGCGGTCCATGACCTCGTACGTCCGCACCTCGAAGCGCGTCCCGGCGTAGCGTGCCTTGATGTCCTCGAAGTCCTGCTTGTGCACGGCGTCGCCGCGGCCGAGGACGACGACGACCATCTCCTTGGCGACGGGCTTGTCCTTCACGTACTCGAGGTTCCTGAGGACGATCGGCAAATGGTCCGCCCCGCGGTCCTTCGCGTAACGCTCGCGGTCGAGCGTCGAGAGGTTGATCGACAGGTACCGGAGGCCGCCCATCTCGAGGAGCGCGTCGACGCGCTCGGGCGTGAGCCCCCAGCCGTTCGTGAGGACGGCGGCGGGCAGGCCGTTCTTCTTCAGGACCTTCACCTGCTCGAGGAAGCGCGGGTCCGCCGTCGGCTCGTTGTAATTGATCATGAAGACGCCTTCGAGCGTGTCGCGGTAGGCGGCGAGCTCGCCCGCGATGCGCTCGTACATCTCCATCGGCATCGCGTGCGGGGCGCGCGGCGCGATCGAGACGGGGCAGAAGTAGCAGGCCTGGTTGCAGACCGTGTGGCCTTCGAGCGAGACGTACTTGAGGCGGAAGCGCGACGCGTCCGCGCCGTTCGCGACGAGCCAGCCGCCGTCGGCGAGCAGCCGCTCGGTTTCCGGCGGGACGGACGTCGGGATCGGCGGCCGCGCGGCGAGCGCTTTCACCTCGGCGAATCCCGGCTCTCCGGCCTTGAGCGTGCGGTCCGTGAGCGGGTTGTAAACCTGCCCTTCGTGCACCTGGAGGAACTGTTCGATCGAGAAGACCGCGCTCACCGAGAGATCCTAACAAAGAAGAAAACGGGCGCCGAAGCGCCCGTCTCGGAAGTTCTGCGACGAAATCGGTTCAGTCGACCTGCGCCTTCGCGTGTTTCTTCTCGGCCATCGCGCGGACGGTGGCGCCGGGGAGCGTGCCGTTGATCGAGACCGTCGCCTTGTCGCGCGTGACGGTGAACTTGCGGAGGACGGCCACCGTGTCCGGCGACTTGTCCTGCGCCGCGAGGCGCCAGGCGGCGAGGACGCCGCGGAGCGCGTCCTCCATGAGGCCGGCCGTCTCCTCGTCGCTCGCGACGCCCGTCGCGCTCAGCTTCAGCGCGTCGCCCTTGGCGGTCGCCTGCAGCGCGAGGAGCGAGACGTTCTTCATGGAAGACACGAGCGACATGGCCGCGTCCTGCGGCCCGGACTGCGCCTTCACGTCGAACTCCTTGCCGTTCAGCGTGCCGGACGCGTGGAAGGTCTTCGCCTTCTCTCCGACCGGGAGGCGCGTGACGTCCACGAGCGCCCACGCCGACGCGCCGGAGTCGATGCGGCCGAGGTGGCGCCCGAGACCCGCGCCCGAGCGGAATGCCGTGCCGCCCGCGCTCCGCTGAGCGAGCGCCGCGACGACGGACGCCTCGTTGCCCGCGATGACGAGGTGGTTGCTCGCGAACGCGATCGCGCCCTGCTCGTGCCGCGCGCCGTTCTGGCCCTTGTCGGGAAGGAGGAAGTAGTCGCCCGCGGGCGTGGACTTCTTCACCGCGCCGCGCTCGGCGATCGCGGCCGAGAGGGCCGCCGGATCGAAACGGCCCTCGAAGAGGACGAGGCCCCATCCGGCGGCGCCGCCGGCGCTCTTCGGCGAGCCGGCCGCGACGACCGTGTCGACGTCTTCCTTCGGGTTCAGGCGCGCCTCGGCGAGGAAGTGCGCGGCGTCGCCGTCCACCGTGAGCCTGTCCGTGTCGGAGAAGACGCGCGCGGCGAGCGGGCTCGTGCGCAGGTCCGCGACGTGGATGACGCCCACGGAGGTCGCGTCGGCCGGAACGAGCGCGAGGGCGCTGTCGGTGGCCGCGGCGGCCGGGAGCGCGAGCGCGGCGGCAAAGGCGAGGGCGGCGGAGGAGGCGGCGAGTCGCTTCATGGTCAGAAGTCCTTTCTCCGGAAACGGAGGCACGCGAGAGTGAGGCAGCCGGCGCCGAACGCGCCGGTCGTGAGGAACGGCTGGAGGGCAAGGGCCTTCTGGATCCGCGCCGGGCCCTGGTCGCCCATGACGAGGGCCACGACGGCCGTGCCGAGCTCGGCCGTCTTCGGGAACACCCAGTAGAGACCGTGGACGAGCTGCGCGGCCCACTCGTACGACATCGCGGCCGCGATGCGGTCGTGGTTCGAGAGGATGGCCGAGAGGAAGAAGACGGCGAACGTCGCCATGATGGAAACGGCCGTCGACGACGTGAGAGTCCCGATGAGGAACGCAAACGCCATGAGAGCCGCGATGCCGAACAGGATGATCCCGGCCGCGAAGAGGAAGCGCGGGTGGACGAGTCGCGTCTTCCAGATCACGAGCAGCCACATCGACCCGAGAAGGTAGAGGAGGTTCGACGCCGAGAGGAGGACGCCGCCGAGATAGCGCGAGAGAAGCAGGGGCACGCGCCCGACCGGGCGCGAGAGGTAGAGGTCGACCGTGCCTTTTTCCATCAGGCGTGGCACGAGGTGCGCGGTGGCGAAAATCGCGAGGAACGTCCCGACCACGTAGAGGAAGCCCGCGAAGCCGGACTCGAAGCCGAGGACGAGCTTGTCGAGATCCACGGACTGACGGCCCATGTGGACGTCCGCGCCGAAGATCTTCGCGCCCGCGAGCGCGCCGTTCACGACGTCGAGGTTCACGGCGACGGCGAAGAGGAGGATGAAGAGCGACGACAGCGCGAAGTACGCGAGCAGCGTCCAGCGCGCGGCCGCTTCGCGGAAGACCTCTTCGATGTTGGCGGCGAGCGCTCTCATTGCGTCTGCTCCGGCGTTGCCTTGACGAGATCCACGAACACGTCTTCCAGGGACGATTTCTCCGGAGTGAGCTCCGTCAGGAGCGCGCCGCGGGCGCGCGTCGCATCGACGAGCTCGTTGAGGTGCGCCGCATCGCGGGCGGTGAGCCGAACGTGCCCGTTCACGCGCTCCGCCCCCGCACCGAGAGCCCGGAAGTCGGCGATCAGTTCCTCGGAAAGCGGGGACGCCACGAACCGATAACCATTCGAAGAAATCTTCTCTTCTTTCTTTCTTGTCAGCTCTTCGACCGTCCCCATCGCCGCGACCTTGCCCTTGCGCAGCACCGCCACGCGGTCGCACGTGAGCTCGATCTCGGAGAGGAGGTGGGAGTTGAGGAGAACGGCGCGGCCCTTTGCCGCCTCGGCGCGCAGGAGGTCGCGGATCTCGCGCCGCCCCACGGGATCGACGCCGTCCGTCGGCTCGTCCAGGAGGAGGACCTCGGGGTCGTGCACGAGCGCGGAGGCAAGGCCAAGGCGCTGCGTCATGCCCTTGGAGAACTTCTTGACCTTTACGTCGATCCAGTCCGCGAGCTTCACGCGCTCGAGGAGGCCCGGGATGCGCGCCTTGAGCGTCGCGTGGTCGACGCCGGACATGCGGCCGAAGACCGACAGCGTCTGGCGGGCCGTGAGATAGCCGGGAAAACGGTGTCCCTCCGGCAGGTAGCCGACGCGGCGCCGGCTCTCGGGGTCGCTCGCGGGCAGGCCGAGGAGCGACGCCTCGCCCGACGTCGCGTGCGTGAGGCCGAGGAGGATCTTGACGGTCGTCGTCTTCCCGGCCCCGTTCGGGCCGAGAAGGCCGAAGAGCTCTCCCGGCTGGACGGCAAGGTCGATCCCCGCGAGCGCGTCGATCGAGCGCCCGCCGAACGCGGGACGGTACGTCTTCCGGAGCCCCCGGACCTCGATGGCGGCCGTCATGACAACATTCCCACGCCCCCTGATACGCGAAAGGGGGGCAGGTTGTTCCCGGAGGAGGCCCGGTGTCCCGCGAAGTCGAGGCGTTCCTGTCAGTTGAGGTTCCTCTGCGCCTCCTCGCGCGCCGGCCGGAGGAGGGCCCGGGCCCCGCGCCCGTCCTCCTCGGGATGCACGGCTACGGGATGGACGCCGAGTCGCTCCTCGCCGTCCTCGCGAAGGCGGCGCCGCCGTCCTTCCTCGTGCTGTCGCTCCAGGGTCCGCACTCGACGCTCCTTTCGGGCCTCGACGACCCCGAACCGAAGCGGGGCTTCCACTGGGGCGTCTCGCCGCGCGCCGAGGACAACCGGCTCGTCCACCGCCGCGCCGTCCTCGCCGCGCTCGCATGGGCCGCAGCGAACGGCGGCGACCGCGCGCGCACGGTCCTCGCGGGCTTCAGCCAGCCGTGCTCGTTCAACTACCGGCTGGCCGCGGCTCCGCCGGACGGGCTCTCGTTCTCCGCGGTCCTCGCGTTCTGCGGCGGCGTGCCCGGCGAGTGGACCGGCCCGGGCGAGCCGACCGAAGCCTCGCGCGCGGTCGACGTCCTCCACGTCTCGACGAACCACGACCCGTACTACCCCGCCTCGCGCATCGCGCCGTACAAGGAAATTCTCGCGACGCGGTTCCGCTCGGCGGAGCACCGGATGTACGACGGGGGCCACCGCGTGCCGTCCGCGTCGTTCGCGGATGTGAGAGAGTTTCTCGGAAGATTCTCTTAGAAGGTGAAGAGGGCGGGCCGCTGGTATCGTGTCCGTCGACATCGGAGGTTTCAATGAAGAAGATCCTCCTCGCAACCGGCATGCTCTCGCTGCTTCTCGGGGCCGCGCTCGTGGCCGGGCCCGCGTCGGGGCCCGCGGCCGTTCGGCCGCAGCTGGCCGGAAAGTTCGTGTGGTTCGACCTCCTCACGAACGACGCGGCGGCCGCGGAGAAGTACTACGGCGGCCTCTTCGGCTGGACGTTCGAGCCCTCGCCGGGCGCGAGAATCCCTACAAGGTGATCCGCGAGAAGGGCCAGCCGATCGGCGGCATCGTGGACATGTCGGCCCGCAAGTCGGACCTGCCCGAGTCCACCTGGCTCGGCTACGTCTCGGTTCCGGACGTCGACGCCGCGGCCGCCGCCTTCAAGACGAAGGGCGGCGCCGTCCTGAAAGCGCCGCTCGACGTCGCGGGCCTCGCGCGCGCGGCCGTCGTCACGGATCCCCAGCGCGCCCTGCTGGGCCTGATCCACATCGCAAGAGGCGATCCACCGGACGCTCCGCCCGCGGACGGCCGCTTCCTGTGGATCGAGCACATGGCCAAGGACGCGCCTGCCGCGATGGCGTTCTACCGGGACGTTCTCGGGTACGACGCCAAGCCGCTCGACGCGGGCATCGCCGGCGTCGACTTCCCCTATTTCGTGCTCGGGAAGGGCGGGAAAAATCGTGCGGGGCTTTACGTGACGCCGTGGAAGGAGCTGAACTCGAACTGGCTCCCCTACGTCAAGGTCGCGGACGCCGGCGCAGCCGCCGAGAAGGCGAAGTCGCTCGGCGGCCGGATCGTCCTCGCGCCGCGCGCGGATCTCCGCGACGGCAGCCTCGCGATCGTCGTCGACCCCACGGGCGCGGCCCTCGCGCTCCAGAAGTACCCCTTCGAGAAGAACGGAAAGTGACGAGGAGGATGCGATGAAGAAGACCCTGTCCCGCGCGCTCGCGCTCGCCGGCCTCCTCGCCCTCGCGGTCACGGCCTCCGGCTGCTACCCCTACGAGGGGCCGAGCGATTCTTACGGCTACGGCTACTCACCCGGGGTGAGCGTGAGCGTCTACGGCGGCTACTACTCCCCGGGCTGGGGAGGCTGCTGCTACGGCGGCCCGATCGGAATGCCCCGGCCCATGCCGGTCCACTACTGACGGTCACTCGATCGGCGGGAGACGTTTCGCTCTCAGAACCTCACTGAGGCCCGGGATGTCCTTCGCCGCGAGCCCGGAGGCGCGCGCCTCGACGTCCTTCAGCTCGCGCTCGAGGACGGCGACGCGCTCGACCTGGTAATCGCCCGGCCGGCCCTCGTACGAGAGGATCGCGTCGTAGACGTACGCGAGGTGCTCGCGCAGGCGCTCCTCGCCCGTGATCGCTCCGCCCTCGGACGTCGCGACGACGTCCTTGCGGATCGCGTCGGCCTTCGCGGAGAACGCGTCGAGGTCCTTGCGGAGCGCGTCTCCCGCGGGGAGTCCCTTCGCGCGCTCGGCCGCGACCGCCCGGTACCGGTTCAAACGGTCCACGGCGTCGCTCATGCGCCCGAAGAGCGCGTGCGCCTGCATCGCGGCGTCATACTGGGCCTTGCGGTCGGCGAGCGTGAACGGAGCCTTCGGGTCGAGCGAGACGACGAGCGGAGTCTCGACGACGTCCTTTCCCTTCGTCAGGCGCACCGTGTACGTGCCGGGGAGAACGCGCGGCCCCGCTCCGGCGCCGCCCGCCTGAGCGGCCGTCGGGACGCGCGGGGGTTTCTCCTGCATCGACCACACGACCCGGTTGATTCCCTTCCTCTTGCCCGCGGCGAGCGTGTCGACCACGCGGCCCGACGCGTCGAGGACCTCGAGCCTCATGCGCCCGAACGTGTGGCGGGTCTTCTGGACGTAGGAAATGACCGCGCCGGACGGCGGGTTCGGGCCCGCGTAAGAGGCGTCGCCTTCGGGCCAGCCGCCCTGGCCGCGCGGCTTCTGGACGACCGGGCGTCCCGGGAGGAACGCGACGTCCTTCGCGAGGACGTCCTCCGTGAGCGCGCGGAGCGGCGTCAGGTCGTCGACGATCCAGATCCCGCGCCCGTGCGTCGCGACGACGAGGTCGTGGTCGCGCGTCTGGAACGCGAGGTCCCGCACGGAGACGGACGGGAAGTTCCCGCCCTTGAACTCCCTCCACGTCTTCCCGGCGTCCCCCGAGATCCACAGGCCGAATTCCGTGCCGAGATAGAGGAGGCCCTCCCGCACGGGGTCTTCCCGGATCACGTACGCCCAGCCGCGGACGCGTGAGGACGGGCCCGCAATCCGCTCCCAGGTCTTCCCGAAGTCCTTCGTCGCGTAGACCCACGGCGAAACGTCGCCGAACGTGTGGCGGTCGAACGCCGCGTACGCGGCGCCGTCGGCGTGCGCGCCGGCCTCGACCCACGAGACCCAGCTCGCCGCCGGGAGGCCCGGGACGTTCTTCACGAGGTTCGTCCACGCGGCCCCGCCGTCGCGCGTGAGCTGGAGGTTGCCGTCGTCGGTGCCCACCCAGATCGTCTTTGCGTCGCGCGGGCTCTCGGAGATCGAGTAGATCGTCGTGTGCATCTCGGCGGCGGAGTTGTCCACCGTGATGCCGCCGGATTTTTCCTGCTGTTGTTTTACGGCGTCGTTCGTCGTGAGGTCGGGCGAGATCCGCTGCCACGACTGGCCGCCGTCCTTCGTCACGAACAGGAACTGCGCGCCGAGGTAGAGCTTCCCCTTCTCGAGGCGCGAGAGGTGGATCGGCGTGTTCCAGTTCCAGCGGAGCTTTTCCTTGTAGAGAGCCTTCGGCTGGATGTCGCGCGCCGCGAGCGTTTTCCGGTCGATCCGGCCGATGAAGCCGCCCTGCATCTCGGCGTACACGAAGTTCGGGTCGGTGGGATCCACGAAGACCCAGAAGCCGTCGCCGTTGTAGAGGTTCTCCCAGCGGCCGTTCGTGATGCCGCCGGGATACGCGGAATCGCCGGCCCACGAGCTGTTGTCCTGCAGGCCGCCGTACACCTGGTACGGCTCTTTTTCGTCCACGGACACGTGGTAGAACTGCGAGACCGGCAGGTTGTTGCACTTCCACCAGCGGTTCGCGCCGTCGTGGGAGATCCACAGGCCGCCGTCGTCGGCCGTCACGACGTGCTTCGGGTCCTTCGGGTTGATCCAGACGTCGTGGTGGTCCCCGTGCGTGCCGCCGCCCACGTCGCCGAAGCTCTCGCCTCCGTCCTCGGACGCGATGAGCGTCAGGTTCGGCTTGTAGACGCGGTCGGGGTTCGTCGGGTCGACGATGAGGCGCGAGAAGTAGAACGGCCTCCAGACCATCCGCTGGCTGTCGTCCTTCCGGGCCCACGTCTTCCCGCCGTCCTCGGAGCGGAAGAGCGCCGACTTCACGCCCTCGATCACCGCGTAAACCCGGTCGGGCTTCGACGGGGCGATCGCGACGTCGAGGCGGCCCCACGGCCCCTCGGGCAGGCCCGGCGCGGACTTCGCGTCGAGCGTCTTCCACGTCGCGCCGCCGTCCTCCGTGAGGAAGAGGCCCGAGCCGGACGTGCCCGCCGGACCGTCGCTCCCGGAGCGGAACGTCCAGCCCTTCCGGCGGAAGTCCCAGAGGCCCGCGAAGAGTCGGTCGGGATTGCGCGGGTCCATCGCGAGACCGGAGCAGCCCGTCGAGAGGTTGCCGCCCTTGAGGACGAGCGACCAGCTCTTCCCGCCGTCGGTCGTCTTGTAAAGGCCGCGATCCGCCGAGTCCGACCAGAGCTTTCCGGGCACGCACGCGTAAACGACGTCGCTCCTCTTCGGGTCCACGAGGATGCGGTCCACGCGCTCGGCCTCGGGGAGGCCCATGTGCGCCCAGGTCTCGCCGCCGTCGCCGGAGCGGTAGATCCCGTTACCGACGGACACGGAGTTGCGCGTCCAGCTCTCGCCGGTGCCGACCCAGACGACCTTCGGGGCCGACGGGTCGAGCGCGATCGCGCCGATGGACTGCACGGGCTGCCGGTCGAAGACGGGCTTGAACGTGGTTCCGCCGTCAAGCGACTTCCAGACGCCTCCCGATGCCGCGCCCACGAACAGAGTCACCTTTCCGTCGTCCTCCACGCGGCCCGCGAGCGCGGCGATGCGGCCGCTCATCTGGGCCGAGCCGATGTTGCGGGCGCCGAGGCCCGAGATCGTTCCGGCGTCGCCCGCGGGGGGCGCGGCGGATACGGCGGATGCGGCGAGGGAAGAGGCGAGCAGGAGCGCGGCGGCTCTCATCGGCCCGCTCCCGCCGGCGCGGCGATTCGTGCCGGGAACGCGAACGTGTCCGCGGCGACCGCGACGCTGGCTTCGGCCTTGTCGTAGACCGACTTGCCCCGCGAGGCCGGGGGCGAGCCCACCGGCCCGCTCTCCTCGCTCATGGCGACGTAGACGCCGCCCACCTTCTCGTAGTCGCCGTAGTCCGTCTCGATCACCTGCTCGGCCCCGCGAACCATGTTCTTCTGCAGGTCGCGGATCACCATCCAGGTGTCGGGGTCGATCCAGACGAGGACGTCGCCTCCCCACTTCAGGCGCACGCGCAGCTTGTGCGCGAGCGTGCCGTCCACGTCCTCGGTCCCGAGGTACTCGAGCGTGTGACCCTTCGCCTTCGCATCCACGAACGGGCCGTCCAGGTCGGCCGCGAGCCGGAACGGCTTGACGTCGTCCTCGGACATGAGCGAGGCCTCCTTGCGGCCCTCGAAGGGCTGCACCTGCCAGCCCCTCTCGCCGTCCCACGCCTGGATCTGCGTGAGACCCTGATACGTGGACTCCTGCCGGACGCGTCCCGGCCGTTCCTTCACGTCCATCGTCGTGATGAGAAGGTTGCGCCCCGGGATCACGAACCGGCCGGTGCGGCGCAGGCTTTTCAGCGACGCGAGGGCGGCAGCGCCGCCGCGCGCCTCGACGTTTTTCACGACGATCTCCTCGGCCGTGATCGCGACGGCGGGCGCGGCCGCGAGGAGGAGGATGAGGGCGGGCAGGGTCCGGAGGGTCTTCGGCATGGGTTGGATCTTAAGCGGGCCGGTGTACGCTTCGCGACGTGCTGGGAATCAAACGCGAAACGGACTACGCGGTCCGGACCGTCCTGCACCTCGCGTCTCTGCCTCCCGGAGCCCAGGTGCAGGTGAAGGACGTCGCCGCCCAGAAGCTGCTCCCGCTTTCTTTCGTGCGGCGCATCGTTGCGCGCCTCGGCGCGGCCGGCCTTCTCACCACGACGCGCGGCCTCAAGGGCGGGATCGCGCTCGCGCGGCCGGCCTCCCAGATCTCGCTTCTCGACGTCGTCCTCGCGATGGACGACCCCGTGACGCTCAACCAGTGCCTCGACCCGGATCACACGTGCCCGCTCTCCGCCGCGTGTCCTGCCCACGTCGCGTGGGGCGAGGCGACGGAAATTCTGGAGACACACCTCGCCTCCGTACGCTTCGACGCCCTCGCCGGGGGCGAGCGCCACGCCGGCGCCCACCGCCGGCTCGCCCGCACGAACACACGCCGCTCCTAAGGAGACAAGCATGACCTTCCGCAGAACGGCCCTCTCCGCGCTCCTCGCCGCCACGACCGCCTTTCCCGGTCTCGCGGCCGGCCTCGATCCGGCCACGCAGGCAAGGCTCGCGGCCGACAAGGAGGCGATCCGCCAGGCCGACGCCTCGCGGCGGGCCGTACTCCTGACCCGGGGCACCGAGCAGGGGGACCGCAACCGCGCGCTCGAGGACTTCCGGGACCGGCGGCGCAAGGCCGTCCTCGACGCCGTCGAGGCGCTGCTCGCCGTCCGCGGCTCCGTCCCGAAGGAGGAGTGGAAGGCGATCGTCGCCCAGGTCGGCGCGGGCGGGGGGATGCCGTTCCTCGCCGAAAAGGCGCAGAAGGAGCTGCCCGCGGTCGTCGCCGATGCAGGACGGCGGGCCTCCGCCGACAAGACGCTCGCGGACCTCGCCGCGGCCCTGAAGAAACAGGGCGCGGACCCGAGCTCGGCCGGCCAGAAGTTCCTCTCCCTCCTCGACAAGAAGAATTCCACCAAGGACGACTTCATCACGGCGATGGAGAAGGTCACGGCGGCCCAGGAAAAGCTCGACCAGAAGGTCCTGGACGGCCTCAGCAACCTCCAGAGGACCCTCACCCCCGAGGAGTGGGACGAGCTCGTCCGGCGGCTCGCGGCTCCCTGATCCGCCTGTATCAGGGCTGTCCCGGCAGACCTGCGTCTAGAATGCCCCGCCCGCCGGTTCCGGCGGGACTGCCGGAGGACACATGCAGGACAGTTTCAAGACCAGGGCCAGCCTGAAGGCCGGCTCGGCGACCTACACGTACTACAGCCTCAAGACGCTCGAGAAGAAGTTCCCCAGGGTCAAGAAGCTCCCCTTCTCGCTCCGGATCCTCCTCGAGAACCTCCTGCGCCACGAGGACGGCCGGACCGTCACGAAGGAGGACATCGAGGCGCTCGCGAACCGCGACGTGAGGAAGCCGACGGACCGCGAGATCGCGTTCCGCCCCGCGCGCGTCCTCCTGCAGGACTTCACGGGCGTCCCGGCCGTCGTGGACCTCGCGGCGATGCGCGAGGCGCTCGCGGCGATGGGCGGCAACCCCGAGAAGATCAACCCGCTCGCGCCCGCCGACCTCGTGATCGACCACTCGGTCATCGTCGACCAGTTCGCGACGTCGCAGGCCTTCGGGAACAACGCGAAGCTCGAGTTCGACCGGAACCGCGAGCGTTACGCGTTCCTCCGCTGGGGGCAGAACGCGTTCCGCAACTTCCGCGTCGTCCCGCCCGACACGGGCATCTGCCACCAGGTGAACCTCGAGTACCTCGCGAGCGTCGTCTTCACCGGCAAGGGGAACACGGCCTACCCCGACACGCTCGTCGGGACGGACAGCCACACGACGATGATCAACGGGCTCGGCGTCCTCGGCTGGGGCGTGGGCGGGATCGAGGCCGAGGCCGCGCTGCTCGGCCAGCCGCAGTCGATGCTCATCCCGGACGTCGTCGGCTTCAAGCTCGTCGGGACGCTACCGGCCGGCGCGACGGCGACCGACCTCGTCCTCACCGTCACGCAGATGCTCCGCAAGAAGGGCGTCGTCGGGAAGTTCGTCGAGTTCTTCGGCCCCGGCGTCGCGGGCCTCGCTCTCACCGACCGCGCCACGATCGCGAACATGGCGCCCGAGTACGGCGCGACGATGGGCTTCTTCCCCGTCGACGCCGAGACGATCAAGTACCTGAAGTTCACGAACCGGCCCGCGAAGACCGTCGCGCTCGCCGAGGCTTATTGCAGAAAGCAGGGGCTCTTCCGCACGGACGACTCGCCCGAGCCCGTCTTCACGGACACGCTCACGCTCAACCTCAAGGACGTCGAGCCTTCCCTCGCGGGCCCGAAGCGCCCGCAGGATCGCGTGCCGCTGAAGGACTCGAAGAAGATCTTCCGCGAGTCGCTGAAGGGATTCCTCGAGAAGGCGCCGGCCGGCTCCGACACGAAGACCTCCCCGGTGAAGGACGGCCGGACGACGTACGAGCTCCCGCAGGGCGCCGTCGTCATCGCGTCGATCACGTCGTGCACGAACACGTCCAACCCGTCCGTCATGCTCGGCGCCGGTCTCCTCGCGAAGAAGGCCGTCGAGCGCGGGCTGTCGGTGAAGCCGTGGGTCAAGACGTCGCTCGCGCCCGGCTCGAAGGTCGTCACGGACTACCTGAAGGACGCGGGGCTCATGCCCTACCTCGAGGCCCTCGGCTTCCACCTCGTGGGCTACGGCTGCACGACGTGCATCGGCAACTCGGGCCCGCTGCCCGACGCCGTGTCCGAGGCCGTGAAGACGGGCGACCTCGTCGTGGCGGGCGTGCTCTCGGGCAACCGCAACTTCGAAGGCCGCATCAATCCGCAGGTCAAGATGAACTACCTGGCCTCGCCTCCGCTCGTCGTGGCCTACGCGCTCGCGGGCGAGATGGACAAGGACCTCACGGTCGAGCCCATCGGCACCGACCGGAGCGGCGCGCCGGTGTACCTCAAGGACATCTGGCCGACGCAGCAGGAAGTTCTCGACGCGATCGGGACGGCGGTCAAGCCCGAGCACTTCCAGAAGGCGTACGGAGAGGTCTTCGACGGCGACGCGAGCTGGCAGGATCTCAAGATCCCGAAGGGCCGGACGTACGTGTGGGAGGAGTCCTCGACCTACGTGAGGAAGCCCCCCTTCTTCACGAACATCCCGAAAGTCCCCGCGCCCGCGAAGGACCTCGCCGGGGCGCGCGCCCTCGTCATGCTCGGCGACTCCGTGACGACGGACCACATCTCCCCGGCCGGCAACATCGCGAAGAACTCGCCGGCCGCGAAGTACCTCGTCGCGCACGGCGTCGCCCCCGCGGACTTCAACTCCTACGGCGCCCGCCGCGGCAACCACGAGGTCATGATGCGCGGCACGTTCGCGAACATCCGCCTCAAGAACCTCCTGATCCCCGGCAGCGAGGGAAACGTCACGATCCACTTCCCGAGCGGCGAGCAGATGTCGATCTACGACGCCTCGATGAAGTACCAGGCCTCGAAGATCCCGCTCGTCGTCCTCGCGGGCGCCGAGTACGGCACGGGCTCCTCGCGCGACTGGGCCGCCAAGGGCACGATGCTCCTCGGCGCCCGGGCGGTCATCGCGAAGAGCTTCGAGCGCATCCACCGCTCGAACCTCGCCGGCATGGGCGTCCTCCCGCTCCAGTTCGAGGCGGGCCAGGACGCGGCGAGCCTCGGGCTCTCCGGACAGGAGACGTTCGCGGTCTCCGGCATCGCCGAAGGCCTCGCGCCGAAGAAGAAGCTCACGGTCACGGCGACGGACACGGAGGGCCGCAAGAAGACGTTCACGGCCGTCTGCCGCCTCGACACGCCGAACGAGGTGGACTACTACCTCCACGGAGGCATCCTCCACTTCGTCCTGAGGCAGCTCGCGGCCCCCCCCCCCCCCCCCCCGCCCCGCCCCCCCCCCCGCCCCCCCGCCCCCCCTCCTCCGGGCCGCCTGACGCGCCGCGGAACGGGCGTCTCGTGGGGAGATTCGTTCTCGACTAAGATCTCCCCACCTTGAGCGCACGCGCGGCGCAGTGTCCGAACTGCGGAGCGGAAGTTCTGTTCTCGGCCGGGTCGTCCCTCGTGACGATCTGCCGGCAGTGCCGCTCCGCGGTCGCGCGCCGCGGCGTCGACGTCGAGGCGATCGGCGTCGTCGCCGAGCTCGTCCCGACGTCCTCGCCGTTCAAGGTCGGGATGCGCAGCCGCGGGTCCAAGACCGTCAAGCCGTTCACGATCGTCGGGCGCCTCCAGCTCTCGACGGGCGAAGGCACGTGGGACGAGTGGCACGTCGCGCTCCAGGACGGCGGCTTCGCGTGGCTCGCCGAGGCGCAGGGCGGCTTCTGGATGATGCTGCCGCTCAAGGCCCCGCCCGTGCCCGATTGGGCGCAGCTCTCGCCGGGCCAGTCCCTCGACCTCGGCGCGTACGGCCGCTTTGCGGTCGCCGAGGTGCGGCAGGCCACGTACGTCTCGGCCGAAGGGGATCTGCCCTTCATCGCGCCGCCCGGGTCGGTGTTCCGCTACGCGGACATTTCGGGCGCCGACGGCTCGCTCGGCACGCTCGACTACGGCGACGACCCGGGCCTCGACGGCTTCTACGTCGGGCGGAAGCTCGAGCTTGCCGACCTCGGCATCGAGGGCCTCGCGGCCTGGAAGGACCGCAAGGCCTCCGCGAAGGCGCAGGCGCTGAACTGTCCGGCCTGCGGCGGCGCCCTCGAGCTGAAGGACCCCGCGAACACGGTCCGCATCGCCTGCTCGCACTGCGGGTCGATCCTCGGCGGCAAGGACGAGACGAGCCCGCCGGACAAGTTCGCGGTCATCCGAAAACTCACGGCCGTGCCGTTCAAGCCCTCGCTCCCGCCGGGCGCGGAGGGCACGCTGAACGGCCACACGTACACCGTCCTCGGCGCCATCCAGAAGGAGACGACGTCCGACGGGACGACGTATCTCTGGGTCGAGTACCTGCTCAAGGAGCAGAAGAGCGAGGCCTACCACTGGCTCGCGGAGTCGAACGGCCACTTCACGCTTCTCGAGCCCGTACCGGGCGGAGGGGTCGAGGCGACAGCCCGATACGCGACGTACAAGGGTGCGCGCTACCGGATCTTCTCGCGCAGCCGCGCGAGCGTACGCGCCGTGGTCGGCGAGTTCTACTGGGCCGTCAAGAAGGGCGAGACGACGACGGCGACCGACTTCGTCGCGCCGCCGCGCATGCTCTCGAGCGAATCCGGCGACTCCGAGTCCGCGTGGACCGAGGGGGCCTACGTTCCGCACGACGACGTCGCGGCCGCCTTCCCCTCGGCGGCGCTTCCCTCGCCGTCCGGCGTGGGCGCGGCCCAGCCGTGGCCGCACGCGGGGACGAGCCATCTCTGGTGGAAGACGGCCCGGATCCTCGCGCTCGCCGCGATCGTCATCTTTGCAGTCGCGAAGGTCACCGCGCCGAAGCGTGTCGTGTTCGACCACACGTACGACCTCGTCGACGCAGATCGCATGCTCTACGCCGAGCGCGGCACGGCTGCCGCCGCCGGCGCCTGGGCGCAGCAGACCGCGCCCGCTCCCCAGAACCCCGTCGCCGCCCGCGAGGCGCGCGAGGAAGCCGAGGCCGCCCAGCGCGTGATCCTGAGCGAGCCCTTCGAGACGAAGCGCACGGCGAACCTCGAGGCCGTGATCTGGTCGCCGACGGACAACAACTGGGTCGGCGTGGGCGTGAGTCTCATCGCCGAGGGAAGCGGCGACGTGCGGACGTTCGGCCTCGTGTCGGACCGGTACCACGGCGTCGACGGCGGCGAGAGCTGGAGCGAGGGAAGCCAGAGCCGCACGGTGCGGGTCTCGCGCATTCCGGCCGGCAAGTGGGTCGCGCGGCTGGATCCGGAGTCCGAGCGCGGGAAGGCGCCGCCGCAGTTCCGGATCCGGCTCACGAGCGGCGTGCCCCACCTCTCGCACCTGATCTGGACGCTCGTGTTCCTCCTGGTGCCGCCGTTCCTGCTGGTCTTCTCGCGGATCTCGTGGGAGGGCCGGCGCTGGGCGGAGAGTGATTTCACGTCGGCTGGCGGCGAGCGCACGGACTCGGATTCCGGTTCGGACTCGGACGACTAAGGGGAAACCATGCGACGGATCTTCCAGGCCTTCGGCTCTCTCCTCCTTCTCGGGTACGCGTGGGCCGCGTTCACCGGGTGGGAGACGGGCGGTGGCGTCACGCACCAAACCCTTCCGCCGGGCGCGCGCAACGCCGGCGGCTACCGTACGTACCACTTCTGGAGCGGAGGAAAGTGATGATGGACTGGTGGAACCTTCACGGGCATCAGGTGTTCTCGACGATCGTCTTCTCGGTCGTCGGGCTCGTCCTGTTCGGGATCTTCTTCGCGACCCTGCCGAAGGTCCTCCCCTTCTCGCTCAAGAAGGAGATGGAGGAGGATCAGAACGTCGCCCTCGCCATCGTCATCGGCTCGATCGTGATCGCGATGGCGATCATCATCGCCGCCGCCGTCACGGGCGGCTGACGATCCCCCCGGAGGGCGCGTGAGCGCGGACCGCGCGGAGGGCCGCGCCGCCGGGTCCGCCCGCGGCGTGACGCCCGTCTACCTGACGGTCTTCGCGATCGCGTCGTGCGGGCTCGTCTACGAGCTCGTCGCGGGCGCCCTCGCGAGCTACCTCCTCGGCGACTCGGTCACGCAGTTCTCGCTCGTCATCGGCGTCTACCTCTCCTCCCTCGGGCTCGGGGCGTTTCTCTCGCGTTACGTCGTGCGCGGCGTCGCGCGCCGCTTCGTGGACGCCGAGATCGCGGTCGCCCTGATCGGCGGGCTCTCGGCCCCGGCCCTGTTCTTCGCGTTCTCCTCGCCCCGGTGGTTCCCTCCCGTCTTCTACGGCGTCGTCGTCCTGATCGGGACGCTCGTCGGCCTCGAGATCCCGCTCCTCATGCGCCTCCTGAAGGACGCCGTCGAGTTCCGCGACCTCGTGTCGCAGGTCCTCACGTTCGACTACCTCGGCTCGCTCGCGGCCTCTCTCCTCTTCCCGCTCGTCCTTCTCCCCCGCCTCGGCCTCACGCGGACGTCCGTCCTGTTCGGCCTCGTGAACGTGGCGGTCGCGTTCTGGTCGCTCCACCTCTTCCGGGACCGCATCGGCAACCCGGCGGGCCTCTACGTCCGGGCGGCGCTCACGGGCGCGATCCTCGTTGCCGCGTTCGTCCTCGCCGACCACCTCACGGCCGTCGCCGAGGAGACCCAGTACGCCGACGAGGTCATCGTCGCGAAATCGACGGCCTACCAGCGCATCGTCGTCACGAAGAACCGCGCGGGCTTCCAGCTCTTCCTGAACGGGCACCTGCAGTTCTCGTCCGTGGACGAGTACCGCTACCACGAGGCGCTCGTCCACCCGGCGTTCGCGGCCGCCGGAGGGCGCGGGCGGCGTGTCGCCGTCCTCGGAGGCGGGGACGGCCTCGCCGTGCGCGAGGTCCTCAAGCACCCCGAGGTCGAGAGCGTCACGCTCGTGGACCTCGACCCGGGGATGACGGGGCTCGCACGAACGCACCCGCTCTTCGTCGAGCTGAACGGCGGCTCCCTCGCGTCGCCGAAAGTGCACGTCGTCAACGACGACGCGATGGTCTGGATCGCCGCGGGCAAGGACCTCTTCGACGTCGTGATCGTGGATTTCCCCGACCCGAACAGCTACGCGGTCGGGAAGCTCTACACGTCGCGCTTCTACGCGCTCCTCGCGAGACGGCTCGACCCGGAGGGCGTCGTGTCGGTCCAGTCCACGTCTCCGCTCTTCGCGCGCCGGAGCTTCTGGATCGTGGACGCGACGCTGAAGGCCGCCGGCTTCACGACGAAGGCGTACCACGTCGCGGTGCCGTCCTTCGGCGAGTGGGGATTCGTTCTCGCGGCGAAACGGCCGTTCACGGTCGGCTCCTCTCTGCCCGAGCACCTCCGCGCGCTCTCGACGGAGCTCCTCCCCACTCTCTTCGTCTTCGGCCCCGACACCGGCCCGCTGGAGTCCCCCGTGAACCGCCTCAACGACCAGGTCCTCGTCCACACGTACGAGCGCGAGTGGAAGCGCTTCGACTGACGCGCCGCGACGCGATCGCGTCGCTCGTCGGGGCCCCCGCGCTCGCGGCGTTCGCGTCGGCCCTCGCGGGCTGCTCGCGAAAGGACGTGCGCGCCCTCGAGTTTCCGGGCGGGTTCGCCGTGCCCGACGCCTCTCTCGGCCACCTCCTGCGGGGCGGCGAACTTTTCGCGCGCCCCGCCGTGAGAACCGAGCGCGTCGGAACCGCGATCGTCGGCGGCGGCGTCTCCGGCCTCTCGGCCGCATGGCGCCTCGCGCGCGCGGGCGAGACGGACTTCCGCGTCTACGAGCTCGAGCCCGAGCCGGGCGGCACCGCCGTCTCCGGCGGCAGCGACGTGAGCCTCTTTCCGTGGGGCGCCCACTACGTCCCCGTCCCGGCCTTCCGCAACCCCGCGCTCGAGGCTGTTCTCGAGGAGGTCGGCGCGCTCGTGGGGCGCGACGCGGACGGCGCTCCCGAGTGGGCGGAGGAAATGCTCTGCCGCGAGCCCGAGGAGCGCCTCTACCACGGCAACCGCTGGCACGCGGGCCTCTACCCGTACGAGGGGGCCTCGCGCGCGGACGTCGAGCAGCTGAACCGCTTTCGCGTCCTCATGGACGCGCTCGCCGGCCGCAAGGACGGCGAGGGGCGCCGCGCGTTCGCGATCCCGACGCGCCGCTCCTCGGACGACGCGGACCTCCTCGCTCTCGACCGCACGACGATGGCCGAGTGGCTGGACGCGAACGGCTTCGCGTCGAAGCGCCTGCGCTGGCTCGCCGAGTATGGCTGCCGCGACGACTTCGGGACGAACCTCGACCGGATCTCCGCGTGGGCCGGCATCCACTACAACGCCTCGCGCCTGCCCGGGGAGGACGAGGACGAGGAGCCGTCGGACTTCCTGACGTGGCCCGAGGGAAACGGCCGGCTCGTTCAGCACCTCGCGAAATCCGCGGCAGGAAAGATCGACTCGCGGGCGCTCGTCTTCGACGTCGTGCCGTCCGCGGCGAAGGGCGCACCCGTTCGCCTGCGTTACCTCGACGCAAAGACGAAGGAGGTCGTCGCCGTCGAGGCGAAGGACGCGATCCTCGCGCTCCCGAAGTACGCGGCGCGGCACGTCTTCGCGCCCTGGCGAACGGCGCCGCCGACGTGGCTCGACGCGCTGTCCTACGCGCCGTGGCTCGTCGCGAACGTCACGCTCTCGGGGCGCCCGAAGGAGACGGGGCATCCCCTCGCGTGGGACAACGTCCTCTACGACTCCCGCTCGCTCGGCTACGTCGTCGCGACGCACCAGGCCGGGAAGGACCACGGATCGACGGTCTTCACGTACTACCTGCCGCTCACCGACGAGGAGCCCGTGAAGGCGCGCGAACATCTCCTCTCCGCCGAGTGGAAGGACCTCGCGGCCGCGGTCCTCGCCGACCTCTCGCGCGCGCATGCGGACCTGCCCGGGCTCGTGACGCGGATGGACTTCGCGCGCTGGGGCCACGCGATGCTCCGCCCGACGCCGGGCTTCCTCTCGAGCCCCGTGCGCCGCCTCGCGCCCGAGGGCGGCGTCCACTTCGCGCACGCGGACTCGGCCGGCCTGCCGCTCTTCGAGGAGGCGCAGGACGCGGGCGTCCGGGCCGCCGAGGCGATCCTCGCGGCGGGCTAACATCGGAACGATCGTGCCCGACACCGCCTCGAACTGGCTCTTCTCGCGCCGCGCCGACCTCCTGCTCTTCGGCGGGTCCGCGGCGCTCGCGCTCGCCCTCCTCGCGCTCGGGAAGGCGGCCGGAATCCTGGACGGCGACGCGCCGCCCTGGCTGTTCCTCCTCGCGATCGTCGGCGTGGACGTCGCGCACGTCTGGTCGACGGGGTGGCGCGTCCTCGCGGACGGCGCCGACGCCCAGGAGCGGCTCCTCCTGTACGCCGGCGTCCCGCTCCTCGCGTGGGCCGTCGGCGTCGCCGCGTACTCCGTGTCGGCCCTCTTCTTCTGGAGGGTCCTCGCGTACCTCGCGGTCTTCCACTTCGTGCGCCAGCAGTACGGCTGGGTCGCGCTCTACCGCCGCAAGAACGGCGAGGGCGAGGAGGGAGCGTGGAGCCGGCGCCTCGACGCGGCCGCCGTCTACGGCGCAACGCTCACACCGCTCCTCTTCTGGCACGCCCACCTGCCGCGCCGGTTCCAGTGGTTCCTGCAGGGCGACTTTCTCGCCGGCCTGCCGCCCACCGTCGCGCGCGCCGCATTTCTCCTCTACGCGGCGGTCTTCGCGGCCTGGATCGTCAAGGAGATCGCCCGCTCCCGCGCCGGCCGGCGCGTCTCGTGGGGCAAGATCCTCGTCGTGCTGACGACCGTGGCCACGTGGTTCCTCGGGATCGTCGTCCTCGACTCGGACTACGCGTTCACGGCCACGAACGTCTTCGTCCACGGCATCCCGTACCTCGGCCTCGTGTGGTTCACGTCGAAGGCGCGGGCCGAGAGCCGCCGCGCGGCCGGGGCTCCTCCCTCCCTTGCTGACCGGGGACTCGCGAGCCTGCCGCTCTTCCTCCTGCCTCTCCTCGCGATCGCGTTCGCGGAGGAGTGGGGCTGGGACCGCCTCGTCTGGCACGACAACCCGCGCTTCTTCCCGGGCGCCGCGGCCGAGCCGGGCGCGCTGGCTCTGGCTCTTCTCGTGCCGCTCCTTGCTCTTCCGCAGGCGACGCACTACGTGTGGGACGCGTTCCTCTGGAAGGTCAAGCCCGCGAACGAGGGCGCCGTCGGCGCGCTGGGGATCCGATGAAGCCGCTCGGCGTGCATTTCCTCCTCGACGTCGCGGGCGCGCCGTTCGCGACGCTGGACGATCCCGTCCTCGTCGAGACGCTCCTCGTCGACGCCGTGAGGCAGATGGGCGCGAAGGTTCTCGGCATCCACATCCACCGCCTGAGCCCGCAGGGCGTGAGCGGCGTCGTCGTGATCTCCGAGTCGCACCTCACCATCCACACGTGGCCCGAGCGCGGCGAGGCCGCCGTGGACCTCTTCACGTGCGGCGACGCGGCCCGCGCGCGCGTCGCCGTCGGCGCGCTCGCGAAGGCGCTCGGCGCCGCGCGGTCGAAGGTCGAGGAGCGCGTGCGCGGCGTCGGGGACGCGTGAGCCGCTAGAACCAGTCGGACCGCATCCGCGCGTACGAGTCCTCGTTCTCCTCGCAGACCGTCGCGAGCGCGGCCGCCTTCGGGAGCTCGGCTCGGATCCAGTACTGCGCGGCCGCGAGCTTGCCCTCGTAGAACGCTTCCGGCCCGCGGCCCGCGTCGATCCCCTCGCGCGCGACGGCGGCCTGCAGCAGCCACTGCCACGCGACGACGAACGTGGAGAAGAGCTCGAGATAGTCCGCCGCGTGGCGGAGCATGCCTTCGACGTCCCCGCCCGCGCCCTTCTTCCCGAGAGACGCCGTGAGTGCGCCGATCCTCTCGCCCGTCCCGCGCACGGCCGCGATCCAGTCCGGCGCGACGCCGGCCTTCTGCGCCCGCGCGCACGCCGACGCGACCTCGCGGCCCAGGGCCGCGAGCGCGGCGCCGTTCTGCGCGACGGCCTTCCGGCCGAGGAGGTCGAGCGCCTGGATCCCCGTCGTCCCCTCGTGGATGGAGTTGAGCTTCTGGTCGCGCCAGAGCGCCTCGGGCAGGTACTCGCTCGTGTACCCGTAGCCGCCGTGCACCTGAACGGCGAGGGAAGTCGACTCGAAGCCCTTCTCGGCCGGGAAGCTCTTCGCCACCGGCGTCAGGAGGTCGAGGAGGAGCTGCGCGCGCTCGCGTTCGGCCGGCTCCGGCGCGTGCTCGGACACGTCCGCGAGCCGCGCGACGCAGAGGATGAGCGAGAGGCCGCCCTCCACGATCGCCTTCTGACGCAGGAGCATCCGCCGGACGTCCGCGTGCTCGACGATCGGGACCTGCGGCTTGCCCGGATCGCGGCTGCCCACGGGCCGGCCCTGCGGCCGCGTCCGCGCGTACGCGAGGCTCTCGTGGTAGGCGACGGAAGCCGTCGCGACGGCGTCGGCGCCGACCGAGATGCGCGCCGCGTTCATCATCTGGAACATGTAGGGGACGCCCTGGTTCGGCTCTCCGACGAGCCAGCCGCGGCAGTCGCCGGCCTCGCCGAAGGAGAGGACGGCCGCCGGAAGCGCTCTCCAGCCGATCTTGTGGACGAGCCCGGCCGTCGTGACGTCGTTCGGGGCGAGGGAACCGTTCTCGAGGCGGCGCTTCGGGACGACGAAGAGGCTGACGCCACGGATCCCGGCGGGCGCGCCGTCGATCCGGGCGAGCGCAAGGTGGACGACGTTCTCCGAAAGATCGTGGTCCCCGCCCGAGATGAAGATCTTGGAGCCCGAGAGGAGGAAGTGGTCGCCGGCCGGCGTCGCGCGCGTCGCGACGTCCGACAGGCTCGAGCCCGCCTGCGGCTCCGTGAGCGCCATCGTCCCGGTCCAGCGCCCTTCGTAGAGTGGCGCGAGATACGTCGCCTTGAGCGCCGCGCTCCCAAACGCCTCGACGAGATGCGCGGCGCCCGTCGTGAGGCCGGCGTAGCTGTAGACGGCGCAGCAGCCCGCCATGACGTAGAGGTGCGCCGCGGTCGCGACGGTGAGCGGCAGCTGCGCGCCGCCGACGTCGAACGGGCGCGAGGCCGCGACGACGCCGATCTCGACGAGCTTCGGCCAGATTTCGTGAAGGAGTGGATGCACCGTGACGCGCCCGCCCTCGAAGCGCGGCGGCTCGGCGTCGAGCACGCGGTACGCGGGGAACAGCGTCTCGCGCGCGAAGCGCCGGCAGACGCCGACGTACGCATCGAACGTCTCCCTCGCGTGGTCGGCGAATTGGGGGTACGCGAGGAGCGACGCGGCGTCGTGGACCTCGTAGAGCAGGAAGTCGAGGCCGCGGTCGTCGACGAGAGGGTTCAAGGCTGCTTTCTCGGGGGACGGTTCCCGTTGTCCATGTCGGACACGATCATCCAGCGGCCGTCTCTCTCCTTGCGGAGCGTGAGCGTGAACTTCCCGTCGTCCGGATCGCCCGCCTTCCGGGCGTAGCCGCCGAGGATCCAGCCGGTCGCGCCCTCGACGCCGAATGCGAACGCGCGCAGGGCGAGCGGGCCCTCGTGCCCCTCGTAGGCGGCCTGGATAGCCCCACGCCCGCGCACGGGAGGCTTGCCGCCCTGGAGGACGAACCCGTCCTCCGCGAACAGTGCCGCGAGGCCCGCGGCGTCGCGCGCAGACCACGCTTTCTCGTAGTCGCGGAGAACGCGGTCGAGCTCCGCGGGAAGGGGGACGGAGGGAATGGGAGTCGGAGAGGGAGACAGCGAGGGAGAGGAAGAGGGGAGATTCTGCGAAGGTGCCCGTGCGGCGAGGGCCACGGCCGCAATCAGAAGGAGCAGGCGCGGCGCGGCGCTCCGCCGCGAATATTCACCTTCTAAGAAAATCCTCATCTTCTCTTTCTCTCTAATCCTCTCCGAGCTTCTTCTTCAGCTCGCCGAGATCGCGCCCGAGCGCGGCGACGGCAGCCTCGAGCGATGCGAGGCGGAAGGCAAGCTCGCTCGGCGGCGGTCCGGGCGTCGCGTGCCGCGCCGCCTCGACGTCCGCGACCGGGCCTCCCACGAGATGCGTCCAGCGCGTCTCCTTCTGCCCGGGCCGGCGCCCGCGCTCGGCGGCGAGCGGCTCCGGCCCCGCCGCGAGAGCCCGCAGGGCGTCCTCGACCTCGCCCGGCGTCGCGAACGCGTGCAGCCGGTCGCTCCGGCCGCGCAGCTCGCCGGGCGTCTGCTCGCCGCGCAGGAGCAGGAGCGTCATCACGGCCTTGCCGGCCGCGTCGAGACCCCACCGGCGGTCCACGTTCTGCTCCCACTTCTCGGCGCGCGCGCCGCCCGTCTTCCAGACGAGGACGTGCTCGCGGAGCCGCTCGAGAGCCGCGAGCACCGCTGCCTCGTCCAGCTCCGTCACGGGCTCGCGGTTCGTTTTCTGGTTGCACGCCGCGACGAGCGCGTGGAGCGTGAGCGGGTAGTACTCCGGCGTCGCCTGCTGCTTCTCGAGCAGGGCGCCGAGGACGCGGATCTCGGCCGCGTCGAGCGGCCGCGGCAGCCGGGGAGGCGGCGTGTCGTCGGTGAGAGGCATGAGAACGGAGATTATGCGTCGAGAAGGACAGCGGATAATTCCCTCGCGCGGAGGAACGATGCGGCTGACCATCCCCTCTTCACCCTCAAAGAAATTCCTCCTCCTCCTCGTCCTTTCTCTTCTCTTGTCGAGACTCGCGCAGGCCGACGCCAAGGACGTGAAGCTCGAGACAATCAAGCTTCCGCCCGGATTCACGATCTCGCTCTACGCGGAGGTCCCGGGCGCGCGCTCGATGGCGATGGGACCCGGGGGAACGCTCTTCGTCGGGACGCGCGAGGGCTCCGTTTACGCCGTCGTCGACGCGGGCGACGGGACGAAAGCGAGAGAGGTCCTCACGCTCGCGAAGGGTCTGAACGAGCCGAACGGGGTCGCCGTGAGGGACGGCGCGCTCTACGTCGCGGAGGTCTCGCGCATCCTGCGTTTCGACGGGATCGAGGCGCGCCTGAAGAGCCCGGGACGGCCTGTCGTGGTCACGGACGCGCTCCCGAAGGACGGCCACCACGGGTGGAAGTTCATCGCGTTCGGGCCCGACGGCTGGCTCTACGTGCCGGTCGGCGCGCCCTGCAACATCTGCAAGCGGAGCGACCCGTACGCCGCGATCACGCGCATGAAGCCGGACGGGACCCACTTCGAGGTCTACGCGCGCGGCGTCAGGAACACCGTGGGGTTCGACTGGGACCCGGCCACGAAGGAGCTGTGGTTCACGGACAACGGGCGCGACTGGATCGACGACGACACGCCGCCGGACGAGCTGAACCACGCGCCAACGCCGGGGATGCACTTCGGCTTCCCGTGGTGCCACGGGGGCGACGTGAAGGACCCGGAGTTCGGCAACGAGCGGCCGTGCTCGGAGTTCGTGAAGCCGGCCGTCCGGTTCCAGGCCCACGTCGCGCCGCTCGGGATGCGCTTCTACACGGGCTCCGCCTTCCCGGCCGAGTACCGCGGCCGGGCCTTCGTCGCCCAGCACGGCTCGTGGAACCGCAAGAGGAAGGTCGGCTACCGCGTCGCGACGATCCCGTTCAGGGACGGAAAGCCCGGCGCCGAGGTCGTCTTCGCGGAAGGCTGGCTCGAGGGTGAGAAGGCCTGGGGCCGGCCCGTGGACGTCCTCGTGAGGCCCGACGGCTCCCTTCTCGTGTCCGACGACAAGGCGGGCGTGATCTACCGGATCGCCTTCTCCCGCTGACGCAGAGAGCGGCCCGCGTTATGATTGGGGGGCTCGCGGGGAGAAGGAGACTTCATGAAACCGGCTCGTCCGGCGCGGAGAGCTTCCGCATGAATCCCTCGAATCTCTTTGAGGTCAAAGGCGTCATGGGGATCGCCTTCCTCGGGTTTGCCGGCCTTCTACTCTTCATCCTCATCGTGTCGTTCCGGGCGCGCGCGACCGTGTTCTGCCAGTACCTCAAGGCGATGACCGGGATCGAGCTCAAGCCGCGCGACGTGGGCAGCGTCTTCAAGGCCCAGGGCCAGGACGGCGTGCGCGAGCTCTTCCTCGATCTCATCATCAAGGAAGACCTGCGGCAGACGGGTCCCCTGCAGATTCCGCCCGAGTTGCGCGCGGGCAAGCCCGGCACGCCGAAGTCCCAGGGCTGACCGGCGGCACGCGCCGTGCTGGCCGGTCCCGCGATGAGCCCGCTCGTCCTCCGTAGAGTGCGCGCCGGCGCCGTCCTGCTGCTGGCGGGGCCGCTTCTCGCGCAGGCGCCGCCCGGAGCCACCCCCGTCCCGACGCCCCGGCCCGGTGTGACCGCGGCGGAAGAGGTCACCGTGCTGCTCCTCGACGTCGTGGCGGTGGACGGCAAGAACCGCCCGGTGTTCGGCCTCGTCGCGGCGGACTTCGAGGTCCGCGTCGCCGGCAAGGTCCAGACGATCGACTCGTTCGAGCCGCCGCGCGAGCCTCGGTCCCCGGCCACGGCGAGGGAAGGGCGGCCCGATTCCGAGGAACGCATCGCGGGAACGACGACGCCGTTCGAGCAGAAGGGCCCGACGCGCCACGTCCTCGTCTGGGTGGATCTCGAGCAGCTCCCCCGCACGTCGATCCTCGACACGGCCAAGGCGCTGCACAGCACGTTCGACCACGCACCCTCGGGCCGCTACGGCTTCGCGACGCACTTCGGCGGCACGTCCGCGCGCGTGTGGGACGCGGATTCGGTCGACGCGTTCCTCTACGAGGCCGACCGGATGAGCGCCGAGGTCGCCGAGGACTCCGGCGGCGCGGCCATGAAGCAGGCCGGCGCCCCCGGCATGGCCTCGCCGCGCGGAATGGAGTCGCCGCTCCAGTACGAGGCCCGGAAGCTCACCGAGGACCAGCTCATCCGGGACCTCATCGCCACCGAGAACGCGAACGGAGACACGCGCCTGATTTTCCAGGCCGTCTCGCAGTACCTCGGGGCCGAGCGCCGACGCGTGAAGACCCTCGTCGAGGACCTCCGGGAGGCCGCGCAGCGTTTCTCCGCGCTGGACGGCCCGCGCCACCTCTTCTACGTCTCCGAGGGTTTCGAGCGCGTGCCGGGCTTCAACTTCCTCGCGCGCCTGAGAGCCGAGGAGACCGCGAGCTTGCGGCCCGCCGCGACGGGAGGGAGCATTCCGGGCCTGCCTTCCGGAAGCTCGCGCGGCCGCTCGGGCGCCGGGAGCTTCCCGACGATTCCGGGGGCGCCCGGAGCCTCGCAGGAGCTCGGCGCCGGCCGCTTCGTGTTCGACCCGAGCGCGCTCCCGGAGGCCGACGACCTCGCGCGCTTCCTCGCGACGTCCGGGGTGATCGTCCATTTCATCGACCCCGGCTCGCTCGGCCGCGGGCTCCCTTCCGCCGCGGACCGGTACGCGTTCAACGCGAGCCTCCGCCAGGACGAGGCGCGCAACCTGCAGGACACGCCGATGCGGTACGTGCAGGAGACGGGCGGCATCGCCCGGGTCTCGACGAACGACATGTCCGCCGCGTTCGAGGGCCTCCTCGACGCGACGGCCGCGACGTACCGGCTCGGCGTCCGCCTTCAGGGCGTCGACCCGAAGAAGACCTACTCCGTCAAGGTCGCGACGCGCAAGGCGGGTGTGAACATGCTCGCGCGCTCCGCGTTCAAGCCCGCGGGGCCGTCGCCGAAGGCGGCCGCGGCCCTGGCGGAGGACGCGCGCCACGCCGGCGTCGCGGCGCGGGCCGACGCGAACCGCCCGGGCGCGGCGCGCACGGCGAAGAAGGCGATTCCCCTGACGCTCGAGTGGAAGGGCCGCGCCTCGACGGCCTCGCCCGACCCCGGCAAGCCGTTCTGGAAGCTCGAGGTGAGAATCCCGCACGAGGAGCTGACCTTCGAAACCGAATCGGACGCCTTCGTCGCGAGCGTGAAGATCGTGGTCGAGGCCGCCGCGCTGGACGGACCCGCGCGCGATTCGGCGAGCGACGACTGGTTCCTCTCCTACGCGAGCGACGAGTACAAGGCCGTCCGGGACACGCCGGCCTCGCGCCTCGTCACGCTCCAGCTCCCGCCCGGCCGCTACAGCCTCACCGTCTCCGTGAACGACGCCCTCGGCGGGACGTTCGGGCAGGCCACGCTGCGCGTCGACGCGCGCTGAGTAGACTCGGGCCATGGCCCGAGACACGCGCCTCCCCGGCCCTCCCCCGCCGCACGGCGACTTCTCCCCCGAGGACTTCCGCCGCATGGGCTCGGCCGCCGTCGAGCGCCTCGCGCGGTACTTCGAGACGCTCGAGGCGCGGCCCGTCCTCGCGCGGACGAAGCCGGGCGAGGTCCTCGCGCAGATTCCGCTCCGCGCGCCCGAACAGCCGGAGCCGTGGGAGGCGATCGAGCGCGACCTCGACCGCCTCGTGGAGCCGAACCTCACGCACTGGCAGCACCCGGGCTACCTCGCGTACTTCGCGAACACGGGCACGTCGCCCGCCGTCGTGGGCGACTTCCTCGCCGCCGGCTACAACCAGGTCGGCATCCTCTGGCGCACGTCGCCGGTCCTCACGGAGCTCGAGCAGGGCGTCGTGCGCTGGCTGCTCGACCTCGTGGGTCTGCCGTCGGGCCCGGACGGCTTCGACGGCCAGCTCGCGGACACGGCCTCGACGGCGTCGCTGATCGCGCTCGCGGCCGCGCGCGAGGAGGCGTACCCCGACGTTCGCAAGACGGGCCTGGCGGGCCGGCCGGCCGGCCGCGTCTACTCCTCGGAGCTCGCGCACTCCTCGATCGACAAGGCCTGCGTCGTCCTCGGCTTCGGGACGGAGGGCCTCGTGAAGATCCCGGCGGACGCGAACTTCCGCATGGACGTCGAGGCCCTCGCCTCCGCCATCTCGCGAGACCGTGCCGCGGGCCGCGTTCCCGTCGCCGTCGTCGCGACGGCCGGGACGACGACGGTCACGTCCGTCGACCCGCTCCTCGCGCTCGCGGACCTCTGCGCGAAAGAGCGCGTCTGGCTGCACGTCGACGCGGCGTATGCGGGATCGGCCGCGGTCCTGCCGGAGATGCGCCCGCTCTTCGCCGGCTGGGAGCGCGCCGACTCCGTCCTGTACAACCCGCACAAGTGGATGCTCGTGCCGCTCGAGTGCACGGGCCTCTTCTTTCGCCGGATGGAGCGTGTGCGGCGCGCGTTCTCGGTCGTACCGAACTACCTCGAGACGCCCGAGGGCCAGACGGTGCGCGAGTACATGGACTACGGCGTCCAGCTGGGCCGCCGGTTCCGCGCCCTGAAGATGTGGATGACGCTGCGCGCGTTCGGCGCCGCGGGGGTGAGGACGCGCATCGCGGACGCGCTCGCGCTCGCGCGGTGGCTGAGGGCGGAGCTCGAGCGCGAGCCGAACGTGAAGCCCGTCGCCCCGACACCGTTCTCGGTCGTCGCGTTCCGCTGGCAGCCGGAGGGGATGGATGACGCCGCGGCCGACGCCGCGAACGCGCGGATCCTCGCCCGGATCAACGAGGACGGCCGGACGTTCGTGTCGCACGCCCTCGTGAAGGGCCGGTACGCGCTGCGCGCCGCGATCGGGAACGCCCGGACCGAGCGCCGCCACCTCGAAGGCTTCCTCGAGGCGTTCCGCGCCGCGGCGGCGGCGGAGCGGCCGTAAACTTTCGCGTGAACACGCCGTCTCATCCAAAGATGCCCCGCCCGAGTCTCGCGCTCGTCTTTGGATTGACGACCCTGTGTTCGGTCGCGGCCGCCGCGTCCACGAGCCTCTCCCTGCCGGGCATGGCGAACACGTCGGGACTGAACGGGACGCGATTCGAATCCGCCGTCACGCTCACGAACCTCGGACAGACGGGCGGCACGGTCGAGATCGGCCTCGTGACGCCGGGCGGCGTTCCGGCGCCCGCGGCCGTGACGCGCGCGCTGGCGCCGGGACAGACCCTCCGGATCGCGAACGCGCTCCGCGATCTCTTCGGCCTCGACGGCACGTTCGGGACGCTCACGCTCCGCTCCGAGCTGCCGATCGACGGCCGGGCGACGACGGCGAACACGCAGTCCCCTGCCGGGACCTACGGCCTCGGGCTCCCGTCCGCCGGCGCCGGCGACGTCCTCCTGAGCGGCGAGACGGGCCACGCGCTCTGGGTGTCGCACGGACCCGACAGCTCCCGCGGGTTCCGCACGAACGTCAACGTGACGTTCCTGTCCGCGGACAGCGCCGTCACGATCTCCGTCTTCGACGAGACGGGCCTCTTCCGCGGCAGCCGCACCGTCGCGTCGCCTTCGCCCGCCGTCTGGCAGGCTTCGATCGCCGACATCGCCGCGAGCGCGGACCTCCCCCTCGCCCGCGTCGAGATCGCCGTGACCCGTGGCAGCGCGATCGCCTACGCAGCCGTCGTGGACAACGTCACGGGCGACGGGATCGCGGCGGCGGCCGTCCGCGACGCGGTGGGCCCGGCCGACTGGACGCTGAACGGCGTGGCCCGGACGCCCGGAGCGAACGGCACGCGCTGGTCGACGGACGTCCGGCTGTTCAACCCGTCCGCGGCGCCGCTCGCCGTCACACTCGACGCGGTGGGCTTTGCCGCGCCCGTCTCCTCCCTGACGCGCACCGTGCCCGCGCGCGGACTCGTCGAGATCGCGGACGTCCTCGGCCCGTCGGGCCTCGGGCTGCCGGACGGCGTCGCGGGCGCGATTCGCGTGCGCGCGGGGGGGCCGCTCCTCGTCGCGGGCCGAACCGCGAACGTGGATCCCCTCGGGCGCGCCCGGGACGTTCAGCGCCTACGAAAGTCCCGTCGCCACGGGATCCGGGTTCCTCGCCGCCGGCCGGAGCGCGGCGCTCGTCGGGGTCTTCCAGGACACGGGCGCGCCCGGCTTCCGCACGAACGTCGCGATGCTCGGCGGCCCGGGCGGCGCGACGGCGGCGCTGACGCTCCGCGCCGCTTCCGGCGCGATCCTCGCGACGAGCGCCGCCACGCTCGGCGCCGGCGAATGGCGGCAGCTCTCGAGCTCCGGCTGGTTCGGCGGAGCGGCGGTTCCCGCGGCGAGCCGATTCGAGATCGCCGTCTCCGCCGGCTCGCTCGACGCCTACGCGAGCCAGATCGACAACGGCACCGGGGACCCCGTGGTCTTCGCTCCGGCGGCGTTCCCCTCGGCGTGCGGGGCGCCGGCGATCCTGAGCTTCTCCGCGTCGGCGCCGTCCGTCGCGCCGGGCGCGGCCGTCACGCTGACGCTCGCCTCGACGGGCGGATCGTCCGCTCGCGTCACCTCCCCGACGAGCGACCTCGCGATCGCGCCGAACGGAAACGTCTCCGTCTCGCCCGGCACGACGACGACTTACCGCGCCACGGTCACGGGCTCCTGCGCGCCCGACGCCGCGGCGTCCGTGACCGTGACGGTTGCCCCGCAGACGGACGTCGCGCTCACGACGGAGGGCGCTTACCGCGGCGTGCACGATGAGAGCTCGATCGCGTTCAGGGGCATCCGCTACGCGGCGCCTCCCGTCGGGCCCCTGCGCTGGAGGCCGCCGGTGGGAGTGGAGCCCTTCTCCGGCGTCCGGCCGGCCGATGCGGCCGGAAGCACGTGCCTGCAGTTCCAGGATCCGGGAACGGGCCCGCTGGAGGGCGCCGAGGACTGCCTCTTCCTGAACGTCTGGAAACCCGCGGCACCGCCGGCCTCTCCGGCGCCCGTCCTCTTCTTCATCCACGGGGGCGGCAACGTGCAGGGGTCCGGGACCGAGTTCATCTACGACGGAGCGCACCTCGCGTCGCGCCAGGGCGTCGTCGTCGTCACGATCAACTACCGTCTCAACGCGCTCGGCTTCCTCGCGCAGCCCTTCCTCGACGCCGAGAGCCCGCGCCGCGTGTCGGGCAACTACGGAATACTCGACCAGATCGCGGCCCTCGGATGGGTCCGGCGCAACGCCGCCGCCTTCGGAGCCGATCCCGCGAGGATCCTCATCTTCGGTGAGTCGGCCGGCGCCGTGGACGTCTGCGCGCTCGTCGCGTCCCCGCTCGCGAAGGGACTCTTCGCGAGCGCGCTCATGGAGAGCGGGGGCTGCGGGCAGGAGACGCTCGCGAAGGTCGAGGTTTTCGGAAACACGATCGTCCAGGCCGCCGGCTGCGGCGCGGCGGCCGACACGGGAGCGTGCATGCGCGCTCTCCCGGCGGCGGCGGTCGTCTCGGCGGTCCCGGGCCTCGCGAACGTCGTCTCGAGCGCCGGCCAGCTCTACGGACCGAACGTGGACGGCTGGCTGCTCGAGGACAGCCCGATCGTCGCCCTCACGAAAGGCACGCACAACCACGTCCCGTTCGTCGTGGGCGCGAACGCGGACGAAACGTCGGCCTACGCGCCGACGCTCTCCTCGGACGCGCAGTACCAGGCCGCGGTCGTCGCGCAGTACGGGGCCCTGCTCGGGGGGCTCGTGCTGAACCGGTACCCCGCGAGCGCCTACGCGACGCCGACGAAGGCCTACGTCGCCGTGACGACGGACTCCCGGTTCGTGTGCCCCGCAAGGCGGATCGCGCGCGCCGCGCGGGCAAGTCAGGCCGAGAGCGTGTTCCGCTACTTCTTCACGCACGCCCTCGACTCCGGCGCGAAGCGGGCGCTGGGCGCGTACCACGGCCTGGAGCTTCCCTTCGTGTTCCGGACGCTCACGGACGTGCCTCTCTTCGCGCCCTCGTCCCTCGAGCTCGCTCTCGCGGACTCGATGGGCGGTTTCTGGAGCCGTCTCGCGGCCACGGGCGATCCGAACGGCGCGGGCGCACCCGCCTGGCCGCGCTACGAGGTCGCCTCCGACCCGGTGATCCTGCTCGACGACGTCGTGACCTCCGGCTTCGGAGTCCGGACGGCGAACTGCGATTTCTGGGACGCCTTCGTCGCGCCCTGAGCGGCCCGCCGTTCGCCGGTCGGGACCGTCCGTTCGCCGAAAAACGACCCCATCCTGAAACGAGCGCCCATCGGATATCGTACTGTCGAGTCTGAATTGCTTATGGAACCCATCAACAAGTCCGCCGACCTCACAGGCCTCCGCATCGACCGCGCCGACGAGCCCTCCCCGCGGCGCCTCCTCTGGGCCGGCGTCGCGACCGCGTGCGTCGCGGCGGTTGCGGTCCTCTTCTTCCTCGCCCGCAGCAAAGGGGTCGCGATCCGGCCGCCCGAGGTCGCGACGACGCGCGTCGCGATCGTGACGCCGACGCAAGCTTCGACCGTCCTCACGGCGTCGGGTTACGTCGTCGCGCGCTCGAAGGCCGAGATCTCCCCGAAGTCGGTCGGGCGCGTCGCCTGGCTGAACCTCGAGGAAGGCCAGAAGGTGAAGAAGGGCGAGCTCGTCGCCCGGCTCGAGTCGCAGGAGCTGGAGGCGCAGAGGCGGCAGTACGTCGCGTCGCGCGACCAGGTCCTCGCGCAGCTCGAGAACGCGCGCCGCGAGCGCGACCGCGCCAAGTCCCTCCTCGACCAGAAGATCGGCTCGCAGCAGGCGTTCGACGCCGCGGACTCGCAGGTGCGCGCGCTCACGGCCCAGATCGCCGCGGCCGAGCAGCAGGTCAAGTACACCGACGAGCTCATCAAGAACGCCGAGATCTACGCGCCGATCGACGGCGTCGTGACCGTGAAGAAGGCGTTCCTCGGTGAGACGGTCGCCCCGCAGGGCTTCGGCGGCGCCGGCTCGGCGGGCGCGACGTTCGCGGTCATCGTCGACCTCTCGTCCCTCGAGATGGAGGCCGACATCAACGAGCAGAACGTCGCGAAGCTCTCGATCGGCCAGCCCGCCGAGGTCGCGCTCGACGCGTACCCCGACAAGCCCTACAAGGCGCGCCTGCGCCAGATCGTCCCGACGGCCGACCGCCAGAAGGGCTCCGTGAAGGTCAAGATCGAGATCTCCGGCAAGGACGCGCGGGTGCTGCCCGAGATGTCCTGCCGCGTCGTCTTCCTGAACCCGGAGACGAAGGTCGACGAGAAGGCGAAGCCGAAGGTCATGGTGCCGTCCGCCTCGGTCGTCACGATCGGAAGCGAGAAGGGCGTCCTCGTCGTCGCGAACGACAAGGCCGTCTTCCGGCCGCTCGTCCTCGGCGCGGCGTCCGGCACGCAGGTCGAGGTCGCCTCCGGCGTTTCCGGCGGCGAGGAGATCGTCGCCGACGCCGCGGCGGCGACGCACGCCTGGCGCCGCGAGCAGAACGTCCGCCTCAAAAAAGACTGATCCCCCGGGAACGAAGGAGAGCCGCATGGCGACCCCTCTCATCCAGATCGACTCGCTCGTCAAGCAGTACACCCGCGACACGCAGGTGCTCACCGTCCTCGACAAGCTCTCGCTGAGCGTCGAGGACGGGGACTTCGTCGCGCTCATGGGCCCTTCGGGCTCGGGCAAGACGACGCTCCTGAACCTCATCGCCGGGATCGACCGCCCGACGTCGGGGCGCATCCTCGTCGGCGACGCGGAGGTCTCGAAGATGAGCGAGGCGGCGCTCGCGAAGTGGCGGAGCGCCAACGTCGGTTTCATCTTCCAGCTCTACAACCTCGTGCCCGTCCTGACCGCCTACGAAAACGTCGAGCTGCCGCTCCTCCTCACGAACCTGAACCGCGCGCGCCGCAGGAAGCAGGTCGAGCTCGCGCTCTCGGTCGTCGGCCTCGCGGACCGCATGGACCACTACCCGCGCCAGCTCTCGGGCGGGCAGGAGCAGCGCGTCGCCATCGCGCGCGCGATCGCGACCGACCCGAAGCTCCTCGTGGCGGACGAGCCGACGGGCGACCTCGACTCGAAGAGCGGCGAGGAGATCCTGATCCTCATGGAGCGGCTCAACGCCGAGTTCAGGAAGACGATCGTCATGGTGACGCACGACCCGAAGGCGGCGTCGCGCGCGCACCGGCTCGTCCACCTCGACAAGGGCGTCCTCAAGGAGGACGTCCACGCCGAGAAGGGCAAGGCCGTCGGCATGGCGGCCGCGATCTCGGCGTCGGCCACCTGAGATCCCCGGAGGAGAGGTGAAGTTCTTCCCGTACGTCTTCAAGAGCCTGTTCCGCAAGAAGACCCGCTCTCTGCTGACGCTGGGTTCGATCCTCCTTCCGCTGTTCGTCGTGTGTCTCTTCGGCACGCTCATCCGGACGCTCGACCGCCCGGCCTCGGGAGCGGGGATGTACCGGATCGTCGTCCGCCACAAGGTCTCGCTGTCGAACTGGATTCCGGAGTCGTACCGGGGGCGGATCCAGACGCTCCCCGGCGTCGAGGAGATGTCCGTCTGGTGCTGGTTCGGCGGGAAGTACGTCGACTACGCGCCGAAGAACTTCTTCGCGCGCTTCGGCGTCGAGCCCGAGAAGCTCCTCCGGATCCTCGACGAGGTGCGCATCATCGAGGGGAGCGCGCAGGATTGGTTCGCCGACCGCTCCGGGGCGATGGTCGGCACGGAGCTCGTGAAGAAGTTCGGCTGGAAGGTCGGACAGAAGGTCGTCCTCCAGGGCGACATCTACCCCGTGAACCTCGAGCTCACGATCCGCGCGATCTACGACGGCCCGGCCGGGAACAGCGCCGCCCTCTTCTTCAACTGGGCATACGTCGAAGAGGCGCTCCCGCGCGTCAAGGGCCGCATCGGAACGTTCTACATCAGGGCGAAGGACGCGGAGGCCGTCGCCCGCCTGCCGAAGCAGATCGACGAGATGTTCGACAACACCGACGCGCCGACGAAAACGGAGACCGAGAAGGAGTTTCAGAACGGCTTCGTCCAGATGCTCGGGAACGTCAAGGTCATGCTGAACGGCATCAGCAGCGCGATCGTGTTCGTGATCCTCCTGATCGCCGCGAACACCATGGCGATGGCCGCCCGCGAGCGCGTCAACGAGATCGCCGTCCTCCGGACGCTCGGCTACCAGAAGGGGACGATCCTCGGGATGATCCTCGCCGAGAGCCTGCTCCTCGCGCTCCTGGGCGGGCTCCTCGGCCTCGGCCTGTTCGCGCTCGGGTTCGGGGGCTTCAAGGCCTTCCTCATGAACACGCCGATGGCAGGCTTCGCCGCGGGCATGACGATCTACCCGTCCGTCCTCGCCGTGGGCTTCGGGATCTCGGTTTTCATCGGCCTTTTCGCCGGGATCGTCCCCGCCGTCGGAGCCGCGAGGCGCTCCATCACGGACGGCCTGAGGCGGGTAGGCTGATGAAGTTCTTTCCGTTCGTCTTCAAGAACCTCTTCCGCAAGAAGACGCGTTCGCTGCTGACGCTCGGATCGATCCTGCTGCCCCTCTTCGTGATCTGCATCCTCGGAACGCTCCTCGCCGCGCTCGAGACGGATCCGCCGGAGGGCCGCGCGATGTGGCGGCTCATCACGCGGCACAAGGTCTCGATCACGAACTGGCTCGTGGACGGCCACACGGCGAAGATCCGCCAGCTGCCCGGCGTCGCCGAGGTCGTGCGGATGCAGTGGTTCGGCGGGCAGTACGTCGACCAGTCGGCCTTCAACAACTTCGCGCGCTTCTCGACGCAGGATCCCGAGGCCCTCCTCAGGGTCTTCGACGAGGCGAAGATCGTCGAGGGCACGGGCGACGAGTGGGCGAAGGACCGCACCGGCGTCCTCGTCGGCCGGCTCCTCATGAAGAAGTACGGCTGGAAGCTCGGGCAGAAGGTCACGCTGAAGGGCGACATCTACCCCGTGAACCCCGAGCTCACGATCCGCGCCGTCTTCGAGGGGCCGGACGAGTCGGGCGTGTACTTCCACCACGCGTACCTCGAGGAGGCGCTCCCGCGCGTGAAGGGCTTCGTCGGCTGGTTCTGGATCAAGGCCGACTCGGCGCAGTCCGCCGGCCGGCTCCCGAAACAGGTCGACGACCTCTTCGACAACGGCTCCTATCCGACGCGCACGGAGACCGAGAAGGAGTTTCAGAACACCTGGGTGTCGATGCTCGGAAACGTGAAGTTCCTCCTGACGTCGATCTCCGTGATCATCGCCTTCGTCATCCTCCTGATCGCGGGGAACACGATGGCGATGGCCGCGAGAGAGCGCGTCACGGAAATCGCGGTCCTTCGGACGCTCGGCTACCCGAAGGCGACGATCCTCGGCCTGATCCTCGGCGAGAGCGTTCTCCTGTCGGCCGTCGGGGGCCTTCTCGGGCTCGGCGTTTTCGTCGCGGTTTTTCCGGCCTTCAGGCAAGCGCTTCTCTACTCGCCGATGGCCGGCTTCGCGGCCGGGATGAAGATCTTTCCGGCCGTCCTTGCCGCGGGGTTCGTCGTGACTCTCCTCGTCGGCCTCTTCGCGGGTCTCGTGCCCGCCATCCGCTCGTCGCAGCGCTCCATCACGGACGGCCTGAGACAGGTCGGCTGATGAAGTTCCTGCCGCTCGTCCTGAAGAACCTGCTGCGCAAGAAGACGCGCTCGGGTCTGACGATCGGCTCGATCCTGCTGCCGTTCTTCGTGATCTGCCTCCTCGGGACGTTCGTCGCGATGCTCGACGCCGACCCCTCCATGGGCAAGGGGATGTTCCGGATCGCGGTGCGGCACAAAGTCTCCTTCGCGAACGTCCTGCCCGCGGCGCACCTCGAGAAGATCCGGCAGATGCCCGGCGTGAAGGCCGCGATGCCGTTCAACTGGTTCGGCGGGCGGTACGTCGACTTCTCCGCCTTTCACGTTTTCCAGCGCTTCGCGGTCGACCCGGTCGCCTTCTTCGACATCTTCGACGCCTCCGGGATCGTGGCCGGCTCGGCCGAGGCGTGGAAGGCCGACCGGAGCGGCCTCCTCGTGGGCGACATCCTGATGAAGAAGTACGGCTGGACGATCGGCCAGCAGATCACGCTCGTCGGCGACATCTGGCCGGGGACGTACACGTTCACGATCCGGGCCGCGTACCGCGGCCAGAACGAGGCCTCCGTCTTCTTCGACCAGAAAGTCATCGACGAGGCCCTCCCGTCCCGAGCGGGCCTCTACACGATGATCTGGCTCAAGGCCGTGGACGCGGCGGCGACGCGCGACCTCATCCCGCGCATCAACGCGGCCTTCGAGAACTCGACGTGGCCGGTGCGCGCCGAGACGGAGAAGGAATTCCAGAACAACTACGTGGCGCTGCTGGGGAACGTGAAGCTCTTCTTCCGGACCCTCACCGCCGTCATCGCGGCCGTCGTCCTCCTGATCGCCGCGAACACGATGGCGATGTCGGCGCGCGAGCGCGTCACGGAGATCGCCGTCCTCCGGGCAATCGGCTTTCCGCGGCGCACGCTCTTCGGGATCCTGCTGTCCGAGAGCGTCCTCCTCGCGCTCTTCGGCGCGACGCTCGGCCTCGGGATCTACGTCGCGGTCTTCCCGCGGCTGCGCGCCGCGGTCATGATGACGCCGGTCGCCTCGCTCGCCGCCGCCCTGCGCCTCTACCCCGACGTCCTCGCCGGGGCGTTCTGCGTCACGATCCTCGTCGGCGTTCTCGCCGGCCTCGTCCCCGCCATCAGGTCCGTCCGCCGCCCCATCACGGACGGCCTTCGTCTCGTCGCGTAGGAGGAGCCCCTCGATGCTCGGCATCCCCCTGAAGTACAACATCCGCAACCTCTTCGTCCGGAAGGTCACGACCTCGCTCACGGTCCTCGGGATCGGGCTCGTCGTCGCGGTCTTCCTCTGCGTCATGGCGCTCGGCGAGGGGCTCACGCGCGTGTTCACGGCCTCGGGCTCGGACAGCAACGTCCTCGTCCTCAGGCAGAACTCGCAGTCCGAGCTGCAGTCGGGCGTCTCGCGCGACCAGGTCCCGCTCATCCTGACTCTCCCGGGAGTCGCGCCGGACGCCGACGGCAAGCCGCTGGCGTCGCAGGAGCTCGTCGTCGTCCTGAACCTCGAGAAGCTCGGCGGCGGCTCCTCGAACGTGACGATCCGCGGTATCGGCGAGAAGGGGATGAAGCTGCGCCCCGGCCTCACGCTCGTCGAGGGCCGCTGGTTCGCGCCCGGCAAGTCGGAAGTCGTCGTCTCCAAGAGCGTGAGCAAGCGTTTCAAGGACTGCACGACGGGCCAGACGATCCGGTTCGGCGCCTACCGCTGGACCGTCGTCGGCCTCTTCGACGCCGGCGGCACCGCGCCCGACAGCGAGATCTGGACGGACGTCGAAGGGATGGTCACGGACTTCAAGCGGGGGGGCTACTCGTCGGTCCTCGCGAAGACGTCCGGCCGCGCGGCTCGCGACCAGTTCGTCGCCGGCCTCGCGGGCGATCCCCGCCTCGCGCTCGAGGGCAAGGTCGAGCGCAAGTACTACGACGACCAGACCTCCACGGCGGCGCCGATCAAGTTCCTCGGCTTCTTCGTCGGGATCGTCATGGCGATCGGCGCGTGCTTCGGCGCGATGAACACGATGTACGCGGCCGTCTCGGCGCGCACGCGCGAGATCGCGACGCTCCGCGCCCTCGGCTTCGGGCGGCTCGCGGTCCTGGTCTCGTTCGTCTTCGAGTCCCTCTGCCTCGCACTCCTCGGCGGGATCGTCGGCTGCTTCCTCGGCCTCCTCGCCGTCAAGCTCGCGCTCTCGGGCGTCACGGGCACGACGAACTTCGCGACGTTCTCCGAGGTCGTCTTCGCGTTCCGCCTCACGCCCGCCCTCCTCGCGACCGGCATCGTCTTCTCGCTCGTCATGGGCTTCTTCGGCGGCCTCTTCCCGGCCGCGCGAGCCGCGTTCACGAAAATCACGAACGCCCTCCGGCAGGTGGGCTGAGGAAGACGGGCGAAGGAGGCGGAGGATGGCGGACTGGCTGGTGAAGACGGAACCAGGGGACTATTCGTTCGAAGATCTTCTTAGAGAGAAAGAGACGGTGTGGACGGGCGTGAAAAACCCCGTGGCGCTGAAGCACTTGCGATCGTTGAAGAAGGGCGACCGTGTCGTCATCTACCACACGGGCAGCGAGAAGGCCGCAGTGGGTGCCGCGACCGTGGCCACACCCACCTTCGAAGAAAATCCTAAAACGGCCTCGGAACCGCGAGTCACCCTTCGCGCGGGCAGCCCCCTCCCTCGCCCTGTTCCACTCAAAGAAATCAAATCTTCTTCCCTCTTCTCCGACTCCCCGCTCGTCCGCATCGGCCGCCTCTCCGTCGTCCCCCTCACGAGCGCGCAATACGCCTTCCTCGCGAAGAGCTGATGTTCTTCTCCCGCGCGCAGGAGATCGCGCTCGAGGCGCTGCCTCTCCTCGACCCGCGCGGTCCCGCCGGGAAGGGCCGGGGCGTGAAGGATCTCGCGGAGGTCTCGGGCGTCCCGGCGCCATTCCTCGCAAAAATTCTCGGCCGCCTCGTCGACCGGGGACTGTTGCGAAGCAGGCGTGGCCGGACGGGAGGATTCGTCCTCGGCCGGCCGGCCGTCGAGATCACGCTCGCCGACGTCGTCCTCGCGCTGGGAAAGGAGGGCGACCTCGAGGCCGCCTTTCCCGAAGCACCGGCGGCGGCGGCCCGCCTCCTCGCCCCGGTGCGGCGCGAGTTCCTCGCGCGCCTCAGGGCCACGAGCCTCGCCGACCTTGCGCCCCCCGCCCCGCGGGCCTGACGCGCGGAGGACCCCGGACTCTGGCAGGATGCGGGCGGAGGTTCGCATGTCGCACCCGGTCAAGGACCCCGTCAGCTGGCTGTACCCCCCGATCGAGCCGTATCGCACGGGGATGCTCAAGGTCTCGGACGTCCACACCCTCTACTGGGAAGAGAGCGGAAACCCGAAGGGCAAGCCCGCCGTGTTTCTCCACGGCGGCCCCGGCGGCGGCTCGGACCCGAAGGTGCGCCGCTTCTTCCACCCGGACAAGTACCGCATCGTGGTCTTCGACCAGCGCGGCTGCGGCAAGTCGACGCCGTACGCGAGCCTCGAGGCGAACACGACGTGGGACCTCGTCTCGGACATCGAGAAGCTGCGCGCGCATCTCGCGATCGACCGCTGGCAGGTCTTCGGCGGCTCGTGGGGCTCGACGCTCGCGCTCGCGTACGCCGAGAAGCACCCGGACCGCGTGACGGAGCTCGTCCTGCGCGGGATCTTCCTCCTGCGCAAG
Source organism: Acidobacteriota bacterium (assembly GCA_016716715.1). Taxonomy (NCBI): domain Bacteria; kingdom Pseudomonadati; phylum Acidobacteriota; species Acidobacteriota bacterium. Next base: position 374,927 of record JADJVE010000003.1, on the reverse strand, counting down.
AAGGAGATCGACTGGTTCTACCAGGAGGGCGCGTCGATCATCTACCCGGACGCGTGGGAGCCGTACTTCGCGCACATCCCCGAGGCCGAGCGCGGCGACCTCGTCACGGCGTACCACAAACGCCTCACGAGCGACGACCCGGCGGTGCGTCTCGCGGCCGCGAAGATCTGGAGCGGCTGGGAGGGCGCGACGTCCAAGCTCCTGCCGGACGCCTCGTTCGCCGGCCACTACGAGGAGGACGAGTTCGCGCTCGCCTTCGCGCGCATCGAGGCCCACTACTTCGCGAACAAGGGCTTCTTCGAGGTCGACGGCCAGCTGCTGCGCGACGCCGGGAAGATCCGCCACATCCCCGGCGTCATCGTCCAGGGCCGCTACGACGTCGTCTGCCCGATCTTCAGCGCGTGGGCGCTCCACCGCGCGTGGCCCGAGGCGGACCTCATCATCTCGCCCGACGCCGGCCACAGCGCCTGGGAGCCGCCGAACACCCGGGGCCTCGTGGCCGCGACGGACAAGTTCGCCTGAGAGACCTGCGCGCGTTCCTCGACGCGCTCCGCAAGGAGAACGACCTCGCCGTCGTCGAGGCCGAGGTCGACCCGCGCCTCGAGATCCCCGAGATCCACCGGCGCGTGATCGAGGAGGGCGGTCCCGCCCTCCTCTTCACGCGCCCCCGCGGCTCCGACTTTCCGGTCGTCACGAACCTCTTCGGCACGCCGAAGCGCCTCGCGCTCGCGTTCGGCGGGCGGCCGCTGGAATTCGTGAAGACCGCGGCGCGCGCCGCGACGGAGCTCGTCCCGCCGACACCCGCCTCGCTCTGGAAATTCCGCTCGTTCTTCGGCGAGGCGCTGCGCGTCGGGACGACGCGGGCGCACGCGGCGCCCGTGACCGACGTCGTCGAGACGACGCCGGACCTCACGCGCCTGCCCGCGCTCACGGGGTGGCCGGAGGACGGCGGGCCGTTCCTCACCCTCCCTCTCGTCTACACGGAACACCCCGACAGGCACGAGTCCAACCTCGGGATGTACCGCATCCAGATCCACGGCCCGCGCACGACGGGCGTCCACTGGCAGATCGGCAAGGGCGGCGGCTTCCATTACCACGCGGCCGAGGCGAAGGGCGAGGCGCTGCCGCTCACGATCTTCCTCGGCGGCCCGCCCGCGCTCATCCTCGGCGCGATCGCGCCTCTCCCCGAGGGCGTGCCCGAGCTCCTCGTCGCGTCGCTCCTCCTGGGGAAGAAGCTCGAGATGGCCGACGCCGCGGGCGCCCCGCACCGGCTCGTCGCGCGCGCCGAGTTCGCGATCACGGGCAAGGTGCCGCCGAAGGTGCGCCGGCCCGAGGGGCCGTTCGGAGACCACTACGGCTACTACTCCCTCCAGCACGCCTACCCCGTCCTCGAGGTGGACCGCGTCTTCCGCCGCAAGGACGCGATCTTCCCCGCCACGGTCGTCGGCAAGCCGCGGCAGGAGGACTTCTACATCGGGGACACGCTGCAGGAGCTGCTCTCGCCGCTCTTCCCGCTCGTGATGCCGTCCGTCGTCGCCCTCTGGAGCTACGGCGACACGGGCTTCCACTCTCTCGCGGCCGCGGTCGTCCGCGACCGCTACGGGCGCGAGGCGATGGCCTCGGCGTTCCGGATCCTCGGCGAGGGTCAGCTCGCGCTCACGAAGTTTCTCCTCGTGACGGACGCGCGTCGCGACCTCCGCGACTTCAAGGGACTCCTCGGGCACGTCCTCGCGCGCTGCCGGTTCGAGACGGACCTCTTCGTCTTCGGGAACCTCGCGATGGACACGCTCGACTACACGGGCCCGAAGGTGAATGAGGGCAGCAAGGGCGTCCTCCTCGGCCTCGGCGAAGCGATCCGCGACCTCCCCGCGGAGTTCCGCGGCCCGCTCCCGGCCGGGGCGGCGGCCGCCGCCGTCTTCGCGCCGGGCGCGCTCGTCGTCGAGGGGCCCGCGTACGCGGACGACCGCGCCTACGCGGACCGCCTCGCGTCGGACCCGGCGCTCGCGGCGTGGCCGCTCGTCGTCCTCGCGGACGACGCGGCGGCGACCGCGAAGGACGAGCGCGCGTTTCTCTGGAGTGTCTTCACGCGTTTCGAGCCGGCGGCCGACATCCACGGCGCCACGCGCGTCGTGCGGAATCACCTCGCGTTCTCGCCGCCGGTCGTGATCGACGCCCGGACGAAGCCGTGGATGCCCGGCGTCGTCGAGGCCGATCCGTCGACGATCGCCCTCGTCGACCAGAGGTGGCGCGAGTACTTTCCGAAGGGCTGACCGACAGTTTCTGTCGGGCCGCGGCCCCCCGAAGTCGGGGCTGGCGGCCTCGAGCGACACGTTTCGTCGGTTTAGCGCCCGCTGGCCCCGGCCCGGATCGTGCTAAATATTCGGTGGACATGCCCGTCAACCTGGGAGTCGGAGACCTGCTCGCCGAGGCGGGCGACCTCACGGTCCGCCGCCTGAGCCGCGCGTCCACGTGGCAGAAGACGCACGGGGGGACGATCGAGCGCGCGCTTCTCTCGACCGGCGCCGTCAGCGAGGAGACGCTGACCGCCGCCCTCTCCCAGGCGTACGGACTGCCCGGCGTTTCCCGCGCGACCCTTCTCTCGGCCGACCCGGACATCGTCGAGTGCCTTCCAGCCAAGGAGCGGCGGCGCTTCCGCGCGTTCCCGTTCTCCCTCTCGGGGAAGATCCTGCACGTCGCGATCTCGGACCCGCAGAACATCGTCCTGCAGAAGAACCTCTCGATCGCGAGCGGCTTCTCCGTCGAGATCTTCGTCGCGCCCGACCCGGTCCTCGAGGACGTCATCGAGAAGTTCGAAGCCGGCCCCGCGGGCCGCGCGCCCTCGCCCGTCGCGGCGGCGCCCGCCCCGGCGGCCGCACCCGCTCCGGCGGCAGTTCCCGTTCCGGACGAGGACTGGATCGACCGCCTCGGCCGCGCGCTCCTCGCCGAGGCCCTGCGCTTCGACGCCACGGAGCTCGAGCTCGGCGCCGACACGCACGGCGCCTTCCTGCGCACGTTCGACGCGGCGCACCCCGCCGTCACGCGCCGCCTCTCGGTCGCGCTCCTGTCTCCGCTCGTAGCGTGGTTCCAGGGCCGTTGCGCCCGCACCGAGGGCTTCGTCGCGGAAGCCGCGCTGCCCGGCGCTCCCGCGACGCGCCGGCGCGTGGACCTCATCGCCGCGGACTCGCACGGCGTGCGCGTACGCCTCGTACCCGTGGACGACGCGGTCGAGCTGCCCGCTCCCGCCCGGTTGGACGTGAGCTGCGCGCACGAGCAGACGGACGGGTTCGTCTTCTGTCCGCGCTGCGGCGCCGTCCTCTGAGCCTGAGCTAGCCCGACGCCGGAGGAGGCGGAGTCCCGCCGCCCTCGGTCCCCGGATTCCCGCCCGGACCCCGGCCGCGCCCGCGCCGCCGCCGCCGCCGTCCGCCTCCGCCGCCCTCGGGCCTCGGGCCGCCGGCCTCGCCGCCGGGAGTTCCCTGCGGAGGCCGCTGCTGCTGTGGGGGACGCTGCTGCTGCGGGGGACGCTGCGGACGGGGCTCTCGCGGCGCCTGGGCCTGAGGGGCCGCCTGCCCCTGCGCCGCGGGCTGCCCGGCGCCGCCGGGCGCGGCGCCCCGCCCCGAACCGCCGCGGCCGCGCCGCCGCCGGCGCTTGCCGCCGCCCTCGCCGGGCTGCTGCGGCGCCGCTGGGGCTTCTCTCCCGCTGCCCTGCGCGGCGCGCTGGCGCTTCTCGCGCTCGCGCTGCGCCTGCCGCCGCGCGTCTTCCTGCTGCTTGACGCGCTGGCGTTCGCGCTGCCGGCGCTCGTCCTCGGCCTTCTTCGCCGCGAGCTCCGCCTCGTGCTTCTTCCTCCACTCGGCCTCGATCCCGTCCGCTTCCACCCGCTCGTCATCCGTCAGGAGCGCGCGGATCGTGACGAGGATGCGCGGACTCGCGGACTCCCTCCGGATGAGGTCGACGATGCGGGCGCGTACCGGCGCCGCGGCGTCCGCGACGATTGCGGGAATGCGGTCCGCGTCGCTCAGCACCATGCGCGTGAAGGCGACGCGGCGGGTCTCGCCCGTGTCGGCGTTCGCCACCGTCAGGACGTAGAGGTCCTGCTCGTGCTCGAGCCCGTGCTCGCTGAGGGCATAGCCCGGAAGCGCTTCCGTCGCGAGCGCCGTCAGAAGGTCGATGTGTTTCTCGCCGATCTCCTGCGTCTGCTCCATCGAGACGACGCGGTCTCGGAACATGCGTACCTGGCCCATACGCTCTCGAGTCTACCAACCGCGCGCGATCAGGCCGTCACGCCGCCGAGCGCGAGCACGCGGCGCGCGTGGTCGTCGGGTCCGAACGAGGCCCGGAGGCGCGCGGCGCCGGCTCCGAGACGCGGCCCGAGGTTCTCGCGGACGAAGAGAGCCATTGCGCGCGCGAGCGCAGCCGCATCGCCGGGAGGGACGAGGAGGCCGCTGTGTCCGTCCTCAACGACGTCCTCGAGGCCCTCCACGCGCGAGCCGATCACGGGCCGGCCGTACGCGAGCGCGTCGGCGGCGATGCCCGAGCCCGTCGCGTGACGGTACGGGCAGACGACGGCGTCCGCGGCGGCGAACCAGAGGCCGCGCTCCTTCTCGGGCAGGTAGCGCAGCTCGAGGCGGACGCCGGCGGGCGCCCACGCCTCGAGCCGGCGCGCCTCGCCCCACGGCTCGCCCGCGAGGACGAGGAGCGCGCGCGGCACCTCGCGGCGCAGCGCCGCGAACGCGTCGAGGAGGACGTCCCAGCCCTTGTAGGGCCTCAGGAGGCCGCTGAAGAGAAACACGGGCACGTCGAGCGGGACGCCGAGCTGCCCGCGCGCCGCGTCGCGGTCCGGGAGGACCGCGCGCGGCTCGGCCGGGTGCGGCACGACTGCGATCGGCGCGTCCGGCCGTTCGGCTGCCACCTCGCGCGCGCTCCGCGCGTTCTGGACGGCGAAGCGGTCGGCCCGGCGGAGCACCGCGTGCGTGAGCGCGTCCTTCAGCGGATGCGCCTCGTGGTCGAAGACGTTGTGACAGAGGAGGAGGCGGACGGCGGAGGGCCGCTCGGCGCCGAGAGTGGAGAGAAGGAGCGTTACGTGGGGGGCGAAATACGAGGTCCACCAGGGAAGGATGAGGAGAGAGATTTCTTCGAGTGAAAGAAAGCGGGCCGCCCGAACGAACGAGTACGGGTTGAGCCCATCGAGCGAAGGAGCGCTGCCGGGCCGCGGAAAGACCGCCGGCCGCCCTGCTTCTCTCCCCTCTTCACCTTCTAAGAAAATCTTCTTCTCTTCTTCCGAGTATTCCGAAGTCCCCGGATACAGGAAGCGGGGGTACATCCGCGAGAAGCCGACGACGAGCGGGTCGACGCCGAGCCGCCGCAGCGCGGCGAGGAGGCGCGCGTCCTGGTCGGCGATGCCGCTGCGGACCGGCGGGAACGGCCCGACGAGGGCGACGCGCGGCAGGGCGGGAGGCATCTCCCTCGATTATCGACGCACGGCGGCCTGTCCGTCCCGGACCTCGACGAGCAGGAAGCCGGCGTCCTTGCCGACCTCGTCCCAGACGCCCACCGAGATCCGCGCCTCCCCGGAGCCGACCACGACGGGCACCTCGTACGTGAAGTGGCCCGCGGCCGCCTTCTCGGCGTCCGCCCGCGCGATCTCGAACGGTCTGCGCTGACGCACGACCTCCGTGAACGCGCCGTCCGCGGCGGCCGACACGACGAAGACCGAGAACGCGCCGCTCTCCCCGCGCGCCGACGGCGTCTTCGCGAGGCCGCCGATCGGCACGCGCACCCGCAGCGTCGCCGTCGTCTTCTTCTTCGCCGCCTCGACGGAAGCCGAGTCGAGCGACACGCGCAGGCGCGACGGGGGCTCGGGCCGGAAGAGGTTCGAGAGGACGCGCGCCTCGACGCGCTCCTCGGGAGTGCGCTCGAGGGCGGCCCGGCGCGCCCTCACCGTGAGCGCCGGGTTGCGCACCGTGACCTTCACGGCCTGCGACGTTCCCGGCTTGCCGCCCGTCGCGGCGACGCCGAGCGAGTACGACGACTCGACGTCCGCGACGACGCGCGCCGCGAGAGCCGGGCCCTCGCGCCAGCCGAGCGAGAACGTCCCGCCCGTCCTGTCGGCCACGACCTCGAGCGCCGCCGCCTCGTTGTGCACCACGGCGTCCGAGAGGCCGAGGACGTTCGTCCCGACGCCCGCGGCCAGCGCGCTGTGCCTGATGTCCGCGCGCACCGATGTCCCGTCCTCGTTCCAGCCCTCGGGGAAGAACGTGTACATCGTGACGCCGTTCGCGTTTGCCGCCTCCGCGACGGAATCCACCATCGCCATCGCGTTGAACTCCTGCGCGTCGAGCCCCCCGGCCGAGAACTCGAGCCCCGCGATCCGTGAGAAGCGGTGGCTCGCGTGGACGAGGACCTTTCGGCCCGGCAGCCCGCCGATCGCCGCGCAGACGGCCTTCAGCGCCGCGGACTTCGCGCGCATGGCGGCGTACGCCTCGGCCTGGGCCGCGCGCTGGCTCACCTCGACGCCGCCCGCTCCCGAGGACACCGGGTTGGTCGCGAACCACGTGGCCTCGTCGACGAGCTGGCGGATCGTCGTCTCCTCCGGGAGGGGCTGGCGGCTCCGCATCCGCTCCTTCTCGAGAAGGCGCTCGAGGGGAACGAGGTCGGACGTGAACGGAATCACCGCGCCGATCGCGCGGTCCCACGTGACGATCATCGCGTCGTCCCCGGGCTCGGCAACCATCCGGTGGAGGACGTCCCGAAGGGCGTCGAAGGTGGCATCCGACTTCCACTTTTCCCACAGGTAGAGGCGGTCCAGGAAGAGAACGAGGTGCCGCGGCGGGCGCCGCACCCCGGCCGCAGCAGCTGCCGCCGGCGCGGCCGGCTGCCCGGGTTCGGGCGCGCCGGATTCCGCGGCGCCGGCAGGAAGGGTCCTGCGCTCGTAGAAATTCTCGATCGCGACGCGCTTGCCGCCGATCTTCACGTCGAAGTCCGAGGCCTTGAGGCCGGACACGGGTCGCCCGTCCTTGTCCGTCACGACGGCATCCAACTCGAGGATCGACGTTTCGACCGATCCCGCGACGCGGTGCGGCGCCGTCGGCGCCTGCGCGAGAGTCGTCACGGGCAGCGCTAACGCCGCAGCGAGGAGCGTCCGGAAGCATTTCATGCGACGCGATGCAGCAGGACCCGTGCCACCCCGGGGCGTCCCATGGACTGGAGACGGACCGCGCCGGCCCCTTCGATCTCGAGAAGCAGGAACCCCGCATCGCGGCCGACGTCGTCGAAGACGCCGACCGAAATCCTCCCGTCGCCGCGCCCGATCGCGACGGGCAGCCGATAGGTGAAGGCGCCCCGCCGCGCCCGATCGAGATCCTCGCGGGGGATCTCGAACGACTTTTTCTGAGTGAGAACCTCGGAGAAGGAGCCGTCTACCCCCGACACCGCCACAAAGAAGGTGAGGCTCACTCTCCGCCCGCGCGCCGACGGCACGCCCGCGAGGTTCTCGAACGGGACTCGCAGCGGGATCGTCACGAGCCGCTTCCCCGAGGCGACCTCGACTCGCGCGGCCTCCGCGAGGGAGAGTGCGATCCGCGAGGCGCTATCCGGGCGAAACAGGTTGGAGAGGACCCGGTCCCGTACGCGGTCCTCCGCCGACTTCAGGACGAGCGAGCGCCTCGATCGCACGGTGAGGCGCCGGTCCTTCGCCCGCACGGACACCGACAAGCTCGCGCCGAGGCGTCCTGGGGGCAAATGCACCGCCAGGACGTAGGCATGGTCGAGGTCGCCGAGGATCCCCGCGACCGACTCCCGCGCCCCCACCGGGCCGACGGCGAGTCGGCCGCCCGTCTGCTCGGCGAGCGGGCCGAGCGCGGCGGTTTCGTTCATCACGCGCGTGGCGGCATCCGCGCCCATGACACCGGACTGGATCCGAGGATAGGAGGTCGGACGGTCCGCGGCGGACACGGGAAACAGGCGCCCCCCGGTGTAGCCAGTCGGGAAGAACGGATAGAGCACGACGCCGTTCGCGTTCGCGGCCTCGATCACCGAATCCACGAATCCCCGCGTGTTGAACTCGCGGGCGTTCGCCGGGAGATCCGGACCGCTCCTGCGGTCGAGGAAGAACTCGAGCCCCGCCAGGAGGGAGAAGCGCTGGCTCGCGAACACGAGGACTCGGCGGCCCGGAAGCCCGCCGAGCGTCGCAATTACCGCGCGCAGCGCGCCCGCTTTTGCCCGGATCCGCGCATAGGCCTCGGCCGCGGCCACTCGCTTCGTGAAGCTGCGGGCATCCTCTCCCGCCGCGGCGCCCGCACCGGGCGGCTGCGTCGCCGAAGCCGCGAACTCGTCCTGGATGCGGTCGCGCGTCTGCTCCTCTTCCGAAGGGCGGAAGCTCCGCTGCATCTCGGCCTCGAGCGCCCGGTCCAGCGTCACGGCATCCGCCGTGAAGGGGACGAGGGCCTTCGCACGGCGGTCCCACGACACGATCGACGCCGCATCGCCGGGCCCCATGGCGGCGCGCAAGAGCTCGCGCAGCGCCTCGAACGTGCCCTTCGCGTCGATCTTGTCGGGCAGCTCGAGCCGGTCGAGAAAGAGGACGATGTGGCGCGGCGGGCGCGCTGCGGGCACGAACGGCCGAGAAGGCTCCTCGGCCGGCCTGCGCAGGGGCTCCGCGGCTTGTGGCGCGAGCTCGGGCGCGGCCGCCGTGCTCGCGGTTTCCGAGACCCCCGCGATCTCGGCAGGGCGCCCCCCGACCCGGACCTCGAAATCGGCGGCCCCGAGCCCGCGCACGGGCTTTCCGTCCCGATCGGTCACGAAGGCGTCGATCTCGACGAGCGACGTCTCCACGGCACCCGCCATGCGCGGCGCCTCGGGCGGGACCTGGGCGTACGAAAGGAACGAGACGAAGAGGAGCGAGGCCCGTAGAGATCTCGCAACTCGCATGGCGCCTCGCCTTTGCACGGCGCGTGCCACGGCCCCGTCAGCGCGAGAGGAGGAACGCCTTCAGGTACTCACCCTCGGGGCAGTCGATCGACACGGGGTGGTCCGGGCCCGCGCCGCGCTTCTCGAGCAGGCGCGCCTCGCAGCCCGCGTCGAGCGCGGCCGAGAAGATCACTTTCTGGAAGAGATCGGCGTCCACGGGGCCCGAGCACGAGCACGCGAGGAGGAACCCGCCGGGCGCGAGGAGCTTGAACGCGAGGCGGTTCACGTCCTTGTAGCCGCGGCAGGCGCGGTCCACGTCGCCGCGCCTCTTCGCGAACGCGGGCGGGTCCGTGACGATGAGGTCCCACGTCTCCCGCGCGGCCGCGCGGACCCGCAGGTCCTCGAAGACGTCCGCGCAGACGGACTCGGCTTCGGCACCGGGTTCGTCCACGCGCTGGCCGTTCGCGCGGTGGTTCTCGCGCGCGAGGTCGAGCGCGGGCTGCGAGACGTCCACGTGGACGACGCGGGACGCGCCGCCCGCGAGCGCCGCGACGCCGAACGCGCCGGAGTACGAGAAGAGGTTCAGGACGCGCCGCCCGGCGGAGAGCCCGCGCACGAGGTGCCGGTTCTCGCGCTGGTCGAGAAAGAAGCCCGTCTTCTGGCCGCCCGCGAGCTCGGCCACGAAGTTCAGCCCGCGTTCGCGGAACGCGGCGCGCGCGGGCAACGGCCCGCCCAGAAGCACCTCGTCCTCGAGCGGCAGGCCCTCGCCCTTGCGCGAGGGAAGGTCGTTGCGCTGGACGATCGTCGCGCCGGGAAACCGCTCCGCGAGCGCCGGCAGCCAGAGGTCGCGCGCCCGCTCGGTCCCCTCCGTCGTCGCCTGCACGGACAGAACGCGGCCGTAGCGGTCCACGACGAGACCCGGCAGAAAGTCGCCTTCCGCGTTCACGAGGCGGTAGCCGTCCGTGTCGGGCGGGACCACGGCCGCGCGCAGCGCGACGGCCGCGTCGAGCCGCCCGGCGACGAGCGCCGCATCCAGCGGGCGGTCCTCGAACGTCCAGACGCGCGCCGCAATCGGCGACGACGGCGACGCGAACCCGCGGCCCACGTACCGGCCGTCCGCGTCCCGCACCTCCACGGCGCCTCCGGGGACGGGCGCGCCGCGCGTGAGGCTGCCCGAGAAGAGCCACGGATGGCGGCGCTTCGCGGCGGCCTCGCGCCCCCGGGCGAGCGTCAGCGTCTGCATGCCCCGACGATACCCCGGAGGCGGCGCCTTGACGCCGCGCGGCGGGGGGCCGACACTTCAAAGCGAGCCGTGCGTGAAAACAGCGTGATCCCGGCCCATGTGCTGGCGGAAGCCGGCACAAGCGACCCGATGCTGCTCACGAAGCTCGGGGTCGCGGCGGTGCGCGAGCAGAAGTGGCAGAAGGCGCTCGTTCTCCTTTCCGAGGCTTACAGGATCTTCGCCGCCGATCCCGAGTTGAAGGAAAACATGCTCAGGATCGAGACCGACGCCGAGGAGCCGGTCGCGCGGATCCAGGCCCGAGGCCGCATGTTCTCGTACTACGGCCTCGCGCTCGCGAAGTCCGACCATTCGCGCGTCCAGGAGGGAGCCCGTTTCTGTGAGATCGCGATCCAGAAGGAGCCGTACCAGGCCGAGCACTTCGCGCACCTCGCGCGCATCTGGCTGACGGGCAACAACCGCCTCAAGGCGGTTCAGGCCATCGACCGGGGTCTCAAGGAGGTTCCGAACAGCCAGATCCTCCTCGAGCTGCGGGGCGAGATCGGGTGGCGCGAGAAGAACGCCGTCGCGTTCCTCCCCCGGAACCACCCGGTCAATGTCTCGCTCGGAAAGCTGCTGCGCAAGAAGCGCGACCGCACGAAGAGCGGCGTGCAGACCCGCCCGCCCGCGCCCTCGCCCGCAAAGCCGAAGTCCTGAGCCGCGAGCGGCTCCCGTTCAGCGCGCGAGGGCCGACGCCGCGAGCCAGACGAGCCCGGCCACGACGGCGGACGCCGGAATCGTGAGGATCCACGCGAAGACGATCGTCCGCGCGACGCCCCACCGCACCGCCGAGAGCCGGCGCACGGAGCCGACGCCCATGATCGCGCCCGTGATCGTGTGCGTCGTCGACACCGGGATGCCTCCGAGCGAAGCCCCGATGAGCGTGACGGCGCCCGCGAACTCGGCGCACGAGCCGCCGATCGGCTTGAGCTGCGTGATCCGCATCCCCATCGTCCGCACGATCCGCCAGCCGCCCGTCAGCGTCCCGAGGCCGATCGCCGCGTGGCAGATCAGGACGATCCAGAACGGGATCTCCATCGACTTCAGGTGTCCCGTCGAGAAGAGCAGCACCGCGATGATTCCCATCGTCTTCTGCGCGTCGTTCATCCCGTGCCCGAACGAGAACGCCGCCGCCGAGACGAGCTGCACCTTGCGGAACGCCTTGTCGAGCGGCTCGGGCCGCGCCCGCCGGAAGATCCACGTCGCGGCGAGAAAGAGCAGGAAGCCGAGGAGCATGCCGAGCATCGGCGAGAGCACGATGAAGACCAGCGTCTTGACGAGTCCGTGCATCACGAGGACGCCGGGGCCCGCCTTCACGACGGCCGCGCCCGCGAAGCCGCCGATGAGGGCGTGGGAGGACGAGGACGGAAGCCCCCACCACCACGTCAGGAGGTTCCAGACGATGGCGCCGATGAGCGCCGCGAGGATGAGGAGCGGGTCGACGACCGCCGGATTCACGATGTCCTTGCCGATCGTCTTGGCGACGCGCGTCTCCAGCGCGAACGCCGCGACGAAGTTGAAGAAGGCGGCCCAGGCGACGGCGATCTTCGGCGTCAGGACGCGCGTTCCGACGACCGTCGCGATCGAGTTCGCGGCGTCGTGGAAGCCGTTGATGAAGTCGAAGGCGAGCGCGACGAAGACGACGAAAAGGACGAAAGACATCGTCGTGGGCGCTACGAGGACTTCAGGACGATCTGCTCGAGGACGTTCGCGACGTCCTCGCAGCGGTCGGTCGCTTCCTCGAGGACTTCGTAGATCTCCTTCCATTTCAGGAGGGTGATCGGGTCCTTCTCCGTGTCGAAAAGGGCGCCGATCGAGATCCGGTTCAGGCTGTCCGCCTCGTTCTCGAGCCGGTTGATCTCGACGCAGATCTCGAGGATTGCCGGCGAGTTCTTCATGTCGCCGAGGAACCCCATCCCGCGGCGGATCGCCTCCGCCGACTGGACGAGAATCTCCGTCGCCTGCTTGACGCCGGCCCGGGGCGCCGGGATCTTGTAGAGAACGAAGCGGTTCGCGGCGGCGTCCATGAAGTCGAGGACGTCGTCGAGCGCCTTGACCAGGGCGTGGATGTCCTCGCGGTCGATCGGCGTGATCCACGTGCGCGAAAGGAGCCCGAACGTCTGGTGCGCGACCTGGTCGCCCTCGTGCTCGAGGTGCTTGATCCGGGCGACCTTGAGAGAGACGTCGGTGAAGTCGCCGGCCAGCGCGTCGAGGGCGCGCGCGGCTTCCACGATGATGTCCGCCGCGCGAACGAACTGCGGGAGGAAGGTCTCCTCGCGGGGGAACAGCTTGATCACGGAGCCTCCGTTGCGGGGGGAGATTACCAAAGGCCTTCATGCGGACTTAACGTCTCGTTTACACGCTCCTCCGTGGCAGGATGGGCGCATGACGCGACGTCTCACCGCGGCCCCGCTGGCCCTCGCCCTCGTCCTCGCAACCCCGGCGCTCCTCGCGGCCCCGGCGTCACCGGCGCCCGCATCGGCGGCGAAGCCGAAGCTCGCCGTCGTGATCTCGGTCGACGGCCTCTCGCAGGCCCGGCTCGAGAGCTACCGCCCGCTCTACACGTCGGGCTTCAAGCGTCTTCTCGACGAGGGCTTCGCCCTGCGTGCCGCGCGCTACCAGCACCTGAACACGGAGACGGGCCCCGGCCATGCGTCTCTCGGCACGGGCGCGCCGCCGCGCGTCACGGGCATCGTCCTGAACAGCTGGTTCGAGCAGGGACCGGGCGGCGGGCTCGTGAACGTCTACTGCACCGACCAGAGGGACGCGGCCGGCAAGAAGATCGCGGGTCCGGCGAACCTCCGCGTTCCGACGCTCGGCGACCGGCTCGTGGAGAAGCTCCCGGCGGCTCGCGTCGTGTCCGTTTCCGCGAAGGACCGCGGCTCGATCTTCCTCGCCGGGAAGAACCCGGCACACGCCGTGTACTGGTGGGACGGCGAGACGGGGCGCTTCCAGACGTCCGCGGCGTACAGGCCGCCCCCGGCGGCCGCCGCGATCGTGAAGAAGTACAACGACACGCAGGCCGGCGGAATGCTGCCCGCGCGGCTCGGCCTCGTTTGGGACAAGCTCCCCGAGCCCGCGGCCACGCCCGGGGCAAAGTCCTACCCGACCGCCGTTCCCGCACCCGTCGTCTCGCGCTACCAGCTCCCCGTCCACGGTCTCGGCTTTCCGCACGACCTCTCGACGTACGGCCGCGTCCCGGCCGGTTCCCCATACGGTTACTTCGGCGGCATCTACCGCAGCCCCTTCATAGACGTCGTCACGGCCGACCTCGCTCTCGCGTTCCTGAACGACTCCGGGTACGAACTCGGCCACGGCGACGTCCCGGACCTCCTCGCGATCTCGTTCTCGGGGCACGACCCCATCGCGCACGACTACGGGGACGAGAGCGAGGAGTCTCGCGACGCGCTGCGCCGCCTCGACATCCAGATCGGGCGCGTGCTCGACGCGCTCGAGGCGAACTACCCGAAGGGAACGGTCCTCCTCGCGCTCTCGGCGGACCACGGCTTCCCGACGATGCCCGAGGTCGCAAAGGCCCTCGACAAGAACGCGAAGGGCGGGCGGCTCGACACGGGCCGCGACTCGCTCGGGAACGCGCGCGACCGCCTGAACCGGATGCTCGCCGACGCGCTCTGCATCGACCGCTCCGCGAAGATCGTCGGCGCGGTGGACGGCTGGAGCCTCTTCTACAGCAAGGCGTTCCCGTACAAGACCGTCGCCGGAGCGTGCGGGCCCGCGGGCTCGCCCGTGACGTCCGCCGACGTCGACCGCGTCCTTCCGAAGATCGTCAAGAGCGTCTGGGAGGAGGAGATCGAGGACGTCCTCCCCGTCCCGGCGCTCGCCGCGTGGCCAGAGGGCCCCGTGAAAACGTTCGTGCTGAACGACTTCGACAGGGAGCGTTCCGGCGACGCGTTCGTGATCCCCCGCTTCGGCGTCATGAGCTCGTACAACCCCGGCCGCGGGGCGATGCACGGCACGCACCACGAGTACGACACCCACGTGCCGCTCGTCTTCTGGGGAGCCGTGAAGGCCGGCGCCTCCGACGCGGCGACGACGCCTTACGACCTCGCGCCAACGCTCGGCCGCTGGCTCGGCGTCGCGCTGCCGGACGCGGTCGGCAGGCCGGTCGACCTGCCCCGGTGACGGAGGCTCCCGGACCGCCGCGGAAGAGGCGCCCGCGCTACGCGGGGACGCACCCGCGGCGGTTCGACGAGAAGTACAAGGAGCGCGACGCCGCACGCTATCCCGAGGAGCGCGAGAAGGTCCTCGCCTCCGGCAAGACGCCGGCGGGAAGCCACGTGCCCGTCCTCGTCGCCGAGGTGCTCGAGGCGCTCGCGCCCACGCCGGGCGACGTCGCGGTGGATGCGACGCTCGGGTACGGCGGCCACGCATCGGAGATCCTGAAGCGGATCCTCCCCGGCGGCCGGCTCCTCGCGCTGGACGTCGACCCGGTCGAACTGCCGAAGGCGTCCGCGCGGCTCGCGCAGCGAGCCGCCGAGCTCGGGGCCGCCGACGCCATCCGGACCGTCAGGCGCAATTTTGCGGGTCTCCGAAAGCTTCTCGACGAGGAGGGCCTCGCGCGCGGAGCGGACCTGATCCTCGCCGACCTCGGCGTCTCGTCCATGCAGCTCGACGACCCGGAGCGCGGCTTCTCGTGGAAGCACGATGTTCCCCTCGACCTCCGGATGAACCCTGAGCGAGGGCAACCGGCCGGAAGTCTTTTGCTTCGGATGAAGAGGGAGGAGATTGAAGATTTTCTTAGAAGGTTGGCAGACGAGCCAGAAGCGGCGGGGATCGCCGCGGCGCTGCAGGAGACGATCGAAGCGCGCCGCGGCCCCTCCCCTCTTCACCTTCAAAGAAATCTTCCTCTTCCGCTCTCTCTTCCTCTTCTCCGAACCTCGGACGTCGCGGCTGCGGTCGAGCTCGCCTACGCAGGACGAACTTCGCGTGATGCGTCCGAAGCAAAGAAATCCTCCCTCCAGCGGACCCTCCAGGCGATCCGCATCCTCGTGAACGACGAGCTGACGGCCCTCGACGCGTTTCTGCGCGATCTGCCCTTCTGCCTCGCGCCCGGCGGACGCGCCGCGGTCCTCACGTTTCACTCCGGCGAGGACCGGCGCGTGAAAAAGGCCTTCAAGGCAGGCCTCGAAGCGGGGCTCTACGCGCGCGTCGCGGACGAGGTCGTCCGGGCGACGCCGGAAGAGCGGGGCAAGAACCCCCGCTCTTCCGCCGCCAAGCTGCGCTGGGCGGTGCGTGCCACCCGATCACTTCCGGGTTAACGTAGGCTGCCATGCCGAACTCCAGCTCTGCGCACAGGCGCCCGGAAGGGTTGCGCGGGATGCAGCTCCTGCAGTCTCCGGCGTGGAACAAGGGGACCGCCTTCACGGCCGCCGAGCGGACGCGCCTCGGCCTCCACGGCCTCCTGCCGCATCAGATCGAGACGATCGACGACCAGCTCGTCCGCGCGTACGAGGCCTTTCTCGCCAAGCGCACGCCCCTCGGGCGGCACATCCAGCTGCGCGCCCTGCAGGACACGAACGAGATCCTCTTTTACCGCCTCCTCCTCGCCCACATCGAGGAGATGCTGCCGATCGTCTACACGCCGGTCGTCGCCGAGGCGTGCCAGCAGTTCAGCCACATCTACCGGCGCCCGCGCGGCCTCTTCATTCCCTACGACATGCGCGATTCGATCTCCGAGCTGCTGCGCAACCGCCCGAACCCGGACGTCGACGTCGTCGTCGTGACGGACGGCGAGCGCATCCTCGGCATCGGCGACCAGGGCGTCGGCGGCCTCGGCATCCCGATCGGCAAGCTCACGCTCTACACGCTCATCGGCGGCGTCCCGCCGGCGCGCACCCTTCCGATCGTCCTCGACGTCGGCACGAACAACGAGGAGCTGCTGGGCGACCCGCAGTACTTCGGCTTCCGCCAGAAGCGGGTGTCGGGCGAGGCGTACTTCGAGTTCGTCGACCAGTTCGTCGAGGCCGTCAAGACGGAGCTGCCCGGGACGCTCCTCCAGTGGGAGGACTTCGCGACGCCGAACGCGCGGCCCCTCCTGAACCGCTACCGCGATTCGCTCCTCACGTTCAACGACGACATCCAGGGCACGGCGGCCGTCGCGCTCGGCGCGCTCCTCGCGGCGACGCGCGTTGCGGGCCGCAGCCTGCCCGAGCAGACGATCGTGTTCCTCGGGGCGGGCTCGGCGGCGATCGGCGTCGCCGACACCCTCCGGGCGGAGATGGTCGCCGAGGGACTGTCCGACGCCGAGGCGCGCCGTCGCTTCTGGATCGTGGACGTGGACGGCCTCCTCCTGGACACGCGGGCGGGGCTCGCCCCCGAGCAGCGCGTCTACGCGCGCGCGGCGGAGGACGTCGCGAGCTGGCCGCGCACGCACCGCGGCGCCGTCGGCCTCGCGGACGTGATCGGCGGCGTCGAGGCTACGGCCCTCATCGGCCTCTCGACGGCGGCCGGCGCCTTCACGGAGGCGATCGTCCGCGCGATGGCGGCGAAGACACCGCGGCCCGTCATCTTCCCGCTCTCGAACCCGACCGCGCGGGCGGAAGCGCGCCCCGAGGACCTCATCAAGTGGACGGACGGGCGCGCGCTCGTCGCCACCGGCTCGCCCTGTCCGCCCGCGGTCCTCGGCGGGCGCGCGTGGATCATTTCCCAGTGCAACAACGTCTTCATCTTCCCGGCCGTCGGCCTCGGCGTCGCCGCCGCGGGCGCGCGGCGCGTTTCGGACGGGATGCTGCTGGCCGCCGCCCGGCGCCTCGCGGAGCTGTCGCCCGCGCTGACGGATCCGGCCGCGTCGCTCCTGCCGCCGCTCGGCGAGCTGCGCAGCGTGGCCGTGGAGGTCGCGTGCGCGGTCGCGGAAGCGGCCGTGCGCGAGGGCCTCGCGCCGGCCGCCGCCGCTGCGCAACTTCGCGCCGGCGTCGTGGCGCGTCAGTGGTTCCCCGCCTACGACGAGGAACCCTGACGCTCCGTTCCTAGGGCTTCTGCGCCGCCATGTCGGGCGGAACGGGGGCCTTCGGGTCCTTCCACGCGCCCGGCTTCTCGAGCTCCTTGAGGAGGACCGCGACGCCCTTCTCGAGCGTCGGATCGCCGCCCTTCACGCGCGAGCCGGCGTCGTCGAAGACCTCGATGTCGGGCGCGACGCCCTCGTTCTCGACGACCCACTTCCCCTCGCGGTCGTAGATCCGGAACGTCGGGACCTGGACGGCCCCGCCGTCCACGAGCGACGGGCCTCCGGAGAGCCCGATGAGCCCGCCCCACGTGCGCATCCCGATGACGGGTCCGAGGCCGTTCACGCGGAAGAAGTACGGCAGCGCGTCGCCGCCCGACGACGAATAGGAGTTGATGAGCATGGCCTTCGGGCCGTCGTGCGCGAAGCCCGGCGCGCGGTTGCTCTCGAGGCCGCGGCGCGCCCAGAACGCGAGCGTCTTGCGCGAGAAGACCTCGATCATCCGGTCCGGGATGAAGCCGCCGCCGTTGTAGCGGTCGTCGATGAGGAGCGCGGGCTTCGAAGCCTGCGAGTAGAAAAGCTTCTGGAGCATCCGGTTGCCCGGCTGCGCGGTGTCCGGAAGGTGGAGGTAGCCGACCTTGCCGCCGGAGAGCCGATCGACCATCGCCATGCGGCTCTTCACCCAGTCGAGATAGCGCAGGTTCTGCTCGGACGTGATCGTCCGGACCTGGACGGTGCGCGCGCCTTCCCGTGCGGGCTTGTCCGAGACGAGGAGGGAAACGAGCTTTCCGCCCTTGCCTTCGAGGAGCCGGTACGGGTTGTCAGCCGTCGTCAGGTCGCGGCCGTCGATCGCGAGGAGGAAGGTCCCTTCCTTCACGCCCACGCCCGGCTCCGTGAGCGGCGAGCGCCAGCCGTCGTCCCAGTTCTCGCCCGCGAAGACCTTCGCGATGCGGTAGCGGCCCGACGCGTCGGCCGCGAACTCGCAGCCGAGCATCCCGCCCGCGACGCGCGGCACCTTCGGCTCGTCGCCGTTCGCGACGTACGTGTGCCCCGCCTCGAGCTCACCCATGATCTCGCCGAAGAGGAAGTCGAGGTCGGCGCGGTGCGCGACGTACGGGACGAGCGCGCCGTACCGCTTCTTCAGTCCGGCCCAGTCCACGCCGTGCATCTTTTCGTCGTAGAACCAGTCGCGGACGATGCGCCAGGCGTCGTCCCACATCTGCTTCGTTTCGGCCGCGACGTCGAGCTTCACCTTCAGGCCCGAGAGGTCGAGCTTGCCCTCACCGTTTTTTGCGGCCGCCTTGGCGTCCGTCACGAACCAGTCGGAGCCGGCGCGATAGAGGATCCTCTTGCCGTCGCGGGAGAGCTCCCAGCCGGCGACGCCGTCGAGCGCCTTCTCTTCCTTGCGCTCCTTGAGGTCGAAGCGGTACAGGGCGCGCCCGGCCGCACCGCCGTCAACGTCTCCTCCCCGGGCGTACCAGACGGCGTCCGCGGTCGCGGCCATCTCCGGATAGTTGCCCGCGGGGACGCCCGGCAGCGCCTGCGTGCGAAGGACGAAACCGTCCCCGTCGACCACGGTCGGAGACGCGTCCTTCCTGTCCGGCTTTTCGTCCTTCTTCTTGTCGGCGTCCTTCTCGGACTTGTCCGTCTTGTCCTTCTCGGCCTTGTCCTTCGCGTCCGTCCCCTTCTCCTCGTCGTTCTTCGGCGGGAAGAGGGACGGCGTGCCGGCCGCGAGCGCCGCGACGTAGACGCGCGTCGCGCGGGGGTACACGTAATTGAACTCGTACGCCGAGAAGACCAGCGGGTAGTCGCGCTCGGAGAGGAAGAAGAGGTACTTGCCGTCTGCCGAGAACGCGGGGTTGTGGTCGCGCGTCAGCCCGTCGCCGAGAAGAGACGTCTTCTTCGTGTCGGCGGACCACACGGCGATCCCCGGCAGGCGCGTCGGGTGGCTCTTCTCGTAGGCGAGCCACTTCGAGTCGGGCGACCACGTGTAGGTGTCGAGGTCCTCTCGTGTGCCCGTGTCCACGTCGGCGATCGCGCCCGACTCCACGTCTAGGACGCGCAGGCGGTGTCTCCGGTCGCCGTACGCGAGCTTCTTGCCGTCCGGGCTCCACGCCGGGTCGAACTTCCACGGCGCGCCGTCCTTCGTGACCTGTTTCGGCTCGCCGGAGCCGTCGGCCGCACGAACCCAAATCTCGTACTCGCCGGTCGCGTCCGAGAGGTACGCGAACCGCTTCCCGTCGGGCGACCACGCGGGCGCGCGCTCGCGCACCCCCTGCGTGTCCGTGAGGGCGCGCGTCTGGCCGTCCTTCGCGGGCACGCTGAAGAGGTCGCCGCGCGCCTCGAGGATCACACGGGCACCGCTCGGCGAGAGGCTCGCGCCGCGGACGAACTCCTTGACGTCCTTCCACGCCGTCCCGAGCGGGGCGCGGTCCGACGCGAGCGTGATCGCGACCTTCGCGGCCTTCTCCGTCTTCGGGTCGAAACGCCAGACGTGCCCGCCGTTCATGAAGACGATCGCGCTCCGGTCCGAGGCGAGCGACGGCCACAGCACGTCGAAGTCCGTGAAAGCCGTGGCCTTCCGCGTCTTCTTCGTCTTCACGTCGTAGCCGAAGAGGTTGAGCGTGTGGTCGCGGTCGGACGTGAACCAGATCGTGTCCCCGTTCCACATCGGGAAGTTGTCGGTGCCCTTCCAGTCCGTGACGCGCTCGGACGCCTTCGAAGCGAAGTCGTAGACGTAGACGTCCTGCGCGCGCCCGCCGAGCGTCCGCTTCCACGTCCGGAACTCGCGGTCCACCGGGCAGTAGGCGAGCTTCGTCCCGTCCGGCGAGAACGAGGCCGAGCCGCCCTCCGGGATCTCCAGCGGCGTCTCGAGGCCGCCCTTGGGGTCGACGACGAAGTAGCGGCCCATGCGGCTGTTCCACGGGACGCGGTTCATCCGGACGAGGATCTTTCCGTCCTTCGTCCAGCCCATCACCCAGTCGTCGAACCCGCCGCGCGGCGGCATCGGCCCCGCGTCGTTGTAGAACGTGAGCTGCCTCGGCTCGCCGCCCCAGGCCGGGATCACGTAGACCTGCCGCGTCCCCGAATACTCGGCCGAGAACGCGATCCACTTTCCGTCGGGCGAGATCTTCGGGAAGACCTCCTGCCCCGCGTGCGTCGTGAGGCGGTACGCGGCGCCGCCCGCAATGGGCGCGCGCCAGAGGTCGCCTGCGTACGTGAAGACGACGAAATCGCCCCACGCGTCGGGGTAGCGCAGGAGCCGCGCCTCGGGCGGGCCGTCGGGCCCGGCGGCATCGAGGGGCGAAGGGAAGAGCAGGCACACCGGCAGCAGGAGGGCGAAGAGGCTCAGGCGGTTCTTCATCGACTGGAGAATACGGCCGGGGCGCGAAAAGGGTTGCGCGTCAGCCGCGCCGGCCGGCTCTCACGAGGAACGCGCAGACGAGGAGCAGGAGAGCGAACGTGACGGCCTCGCCCGGCACCCCCCCGACAAACGGCGGCCGGCCCTTCGACGCGGCGCCGAGAGCGACGAGCGCGGCAACGACGACGCCCACGAGCCCTTCCCCGGCAACGAGGCCGGACGCCGCAAGGACGCCCGTGTCGGTCTCCGGAGCCGGCTGGCCCCTGCGCGCCCTCTCGACGAGCGCCCGGGCGCACCCGCCCGCGAAGATCGCCGCCATCGAGGCGAGCGGGAGGTAGACCCCGATGGCGAAGGCGAGGCCCGAGATCCCGCACAGGATCACGGCCACCGAGAGGCCCGCGCCCGAAAGGACGAGCCCCCACGGCAGCGCGCCCGACAGCACGCCCTCGATGATGGTC
The DNA here is from genome assembly GCA_016716715.1 of Acidobacteriota bacterium. Classification (NCBI taxonomy): domain Bacteria; kingdom Pseudomonadati; phylum Acidobacteriota; species Acidobacteriota bacterium. Next base: position 353,967 of record JADJVE010000003.1, on the reverse strand, counting down.
TTCATGAGCGTCGCCTGCGGCGCCGGAATCTCCTTCGTCCCGAACGTGTAGACGTTCCCGAGGAGAAGGACCGTCGCCGCGACGCCCCAGCACGCGAACGCGGCGCCGATGAGCTGGCCGAGCTGCTGGCGGGCGGGCGTGGCGCCCACGAGCCAGCCCGTCTTGAGGTCCTGCGAGATGTCGCCGGCCTTCGACGCCGCGACCGCGACGATCGTCCCGACCGTGAGGACCGCCGCGCGGGCGCCGCCGTCGGTCCAGCCCGCCGCCGCGAAGAGCGAGGCGACGCCGAGGAGCGTCACGAGCGTGATGCCGGACGTGGGCTGCGAGGAGACGCCGACGATCCCGACGATGCGCGCCGCGACCGCGACGAAGAGAACGCCGAAGACCCCGACGCCCGCCGCGCACACGGCCCGCTGAAGGGGACCCATCCCGCCCGCGAAGACGCCGGGGACGAGGCCCGCGACGAGGACGACGGCCGCGATGCCGCCGAAGACGAACCAGCCCGGCAGGTCGCGGTCGGTGCGCTCCCGCCCCCCCGCGTGAGCCCCGCCGCCGCGCACGCCGCGGATCACGGCGAGGAACGCGCCCGCCATCGTCGGGAGGTTCCTGAGGACGGTCAGGATGCCCGCCGTCGCGACGGCGCCCGCGCCGATGTAACGCACGTACCGCGACCAGATCTGGCCCGCGGTCATCGCGGACACCAGGTTCGTGGTCTCGGGATAGAGCGGCGCCGAAAGGCTCGCGCCGAAGAACGCGATGAGCGGGGTGAGGACGAGGGCGGAGACGACCGAACCGGCGACGAGGACGCCGGAGGAGCGGTACCCGAGGATGAAGCCGACGGCGAGAAGCGCGGGCGCAAGCTCGATGGCGACCTCGGCCTTCGGAAGGAACGGCAGCGCCATCCCGACCTCGCCCGGCACGAGGACGAAGAGGCCGACGATCAGCTTGACGGCCGCCCCGACCGCCATGCCGCGGAAGATCCAGACGCTGCCGCTCGAGTCCGCGGCCGTCGCGCGCAGGACCTCGGCGCAGGCGGTTCCCTCCGGGTACGGCAGCTCCGCGTGGGCGTCGACGATGAGGAGGCGCCGGAGCGGGATCATCGCGGACAGGCCGAGGAGCGCGCCGAGGAAGCAGAGGACGACGACCTGCAGGTAGGGCGGCGCGACGCCCCAGAGGAAGAGCGCGGGGATCGTGAAGATCGTCCCGGTCGCGAGAGACGTCGACGCGGAGCCGATCGTCTGCGAGAGGTTCGCCTCGAGGATCGAGCCCTTCGCGCCGAAGAGGCGGAAGAGCGCGACCGTCATGACGGCGGCCGGGATCGACGCCGAGACCGTCAGGCCGACGCGCAGGCCGAGGTACGCGTTCGCGGCGCCGAAGACGAGGCCGAGCACGACGCCTGCGGCGACGGCCTTGAACGTGAACTCGGGAATGGACTCCTCGAGAGGAGAAGTACCTTGCGGCGCGGACACGGTCTCAGGACTCTAGCAGCGGACGGGGCGCCCAGTCCGATATCGACTGACCCACAGGTTCGCCAAGGAGTTCACCGCATGACGCCGCCGCACGTAACCGTCCTGATCGAGTACCGCGCCCAACCCGACCACGCTGCGGAGGCCGTTTTCGAGCTCGACACGCTCGTCGCGAAGGTCGTGGCTTCGGAGCCGGACTGCTTCGGGATCCGCCTCCTGCAGGATCCGGCGGATCCGACGCGCGTGCTCCTCTACGAGGAATGGTCGAGCCGCGAGGCCTACCTCGGCCCGCACTTCCAGACGCCGCATCTCAAGGCGTTCATCGAGCGGGGACCGGCGCTCTTCGCGGGGCCTCCGGAAATCCGGTTCTGGGTCGAGCAGTCCCGCCATGCGCGCTGAGCGCGCGCGCTGAGCGCCCGGATGGAGAACGACGCGCTTCGCGCGAAGATTTCTTAGAAGGCTAATAGGATGCGGTCATGAGCCATCGTAGAAGCTTCGTCTTCGCCCTTGTCGCGGCCGCCGCTCTCTTCTCATTCGCAGAAATCTCTTTCTCTTCCTCTTCTCCTTCGGTCTCCTCCCCTTCCGCCTTCGACGCCGCGTTCACGCGGCGGACGATGCGGCTGGACCTGTTCCACACGGGCGGGCCGAAGGGCGAGGTCGTCGCCGTGGCCGGCGCGGGGGCGGTGGACGACGGGCCATGGGCCGGGAGCCTCACGCGCCTCCTCGACGACACGAACCTCGGGACGTATTTCTTCGAGATTCGCGATCCGAAGACGAACCGCGTACTTTTCTCGCGCGGGTACTCCTCCATCTACGCGGAGTGGGAGTCGACGGGCGAGGCAAAGAAGGCCTCGCGCACGTTCCCGGAATCGCTGCGTTTCCCGTGGCCGAAAGAGCCCGTGCAGGTCGTTCTCTCGAGGCGGGACTCCGAAAACGTCTTCCAGCCCTTCTTCTCGACGACCGTCGACCCGGCCGCGGCAAACCCCGCGCCGCGCGCGGCCGCCGGCAAGGTCTGGACCGTGTTCGAGAACGGCCCCTCGACCGAGAAGCTCGACCTCCTCATGCTCGGCGAGGGCTACGCCGAAAAGGACCTGCCGAAGTTCCACGCGGACGTGAAGAAGCTCGTCGACCTCCTCTTCAGGTACGAGCCGTTCAAGTCCCGGCGCGGAGACTTCAACGTCCGCGCGCTCGACCTCCCGTCGGCCGAAACGGGAGTCTTCCGGCCCGACTCGAAGATCTTCCGGCGCACGCCGCTCTCGGCGCAGTACGGGATCTTCGGCTCGGAGCGCTACGTCCTCACGTACGACGACCGCGCCCTGCGCGAGGCGGCCGCAGCGGCGCCGTACGACTTCCTCGAGATCCTCGTGAACGACGCGCGCTACGGAGGCGGCGGGATCTTCAATCACCAGGCGACGGCAGCCGTCGACTCGTCGTGGGCCGAGTACCTGTTCGTCCACGAGTTCGGCCACCACTTCGCGGCGCTCGCCGACGAGTACTACACGTCCGACGTCGCGTACGAGACCGGTGCGGCCGACAAGCCGGAGCCGTGGGAGCCGAACGTCACGGCGCTGAAGGACGCGAAGAAGCTGAAGTGGGCGGACCTCGTCGAGGCCGGGACGCCGCTGCCGACCCCGTGGGAGAAGGAGACGTTCGAGAAGCGGAGCCGCGAGATCCAGAAGACGCGCCGCGCGATCGTCGCCGCCGGCAAGCCACCCTCGGCCCTCGACGAGCTGTTTCGCGAGGAAGCGAAGGAGGAGACGGCCCTCCTCGGCTCCATGAAGTGGTCCGGCAAGGTGGGCGCGTTCGAGGGTGCCGCGTACGAGGCGAAGGGCCTCTACCGCTCCTCGGCCGACTGCATCATGTTCACGCGCGACAACGTGGGCTTCTGCCCCGTCTGCCGCCGCGCGATCGCGCGGATCATCGACCAGTACGCGCGGCCGTAGGCCGCGCCGTCCGCTACCAGCCCATCCGCGCGCGCAACGCCGTCACGTGCGCCACGTGGTGGCGCCCGTGCCACGCGTAGAGCGCGAGATTCTTCTCGAGCAGCACGACGCCGAGTTCCGGATGGCGAAACGTCCGCGACCAGTCGGACCCGTCGAGCGACCGCAGGAAAGCGACCCACCGCTCGTGCAGGGCCTCGAGGAGCGCGAGGGATGTCGCGACGGGGACCGTCTTCACGTCGGCGAGCTCGGCCCAGGCCGCCTCGTCGTACGGCTTGACCGTCGGCGTGTTCTCCGTGACTGCGAGCTTGAAGCGCACGTAGGCGTTCATGTGGCTGTCCGGCACGTGGTGGACGACCTGCCGGACGCTCCAGCCGCCGGGCCGGTAAGGCGTGTCGAGTTGCTCGGCGGTGAGACCCGCAATCGCCGCGCGCAGCGCGGCGGGCACCGCGGCGATCTCGTCGATCCGCCGCGCGCGATCCGCCGCCGTGCCGGCGCCCTCCCACTTGAACTTCCCGACCGGGTACGAGAGGTCGCTCACCGCTTTCCCCTTTCCGCGAAGAACTTCTTCACGAGCTGAATCTGGCCCGCGTGGTAGAGGTCGTGGGCGGCGACGCCCGCGATCATCTCCTCGGCCGTCCAGGAGCCGCGCTTCTCCCCGAAGACCTCGTCGGGCAGCGCCTCGACGGCCGCGACGAGGGCGCGGTGCGCCTCCTCGAGGACGGCTCTGGCCCCGAGGACGGCCGGGGCGGCCTTTACCGCGGGCTCGGGAAAGAAATTCGAGCCCTTCAAGGGGAAGGAGCCGCGTTTCTCGCCGGTGAGCCGCCGCCGCGTGACGTACTTCCAGTACGCCGCGTGGAGGACGAGGTCGTAGACGGTGTGACGCCCGCGTCCGGGGCGATAGAACGCCTCCTCCGGCGTGAGGCCCCGGATCGAGCCGAGGAGGTTCGGGCCGTGCCAGGAACGGCCGTCGTAGGCGCGAGCGAGAGCGGTCAGAAGGGATGTGCGGGCGTCCATGGCCGAGGGTCTACCGCGTCACGGGCCGGGGCGCAACGACCCGGTGAGCGGGAACCGTCCAAGCGGCGTGTGGACGGGCGGTCCCGCGCCGAGGTCGCTCCGGTAGAGGACGAGGGCGTCCACCCTCTGCGTCCCGAGCGCGCCCACGGACGGCGCGAGCGCGGCCACGGCCCTGGCGTTCTCCTTCGAGCCGCGCGGGTCCCGCGCACGAGCGAGCGTCAGGTGCGGCGCGAACGGGCGTTCCTCCGCCGGAAACCCCCGCGTCTCGAGCTCGCGCGCCAGCGCCAACGCGAGCGCGACGAGCGGATCGCGCCCGTCGCCAAGCCCGGCCCAGACGACGCGCAGCGGGCCGTGCGGCGGGAAACGCCCGAGGCCGCGCACCTCGAGGTCGAACGGGGCGGCCGCCGCGCACGCCGCCCTCGCGGCCTCGGCAACCGGGTCCGCGAGGGCGGGCGGGAGATCGGCGAAGAACCTCAGCGTCAGGTGGAGCTGCTCGCCCTGCACCCAGCGCAGGTCGCGCGACCCCGAAAGAGAGGCGCGCGGCCTCGAGAGGGCCTCCCGGAGGGCCGCGTCCCCGACAGGCACGGCGACGAAGGCGCGGATCTAGACGTCTCCCTTGTCGAGCTCCCCGCGTTCCACGGCGTCCTCGGACTCTTCCTCCTCGTCCGCGAAGAACCAGTTCTTCGCGCAGGCCTTGCCGCAGAACTGCTGCTGGCCGGAGCGAACCGCGCACGAGCGGCAGAACCGCTTCTCGCAATACGGGCACTCCGCGATCAGCGCGCGCTCGTACATCTGCTCGCACTTCTCGCAGAAGAGGTACGGGGACTTGGCGTCTTCCTCGGTTTCTTTCCGCCGCACGGTGGAATCATACGGCGGCGGCGGTGCCCAACCACACGCCCCCGAACGCTCCCCCCCCGCCCTCCCCCCGGCCCCCCGGGCCCGGCCCGCCGCCGCCCCCCCCCCCCCCGGAAGTGGTGGCGGCGGGCGGAATCGAACCGCCGACAAAGGGCTTATGAGACCCCTGCTCTGGCCATCTGAGCTACGCCGCCCCTGATCGTTCCCGGGGCCCGGGCGAGGGGCGGATGATAGCGCAGCATGGCCGAGACCCTCCCCGACCGCTTCGCCCGGCACCTTGCGGAAACCGGCCTCCTCGAAAGGGCGGACGTGCTCGCCGTCGCCTGCTCGGGCGGCGGCGACTCGACGGCGCTTCTCCTCCTCGTCCACGGCTGGGCCCTCCCGCTAGGGATCCCCGTCGTGGCGTTGCACGTCGCCCACGGCCTCCGCGGCGAGGCCGGGCTCGCCGACGCGCGGTTCTGCGCGGAGCTGGCCGCGCGCCTCGGCGTGCCGTACGGCTTCCTGTCCGTGGACGTCCCGGCGCAGAAGAAGAAGGGCGAAAGCGTCGAGTCCGCCGCGCGACGGCTGCGGTACCGCGCGCTGCTGTCCGTGGCGGGCGAGATGGAGGCCGCCGTCCTCACCGGGCACACGCGCGACGACCAGGCCGAGACCGTCCTCCTCCACCTCGAACGCAGGCTCGGCCGCGGGCGCGGCGGAATCCGCGCCAGCCGACCCGACGGCGTCGTGCGGCCCCTTCTCCCCTTCTCGCGCTCCGAGCTGCGCGCGTATCTCGAAGGCCGGGGCGTCCCGTGGCGCGAGGACGAGACGAACGCGAACGAAGGTTTCGCGCGCAACCGCGTCCGCCGCACCGTGCTGCCGGGCCTCGAGCGGCGCATGCCGGGCGCGACGCAGCGGCTGGCGCGGGCGGGCGAGGCGTACTCGGAGCGCCTCGACGCGCTCGACCGGAGGGTCGACAGGATGCTCGGAGAAGAAAAGATTTCTTTGAAAGGTAATTGGCCGAGGAGCTTCTTCACGCGGCTCACCGACGGCGAGGCGGCACGTCTTCTCCTCCGGGCGGCCGGCGCGATCGGCGCCGGCCGCCCCCCCGGCCGCAAGCAGATCGAGAAGGTGCTGCTTCGCCTGCGCCGCGATCCCGTTTTCCACGAGACGTTTGCGGGCCATCGCCTCACCGCGAGCCCGCGCTTCGTCCGCCTTTCACCCTCGAAGAAGAGCCCTTGATAGACTTCCCTCGGTGGCCATCGCCTTCGACGAACGGTACGGTCCGGCCGACATCGCGCGGCGTGTGGCGGACGTCGGGCGGCGGATCGCCCACGATTACCCGAACGGCCCCATCGTCCTCATCGCCATCCTGAAGGGCGCCGGGTTCTTCGTGGCCGACCTCGCCCGGGCGGTGCCGCGTCCCGTCCGCTGCGAGTACATCGACGTGCTGCGCGACGGGGAGGCCGAGAAGGTCGTCAACTACCACTTCCTCGCGCCCTTCGACGTCAGGGACTCGCACCTGATCGTCCTCAAGGACGTCATCCGCAGCGGAGTCGTCGAAACCTGGCTGCTCAGCCAGCTCCGGGAAGAAAACCCCCGTTCCCTGCGTTTCGCCTGCGTGGTGGATCGTCCGCAGGAACGCAAAAGCTCGCTTCTCGCCGACTACGTGCTGTTCCCGTCCGAGGAAGGGGTCCTCGTCGGATACGGCATGGAGTACCAGCGGGAAGGGGGCAACCTCCCCTTCATCGCCCAGGTCCGGACCGAGGGGGAATCGCCGTTCGAGACGAGCGGCGAGATCGCCCGGCGCACGCGCCCCTGAACCGCGTGAGCCCGTCTGACGTTCAGTAAGGAAGCCGAGGGCATTTCAAGGTGAACACAACCGTCAAGAACATCCTGCTGTGGATGGTCATCCTCGTGGTGATCCTCCTCCTGTTCCGCGTCGTCGACGTCGGCCGCACGAACACGGCCACCGTCTCCTTCACCGAATTCATGGAGATGGTGAAGAAGGGCGACGTCGAAAAGGTCACGATCCGCGGACAGGAGATCCGCGGGTTCAAGAAGGGCGCCGTGGAGGGCCGCGAGCCCGGCGTGCGCGCCTACGCCCCGGCCTACAACGACCTCACGGCCGACCTCATGAAGGCGAACGTGAAGATCACGGCGGAGGAGCCGCGCGAAGGCTCGTTCCTCGTGATCCTCCTGCAGTGGGCCCCCATCCTGTTCCTGATCGGCCTGTGGATCTTCATCATGCGGCAGATGCAGACGGGCGGAAACCGCGCGATGCAGTTCGGAAAGTCGCGCGCGAAGATGCTGACGCCGAACCAGAAGAAGGTCACGTTCAAGGACGTCGCGGGCTGCGAAGAGGCCAAGGAAGAGCTCTCCGAGATCATCGACTTCCTGAAGGAGCCCGCGAAGTTCCAGAAGCTCGGCGGCAAGATCCCGAAGGGCGTCATCATGATGGGCCCCCCGGGCACCGGCAAAACGCTCCTCGCGCGCGCGGTCGCGGGCGAGGCGAACGTGCCGTTCTTCTCGATCTCCGGCTCCGACTTCGTCGAGATGTTCGTGGGCGTGGGCGCGTCGCGCGTCCGCGACCTCTTCGAGCAGGGCAAGAAGAACGCTCCGTGCATCATCTTCATCGACGAGATCGACGCCGTCGGCCGGCACCGCGGCGCGGGCCTCGGCGGCGGGCACGACGAGCGCGAGCAGACGCTGAACGCGCTCCTCGTCGAGATGGACGGATTCGAGGGCAACGACGGGGTCATCCTCGTCGCGGCCACGAACCGCCCCGACGTCCTCGACCCGGCGCTTCTCCGCCCCGGCCGCTTCGACCGCCGCGTCGTCGTGGACCGTCCGGACGTCAAGGGCCGCGAGGGCATCCTCAAGGTCCACACGCGCACGATCCCGATGTCCGACGACGTCGACCTCTCGGTCGTGGCGCGCGGCACGCCCGGCTTCGCCGGAGCCGACCTCGCGAACCTCGTGAACGAGGCCGCGCTAGCGGCCGCACGCGTCGACAAGAAAAAGGTCGACATGGTCGACTTCAACTACGCGAAGGACAAGGTCCTCATGGGCGCCGAGCGGAAGTCCATGGTCATGTCGGACGACGAGAAGCGCGTCACGGCCTTCCACGAGGGCGGCCACGCGCTCATCGCCTCGTTCGAGGAGCACACGGACCCGCTCCACAAGGTCACGATCATCCCGCGCGGCCGCGCGCTGGGCCTCACGCAGCAGCTGCCGCTCGAGGACAAGTACACGTACTCGAAGGAGTACATCGAGGCCGAGCTCGCCGTCATGATGGGCGGCCGCCTCGCCGAGGAAGTCTGCATCGGCCGGATCACGACCGGCGCCTCGAACGACTTCGAGAAGGCCACCGAGATGGCGCGCCGCATGGTGTGCGAGTGGGGCATGAGCGAGCTGGGCCCGATGTCCTTCGGCCGGCCCGAGGGCGAGGTCTTCCTCGGCCGCGACTTCTCGCGCCAGCCCGACTACTCCGAGGACACCGCGCGGAAGATCGACGACGAGGTCAACCGCATCGTGACGACCTCGTACGCGCGCGGGAAGAAGATCATCGTCGAGCACCGCGCCGCGCTCGAGGAGATCGCGAAAGTGCTCCTCGAGAAGGAGTCCCTGGACGGCGAGGAGATCTACGCGATCATCAAGCGCGTCACGGGACACGAGGTCGCGAAAAGGCCGCCCGTGAAACCCGAGCCGCCGAAGCCCACCGCGCCCGCCACCGTCGCGCAGACGGACGAGGGCGCCGCACCGGCCGGGGGACTGATTCCGGTCCCTGCCTGAGGTGACGTTCCATCTGACGCTTCCGGAGGGCCGCGAGCTCGCGCTCGGGGCCCTTCCGGGCGTCATGGCGATCCTGAACGTCACTCCCGACTCCTTCAGCGACGGCGGACGCTTCGCGAGCGCGGAGGCGGCCGGCGAAGAAGGCATGCGGTTCGCCCAGCTGGGTGCCGCGATTCTCGACATCGGAGGAGAGAGCACGCGGCCCAGAGGGGCAACCTACGGAGCGGGGGCTACGGAGGTTTTCTTAGAAGGTGAATTGGGCAGGGTGCTCCCCGTTCTCTCTTACCTTCGAAGAAATCTCCCGTCTTTCCCTCTCTCTGTGGACACGCGGCGCGTGGAAGTGGCGCGGGCGGCGCTCGACGCGGGCGCCGACATGGTGAACATCGTCACAGGCCTCGACATCCCCGACGAAATGCTCTCGCTCGTCGCCGCCCGCGGCGCGGCCCTGGTCGTCAACCACTGCCGTGGAACCCCCTCTTCCACCTTCGAAGAATCTTCTTTCCAGAACGTGACCCATGAAGTGGCGGAAGATCTTCGCGCCACCCGTGAGCGCGCGCTCTCCTTCCGAATCCCAGCAGAGAATCTCTTCCTCGACCCCGGCCTCGGTTTCGGCAAGACGCCGGAGCAGAACTTCGCGCTCCTCGGCGCGCTCGACCGGCTCGCGCCGCCGGGCGTGGCGCTCGTCGTCGGCGCGTCGCGCAAGGCGTTTCTCGGGACCGTCGCAGGGGCGCCCGTTTCGGACCGCCTTCCAGAGTCGCTCGCGGCCGTGGCCGTCTGCGCGGAAGCGGCGCGGAAGCGGCCGATTCTCGTGCGCGTCCACGACGCCGGCGAGACGCTGCGTTTCCTCGCGACGCTGGGACGCGCGGGACGCCCGCCGCTCACGTAACATCGGATTCGAATGCGCAAATTCTTCGGCACCGACGGCATCCGCGGGAAGGCGGGCGAGCCGCCGCTGGACGCCGCGACGGTCTCGCGCGTCGGCGCCGCCCTCGCGGCGTCGCTCGGCCACGCGAACCCCACCGTCGTCGTGGGCTGCGACACGCGCGAGTCCTCGGGCGCCATCGTCCGGGCCCTGACTGGCGGCCTCACGAGGGCCGGAGGCCTCGTGCGGTTCGCGGGCGTCGTCCCGACGCCTGCCGTCGCGTTCCTCGCAAAGGAGCTCGGCGCCGACGCCGGCGTCGTCGTCTCGGCCTCGCACAACCCGTGGACGGACAACGGCGTGAAGATCTTCTCGGGACTCGGCCGCAAGCTTCCCGACGAGGTCGAGCTCGAGATCGAGCTTCTCCTCGAGTCGGCGGCGCCCGCGCCGCCCGCGCCCGCCGCCGTCGAGCCGGACCTCGGCCGGGCGTACGTGGACCATCTCGTCTCGACGCTTCCCCACCGTCTCGACGGCCTGAAGGTCGTGATCGACGCTGCGAACGGCGCCGCGTTCGAGGCGGCGCCCGCCGCCTTCGCAGCCGCTGGCGCGACCGTCATCGCCCGGAACGTCTATCCGGACGGGAAGAACATCAACGAGGCCTGCGGGGCGCTCCACCCCGGTGAGATGCGCGACGCCGTGCGCGTCGCCGGCGCCGACCTCGGAATCGCGCTCGACGGAGACGCCGACCGGATCATCGTCGCGGACGATGCGGGGACGCTCCTCGACGGAGACGACGTGCTCTTCCTCTGGACGCTCGAGATGGAGCGCGAGGGCAAGCGGCCCGACTCCGTCGTCGGCACCGTGATGTCGAACTGGGGGCTCGAGAAGGCGCTGAAGGAACGCGGCGTCGTGCTGCTTCGCGCGACCGTCGGCGACCGCTACGTCGTCGAGGAGATGGAGAGATCCGGCGCGCTTCTCGGCGGCGAGCAGTCCGGGCACCTCATCCGCGCCGACCTCACGACGACGGGCGACGGCACGCTCACGGGCCTGCATCTCGCGGCGCTCGTCGCGGCCTCGGGCATGAAGCTCTCCGCACAGCCCCGCTTCGCCCACACGCCGCAGGTCCTCCGAAACGTGAAGGTCAAGGAGCGCGTGCCGTTCGACGAGATCCCGGGCTTCGCGCCGCTGTGGCGCGCGGCCGAGGCGAGGATGTCGGGCGTCGGCCGCATCCTCCTGCGCTACTCGGGCACCGAGGCGCTCGCGCGCGTGATGGTCGAGGGCAGCGACGCCGTGCTCGTCGACGCGGTGGCGGCGGACCTCGCCGCGCACATCGGAGCGCGCCTCGGCGCCTGACCTCGTGGGACTCCCTCTCGAGCCGTCGGAAGAGCAGCTGCGGGCGCTTCTCGACGACGCCGTCCGGCGCGTCGTCGCCCACGTCAACTCGCTCCCGGCACAGCCGGCAGACGGCACCGCCGGGGCCGGCGCGCTTTCCCGATCGCTGATCGAACGAGAGGCTCCCGAGCAGGGAACCGCAGCCGGCCCGCTGCTGGATCTTCTGTTCGAGAAGGCGATTCCCGCGAGCTTCAACAACGCGGGGCCCGGCTTTCTGGCGTACATCCCCGGCGGCGGGCAGCCCTACGCCGCGGCCGCGGACCTCATCTCCGCTTCCGTGAACCGTTACACGGGCGTCTTCGCGCCCGCCCCCGCGCTCGTCCAGCTCGAGACGAACGTGATCCGCTGGTTCGCGCGCGCCGTGGGTTACCCGGGGAGCGCCGGCGGGTTCCTGACGTCCGGCGGATCGCTCGCGAACTTCTCCGCCGTCGTCGCGGCCCGCCACGAGAAGCTGCCCGAGAACTTTCTGAAGGGCACGCTCTACGTCTCCGACCAGGGCCACCACTGCGTTCGGAAGGCCGCGCTCCTCGCGGGCTTCCCGACGGCGAACCTGCGCGAGATTCCGTCCGACGGCGCGTTCCGGATGCGCCTCGACGCGCTCGCCGGCCGGGTGGCCGAGGACCGCGCTGCGGGCTTCACGCCGTTCCTCCTCGTCGCGAGCGCGGGTACGACGAACACGGGCGCGGTGGACGACCTCGACGCCCTCGCGGACTTCGCGGCGAAGGAGTCCCTGTGGCTGCACGCCGACGCCGCGTACGGCGGGTTCTTCGCGCTGACGGAGCGCGGCCGCGGGGCGCTCACGGGCCTCTCGCGCGCCGACTCGATCGTCCTCGACCCCCACAAGGGCCTCTTCATGCCCTACGGCTCGGGGTGCCTCCTCGTGAAGGACCCGGGCGCGCTCCGCCGCTCGCACAGCGTCCAGGCCCACTACATGCCCGGCATGCAGGAAGACCCCGACAGCGTCGACTTCTGCGAGATCTCGACCGAACTCTCGCGCAACTTCCGCGGCCTCCCCGTGTGGCTCGCAATCAAGCTTTGCGGCCTCGCGGCGTTTCGCGCCTCGCTGGACGAGAAGCTGGACCTGGCGCGGGTGGCCGTCGACGCCGTGCGGGAGATCCCCGGCGTGGCCATCGTCGCCGAGCCGCAGCTCTCCCTCTTCGCCTTCCGCCTTGCGCCGCCGGGCGCGTCCCTCGCGGATTCGAACCGCCTGAGCCGCGACCTCATGGCGCGCGTGAACGCCCGCCAACGCGTCCTCCTGACCGGGACTCTCCTCGGGGACGCATTCGCGCTCCGGATGTGCATCCTGAGCTTCAGGACGCACGCCGACCGGGTCCGCATGGCGCTCGACGACCTGAGGGACGCCGCGGCAGCGCTCCAGAGGGAATAATCCGGGTCCGAACCGACTAACGTAGTTGTGGACATGCACCGCCGCCGCCTCGTCCTCGCCGCGACCCTCCCCATCCTCGCCGCCGGCGCCCTCCTCGTGGCCGGCCCCGAGCCCTCATCCAAAGGAGCTCCGATGACCGCGTCCGCGTCGCCCGCCGCCTCACACGACCGCGTGATCAAGACCGACGAGGAGTGGAAGAAGATCCTGACGCCCGCGCAGTACAACGTCACGCGTAAGAAGGGCACCGAGCGCGCGTTCACGGGCCCGAACTGGGACAACCACGCCAGGGGCACCTACTCGTGCGTGTGCTGCGATCTCCCGCTCTTCGACTCGGAAACGAAGTTCGAGTCCGGGACGGGCTGGCCGAGCTTCTGGCAGCCCATCGCGAAGGGCGCCGTCCGCGAAGAGAGCGACAACACCTTCTTCACGGTCCGCACGGAGGTCCTCTGCCGCCGCTGCGACGCGCACCTCGGCCACGTCTTCCCCGACGGGCCGAAGCCGACCGGCCTCCGTTACTGCATGAACGGGACGGCCCTGAAGTTCACTCCGGCGAAATGACCTCGTGCAGGTGCTCGCGCGCCGCGTCCGCGCGGCGCGCCATGTCGGCCGCGAGGGCCGGCAGGAGCCCCGGCAGGTGGAGCGCGTTCGGGACGAACCTCACGTAACAGAGCCGCGGGGCACCGGCGAGAGTCCCGAACTCGAAGCTCGCCTCGGGCGACTCGATCGTCCAGGCGCCCGTCGCGTCGATCGCGAACGGCATCTCGCGCTCCTTCAGGTTGAGGTTCAGGGCGACGTCGGGCGTCGCAGGAGCGGCGTCGGCGGGCAGGAAGAGGCGGATGAAGACGCCCGTCCCCATCTCCGGGTGGCGCTCGGAGTGCCGCGCCTGCAGGAGCGCCGAGAGTCGTGGGCCGAGCGGATGCGTGCCCTCGAGCGGGTCGAGGAACGGCAGCCGGGCGTCCAGCCCCCGCGGCGAGGCTTCCGCGCGCGCGCCGAACGGACCGAGCGCGTCCGCGGCGGCATGCCAGTCGGCGGGGTCCGTGAACCGGGAGAGGTGCTTGCCCTCGGGGGCGATCCGCGCCGAGAGCAGGTCGAGCATTCCGTCCGGGTGCGGACGCGAGCCGGACTTCGGATGCTCGCTCGCGGCGGCGGGCAGGCCGAGCTCGTCCTCCAGCCCCTCGCGCCCGCCCTCGGCATAGATCGCCTGAAGGGCCGCCGACGCCGAGAGGAAGCCGAGCGCGACGGGCGCCGTCTCCTTCGTGACGAGGGCCGCAGACCAGAGCCGGACCACGCCGTCCTCGCGGTCGACCACGAAGGACGCAAGCGGCGGATAGCGCAGCAGGTCCGCGAGGACGGCCGCCTGCCGGACCGTGACGGCGTCCGCGAAGAGGACATCCGTCTCGACGTGCACGCGGCTCGCCGCACCCTCGCCCTCGCCGACCGGCTCCTCGGCGTGGACGCGCTGCACGACCCGGTGCGGCCACCAGGAGAACGAACGCTCGTCCCGGAGCGCCCATGCGTCGTCGATCAGGAGACGCGCGTAGAGGTCGTCGACGAAGCCGGGGCCCGGGTCGAAGGGGGTGGAGCTCAAGTTCCCTCGCCGCCGGGCAGCGCGTGCTCCACGATCACGTATTCGGCCACGGGCCTGCCGCCCACGAGGTGCTCCGTGATGATCCGCTCGAGGACCGGCGGGTCGCAGTCCCGGTACCACGTCCCCTCGGGATAGACGACGGCGATCGGGCCGCCCGCGCAGACGCGCAGGCAGTTCGCCCGCGTCCGGAGAACTTCGCCCGAGTCCGCGAGGCCGAGCTCCCTGAGGCGCGCCTTGAGGTAGTCCCACGCGGCGACGCCGCGGTCCCGGTCGCAGCACTTCGGCTTCGCGGGGTCCGAGCACAGGAAGATGTGCCGCCGCGCGTTCGGGATCCCGAGCGACCGGGCGATCCCCGCGAGCCCCCCGGTCGAATCGTCCCGCTCGTCCATGAGGGGAGAAGGATAATCCCCGGCATGAAGATCTTCGTCACCGGCGCCACCGGCCACATCGGATTCCGCGTCGCGACGGCGCTCCGCCGCCGCGGCCACCACGTCCTCGGCCTCACGCGCACCGACGCGGGCGCGGCCCGCCTCGAGCGCCACGAGATCCACGCCGTCCAGGGCGCCCTCCAGGACCCCGGCAGCTGGAGGGGCGCCGAGGACTGCTCGACGCTGATCCACGTCGCCGCCGACTACACGACGGACACGATGGCCCTCGACCGGGCGGCCGTGCATTCGCTCCTGTCCCTCGCCGGGCGGGGGGCGGGCGTCAAGACGGTGGTCTACACGAGCGGCGTCTGGGTCTACGGGCCTACGGGCGACACGCTCGTCGACGAGACGTCGCCGCTCGCGCCGCTCCCGATGACTCTTCCGCGCCTCGAAACCGAGAAGGCCGTTCTCACGACGCACGGCGTGAAGGGGCTCGTGTTCCGGCCCGGCTGCGTCTACGGCTACGGCGGCAGCATGACGGCCTCGTGGTTCGCGGGCGCGGCGGCCGGCAACCTCGAGGTCGTGGGCGACGGCTCGAACCGCTGGGCGACCGTCCACGCGGACGACGTCGCGGACGCGTACGTCCGCGCGATCGAGAGCGGGCTCGCGGGCGAGGTCTTCAACGTGACGGACCGCTCGCGCGCGCCGGTCCGCCGGCTCGTCCTCGCCGCGGCGCGCGCCGCCGGGTTCGGAGGCGAGATCCGCTGGATCCCGCTCGCGGAGGCGCAGAAGACGATGGGCGACTTCGCGACCGCGCTCGCGTTCGACCAGCACGTCGACTCGCGCAAGGCCGTCGCGCGCCTCGGCTGGCAGCCGACGCACGGCGGCTTCGAGGACGAGGCGGCCACGTACTACGCCTCCTGGAAGGCGGCGCAGGGCTGAAGGATCGCCTCGCTCAGCCGAAGCGCGCCCGGTAGTCGTCGCGGCTCGCCGCAAGGACGGCGAGGGCCTCGTCGCGCCCGTAGACGTGCGTGATCTCGACGGACTGGGCCGGCTCGCCGGGTTTCTGCTTGTACGTGAGGAAGTAGTGGCGGAGCCGGTCCACGAGCGACTTCGGCATCTCGGTGACGTCCGCGAGCGCGCCGTAGACGGCGTCGCCCTTGAGAACGGCGAGGATCTTGTCGTCCACCTCGTCGTTGTCGAGCATCCTGAAGCCGCCGATCGGGACGGCGGGCACGAGGATCTGCGCGTGCGTGATGGGCTTCTCCGTGAGGACGCAGACGTCCATCGGATCGCCGTCGCCCTTGAGCCCCGTGCGGCCGGTCTTCTCCTCGCAGACCTTCGCGACGCGCGTCCCGCAGAACGTACGCGGGACGAGCCCGTAGAGCGTCGGGCACACGTTCGAGAAGAGCTGGGGCCTGTCCACCTTCAGGATGCCGGTCGCCTTGTCGAGCTCGTACTTGACGGTGTCCGTCGGGACGATTTCGATGAACGCCGTGAAGACGGCCGGGAACTCCGGGCCGGGGTCCACGCCGTGCCAGGGGTGGGCCGCGAACTGCGCTGGTACGTCCATGCGTCAAGGTTATCCTGAGCGCGATGGAAGCGCTCTCGGCCGCCGACCGCGCGGCGATCGCGTCTCACGGGCTGACCGAGGCGGAAGTCGCGCGGCAGCTTGCGCTCTTCCGCGAGTCGCCCGCCCCCCAGAGGCTCGCGCGCGCCGCGACGACCGGCGACGGCGTCCTGAGCCTCGCCGAGAAGGACCACGCGGAGCTCCTCGCGCTGGCCGACGAAGCCGCTCGGGCCGGGCGGCTCACGAAGTTCGTGCCGGCCTCGGGCGCTGCGAGCCGGATGTTCGAGTTCCTCGGCGCGGGCGGAGAGGAGACCGCCGAGAGGAAGAGATTCTTCGAAAGCAGGGGGGCGTTCGCGTTCGGCGACTCCGGCGATCTCGGTGCTCTCGGTGCTCTCGCGGCAACACCCAAGGGGCTTCTGCCGTTTCACAAGTACCCGGACGGCCCAAGAACCCCTTTCGAAGAACATCTTTATGAGGCCGCTGGTACTGTGCTCGACGCCGCCGGGCTCTGCCGCGTCCATTTCACCGTGTCGCCCGAGCATCGCAAGGCTTTCGAGGACAAGCTCGCGGAGATCCGGCCGCGCGTCGAGCGCGCGACGGGCGCGCGTTTCTCGGTCTCGTTCTCGGAGCAATCTCCCTCGACCGACACGATCGCGGGCGGCGCGGACGGAGGCCCTTTCCGCACGGCCTCCGGCGGCCTCCTCTTCCGCCCCGGCGGGCACGGAGCGCTGCTGAAGAATCTCGGCGACGTGGCGCGCGCGGGCGGCGACGTCGTCCTCGTGAAGAACGTCGACAACGTCGTCCCGGACGCGCGCCGCGGCCCGACCCTCCTGTGGAAACGGCTCCTGACCGGCCTCCTCGTCGAGCTCGAGCGCGCGAGCCGTCGCGACCGCCCCATCCGGGTCTGCGGCGTCGTGCGCAACGAGGGCGAGCCCGGCGGCGGGCCGTTCTGGGTAGCCGGGCCGCAGGGCGAGAGCCTCCAGATCGTCGAGTCGGCACAGGTGGACCTCGCCGACCCGGGTCAGGCCGCCATCTGGAGGACCGCCACCCACTTCAATCCCGTCGACCTCGCCTGCTCCCTCAGAAACACGGCCGGCGACCCCTTCGACCTCGGCCGTTTCGTGGACGAGAACGCAGTCTTCATCGCCTCGAAGACCAACGAGGGAAGGCCGCTCAAAGCATTGGAGCGGCCAGGGTTATGGAACGGAGCGATGGCCTTCTGGGAGACCGCCTTCGTCGAGGTCCCGAAGGAGACGTTCGCTCCAGTCAAGACCGTCCTCGACCTCCTCCGGCCCGAGCACCGCTCCTGAACGCCGCGTAAAAGGCCCGCTTCACGCGGCAGGGGTATCCTTCCCCTCCCGTCACGGGCCCCGCCATGTTTCACAACGAACCCCGACCCAAGCGCCGCCGCAAGCTCGTCCTCGTCGAATCCGAGCCGTCCGCCGCGCCCGTTCCGGCGGGCCCCGGGCAGCCCCTCCTGAACCGCGAGCTCTCGTGGCTCGCGTTCAACCAGCGGGTCCTCGACGAGGCGTTCGACGAGCGCTGGCCGCTCCTCGAGCGCCTGAAGTTCCTCTGCATCACGGAGACGAACCTCGACGAGTTCTTCATGATCCGCGTGTCGGGCCTCCTCGACCAGCTCTCCTCGGAGGTCGTCGAGCACGCGGACGACCGCCTCCAGCCGGCCGAGGCGCTCGCGCAGATCCGGACGACGGTCCAGGAGATGGAGGCGCGCCAGACCGCCTGCCTCGTGGCCGACCTCCTTCCGAAGCTGGCCGCCAGCGGGATCGCCGTGCTGACGTGGGACGCCCTCACCGAGGAGCAGCGCACGGGCGCGACCGCGTACTTCCGGCGGAACGTCCTGCCCGTCCTCACGCCTCTCGCCGTGGACCCGGGCCACCCGTTCCCGTTCCTCTCGAACCTCTCGATGAACTTCGCCGTCGAGGTGAAGAACCCCGAGACCGGCGACGTGAAATTCGCGCGCGTGAAGGTGCCGCAGGTCCTGCCGCGCCTCCTCCCGCTGCGCGAGATCCTCGAGGGCAAGAAGAAGGTCAAGCCGGAGAAGGCCGAGTTCCTCTTCCTCGAGTCCCTGCTGCAGGCGAACCTCGCCGACCTCTTCCCCGGCCTCGAAATCGTCTCGTCGCACCTCTTCCGGGTGACGCGCGACGCCGACATCGAGATCCAGGAGGACGAGGCCTCGGACCTCCTCGCGACGATCGAGCAGGAGGTCCGCCGCCGCCGCTTCGGGGCCGTCGTGCGCCTCGAGGTGGCCCCGAAGACGCCGAAGCGCGTCCGCAAGCTCCTCGTCAAGCAGCTCGAGATCACGGAGAACGAGATCTACGAGGTGGACGGGCCGCTCGGCCCGGGCGACCTCATGTCGCTCCTGAAGCTCGACCGCCGCGATCTCAAGGACGCCCCGTTCTCGCCAGCCGTGCCGGCGATCCTCACCCAGCCCGACACGTCGATCTTCGCGGCGATCCGCGCCGGCGACATCCTCCTCCACCACCCGTACGACTCGTTCTCGCCGGTCGTCGAGATGATCGAGCGGGCGTCGGAGGACTCGAAGACGGTCGCGATCAAGATGACGCTCTACCGGACGAACCCCGACTCGGGGCTCATCCCGGCCCTCGTCCGCGCGGCCGAGAACGGCAAGCAGGTGGCCGTCCTCGTGGAGCTCAAGGCGCGCTTCGACGAGGTGAACAACATCACGTGGGCCAAGTCGCTCGAGCAGGCGGGCGTCCACGTGGTGTACGGCGTCGTCGGCCTCAAGACGCACGGGAAAATCGCCCTGGTCGTGCGCCGCGAGAAGGACGAGATCCGGCGATACGTCCACCTCGGGACGGGCAACTACAACTCCTCGACGGCGCGCACGTACACCGACATCGGCCTCATGACGTGTCGGCCCGAGTTCGGCGAGGACGCGACGCGCTTCTTCAACGCGCTCACGGCATTCGCCGGGCGGACGACGTACGCGCGCCTCGTGACCGCGCCGAAGGACCTCCACAAGTGGGTCCTCGAGGCCATCGCTCGGGAGACGGCGCACGCGCGCGCGGGCCGGCCGTCGGGCATCCGCGCGAAGATGAACGCGCTCGTCGACCCGAAAGTCATCGCCGCGCTCTACGAGGCGTCGCAGGCCGGCGTTCCGGTCGATCTCCTCGTGCGCGGCATCTGCTGCCTGAAGCCGGGCCTGGCGGGCGTCTCCGAGACGATCCGCGTCCGCTCGATCGTCGGCCGCTTCCTCGAGCACAGCCGCGCGTTCGTCTTCGAGAACGGCGGAGAGCGGGAGGTCTGGCTCTCGTCGGCGGACTGGATGCAGAGAAACTTCTTCCGCCGCGTCGAGATCGCGTTCCCGGTCGTGGAGCCCGCGCTCGCGAAGCAGGTCGTCGAGGCGCTCGACACGATGTGGCGGGACAACGTGCGCGCGCGCGAGCTGAAGGCCGACGGGACGTACGTGCGCCTCGTGCCGAAGGAAGGCGAGGCCGCGGTCGACTCGCAGACCCTCTTCGTCGAGGACGCGCGGCGGAGAGTGATGAAGGCCGTCGAGGCGTTCCAGAACCGCGGCGCCGAGGTCTTCGAGGCCGCCGAGCGCGCTGCGGGACCCGAGCCGGTCGAGACGGCGAGCTAGGTCCGGCGCTCCTACCGCTCGACCTCGAAGCTCGCGGGCGGGCTGAGGACGGGCTCCTGCGCCGTGAGGGTCGTGCCGTCGATGGGTACCACGATCAGGTGCGTGTTCGCGCCGAAGGCGACGTTCACCTCGTAGAACCCGTGCGGGGACACGGCGATGAGCGTCCCGGGCACCTGCTTCAGGTCGGCCATCGGGCACGTGACGTAGACCTTCAACGGGACGTCCATGGCGCTCTCCTCTTCGAGTGCACAGGATAGCGCGAGCCGCAGCGGCGCGCTGACCGGAAACGTGCGCTGGGTCACGGCGGGCGCGGACGTCCCGGGGGGACGATAGCGACGTGCCGCTTCTCGCCGCGCTTGCCCTCGTCCTGCCGTTCGCCGCGGCTCCGGCCCCGAAGCCGACGCTGCCGCCGACGCCACCCGGCGTCGCGATGCGGATGAGCGGCCTCTTCGCGACCGCGACGCCGGCCGTGCGCACGTGGGTCGACGGCGAGGCCCGGAAGCTGCGCCCCCTGCCCCGGATCGACGGGGCCGTCGTCGCCGCCGACGCGCGCCAGGCGTTCCCGGCCGCGCGGCCCCCGCTGACGCCCGTTCAGGCGGACCTTCTCGCCGCGATGGCCCTCTATCAGGTCGCGAACGACCTCGACAGCGAGGCTCGTCTCGCGGGGGACGCAGCACCGGAGAAGCTCGCGGACTACCAGAGCCGCAAGCGCGGGGTCATCGAGACGCTTTCGAACATCATGTCGAAGATCTCGACGACCCAGGATTCCCTCGTCCAGAACGTGAAGTAGACGGGCGCTACGGACCGTCCTCGCCGTCCTCGTCGCCGTCATCGTCCCCGACCGGTTCGCCGCGGTACTCCTTGAGCTTCCGCTGGAGCGTGCGCAGGCCGATGCCGAGCGCTTCGGCGGCCTTGCGGCGGTTGCCGCCCGAGATCTGGAGCGCCGTGAGAATCGCCTCACGCTCGATTTCGTCCATCGTCTTGCCCACGAGGCTGCCCCCGAACGCCGGCGCCTCGGCCGAACCGCCCGCGGGAGCCGCGCCCGCCTCGGGCGCGGGGGCCACGGACACCGCGGGAGCCGCGGCGGCCGGCGCCGGGAGCTTGACGGCGGCCCACTCCCCCGAGCGCGGCCGGCCCGGGGCGTGCGCGCGGATCGCGGGCGGGAGGTCCGCGACGTCGATGCGCGGGCCCGCGGCGAAGAGGACGGCGCTCTCGAGAACGTTCTTGAGCTCGCGCACGTTGCCCGGCCACTCGTACGCGACGAGGGCCGCGAGGGCGGCGGGCGTCGCGCCCGCGACGGACTTGCCGTGCTCCTCGGCGAAGAGCGCGCGGAAGCGCTCCACGAGGAGCGGGATGTCGTCCTTCCGCTCGCGCAGCGGCGGGATCTCGAGCGTGACCACCGAGAGGCGGTAGAAGAGGTCCTGGCGGAAGCGCCCGGCCTCGATCTCCTTGACGAGGTCGCGGTTCGTCGCCGCGACGAGCCGGAAGTCGACTTCCTTCGACTCGTTCCCGCCCACCGGCGTGACGCGCTTTTCCTCCAGGACGCGCAGGAACTTCACCTGCAGGTCCGGCGGCATCTCGGACACCTCGTCGAGGAAGAGCGTGCCCCCGGCCGCCTGCTCGATGCGGCCCATGCGCTTCACGAGGGCGCCCGTGAAGGCGCCGCGCTCGTGGCCGAACAGCTCGGACTCGATGATCTCGCGCGGGATCGCGCCGCAGTTCAGCGCCACGAAGGCGCGCCCGCGCCGCGGCGAGTTGTGGTGAAGCGCGTTCGCGACGAGCTCCTTGCCCGTGCCGGACTCGCCGACGAGGAGGACCGTGGTCTTCGCCGGTGAGACGACACGGAGCTTCTCGAAGAGACGCTCCATGGGCTTCGAGATCCCGAGGATCGCCTCGAAGCCGAAGCGCTTGTCGAGCCGCTCGCGCAGGTCGCGGATCTCGCCCGCCTGCCGCGCGCGCTTCAAGGCCGCCTCGGCGCGCAGGCGGAGGTCGTCCTTCGCGAGCGGCTTGGCGACGTAGTCGACGGTGCCGAGGGCCCGGGCCGAGAGGAGCGTCTCGACGTCGCCGTGCGCCGTCACGAGGAGGACCGCCACGTCGGGGCGCGCGGCCGCCAGCTCGGAGGCGAGCTCGAGACCGGTCTTGCCCGGCATCTTGAGGTCCGTCACGACGAGCGCGACCGACGGGTCCTCGACCGCGCGCTCGAGAGCGGAGTCCGCGTCGCCGAACTCTTCCACGCGGCGCCCGTCCGTCTGCAGCGTCAGCGCCATCGCCTTGCGGCTGGCGGCGTCGTCGTCGACGACGAGGACGAGCGGCGGCACGCTCACGCCTTGCCGCCCTTCAGCTCGCGGTCGAGATCGTCCTCGGTCCACACGGGGATCCCGAGGGCCTTCGCCTTGTCCAGTTTGCTCCCGGCCTCTTCGCCGGCGATGACCGCCGTCGTCTTCTTCGACACGCTCGAGCTCACTTTCCCACCCGCCATTTCGATCGCCTCGGCGGCCTCGTCCCGCGTCCGCCGGGGCAGGGTCCCCGTCAGGACGAAGATACCCCCGGACAGGGCTCCGCCCGGCCCCGCGGGCCCGGCTTCCTCCGTCATACGAACTCCGGCCCTGCCGAGTTTCTTCAGGAGGTTCCGGTTCGCCGGATGGGCGAACCAGTCGAGGATCCCGCGGGCGGTCTCGGGGCCGATCTCGGGGACGGACGTGAGGGCCTCCTCGTCGGCCGCCACGAGCGCGTCCATCGAGAGGAAGCGCCGCGCGAGGACCTTCGCCGTCTTCTCGCCGACCTGCCGGATCCCGAGGCCGAAGAGCAGCCGGGCGAGGCCCGCGCCCTTCGAGCGCTCGATCTCCGCGACCACGTTCGAGGCCGACTTCTCGCCCCAGCGCTCGAGCGGCGCGAGCTCGGCCGCCGCGAGGTCGTAGAGCGACGCGACGTCCTTCAGGAGGCCCGCCTCGCGCAGCTGCTCGATGCGCTCGTCGCCGAGCCCCTCCACGTCCATCGCGCGGCGTGTCACGAAGTGGCGGAGCGACTCGGCGACCTGCGCCGGGCAGCCCGGGTTCACGCACCGGACCGCGACCTCGCCTTCGCGCTGGACGACCGGCTCGCCGCAGGCCGGGCAGCGCGCGGGCATCGAGAACGCCTTCGCGCCATTCGGCCGCTTCTCGAGGAGGACGCGCGTGACCTTCGGGATCACGTCTCCGGCCTTCTCGACCGCGACGGTGTCCCCGATCCGCACGTCCTTGCGCGAAAGGTCCTCCATGTTGTGGAGCGTCGCGCGGCGCACCGTGGAGCCCGCGAGGAGGACGGGAGTGAACTCCGCGACCGGCGTCAGGACGCCCGTGCGCCCGACCTGCACGACGATGTCCGCGACCACGGTCGTCGCCTCCTCGGGCGGGTACTTGTAGGCGATCGCCCAGCGCGGGAATTTTGCCGTCTGGCCGAGACGCTTCTGGTCGGCGAGCGCGTCCACCTTCACGACGACGCCGTCCGTCTCGAACGGCAGCTCGTGGCGCTTCGCCTTCCACTCCTCTAGAAACTTCAGGACCCCCTCCACGTCGGACACGACCGTGCGATGGGGATTGACGGGGAGAGAGATTTCTTCGAGTAGTAAGAGGCTTTGGCTCTGGCGTTGCGGCTCGTCCGCGCCTTCCCATCGTGCGATGGAGTAGAGAAATGCCGACAGCTTCCGCTGTGCCGTGATTTTCGCGTCCAGGAGGCGCAGCGACCCCGCCGCCGAGTTCCGGGGGTTCGCGAAGAGCGGCTCCCCCGCCTCCTCGCGCGCGGCGTTGAGCCGCGCGAAAGACGCCTTCGACATGTAGACCTCGCCGCGCACCTCGAGAACGGCGGGAATATTCACCTTCAAAGAGATCTTCCGCGCCGCGCGAGCGGCGTGCAGATCCAACGGGACGGCATGGATCGTCTTCACATTGGGGGTGACGTCCTCCCCCGTCGTCCCGTCCCCACGCGTCGCGGCGCGGGCGAGGCGGCCGCCCTCGTAGACGAGCGACACCGAGAGGCCGTCGATCTTCAGCTCGCAGACGAACTCGGGCGTCCGGCCGAGACGGTCCACCACGCGGTCCGCCCAGGCCTTCAGCTCCTCCGGCGAATAGGCGTTCTCGAGCGAGAGGAGCGGGATCTCGTGCTTCACGTTCGGGAGGCTGGAGACCGGGGGCCCGCCCACGCGCTGCGTCGGGGAGTCCGGGGTCACGAGGTCGGGATGCGCCGCCTCCAGCGCGATCAGCTCGCGCAGGAGCGCGTCGTACTCGGCGTCCGTGATCTCGGGGCGGTCCTCCACGTAATAGAGCCTCGCGTGCTTCGAGATCTCCTCGCGCAGCTCGGCCGCGCGCGCCGCGGGGGCCTTCGTCTTCGCCACGGGCCCGATTCTAGGCGGCGAGGCCGCCGATCGCCCTGCTAGCATCCCCCGTCGTGATCCACCCTCGCGCCGCGCGGCTGGCCGCCCTCGCCGCACTCCTCGCCGCCACGCGTCTCGACGCGGGCCCCCGCGTGCCGCCGGTCGCCTCGTACACGATCGAGGCGTCCGTGAACACCGAGCACGTCGTCGCGGGCAAGGAGACCGTCCGCTTCACGAACCGCACGACGCATGCCTTCACGGACCTCGCGCTCCACCTGTACCTCAACGCGTGGCGGAACGACCGCTCGACGTGGCTCGTCGAGCAGGCCCGCGGCGGCGGGCGCGGCGACCGCGGCCTCGCCGCGAAAGACCCGGCGCGCTGGGGCTGGTCGGAGATCCACCGGATCGCCCTCGACGACGGCACGGACCTGACACCCGGCTTGAAGTACGTCTCCCCCGACGACGGCAACCCGGACGACCGCACGCTCGTCTCGGTCCCGCTGCCGCGGCCCGTCGCCCCGGGCGAGACGCTCGTCTTTCGCGTGGACTGGGAGGCGAAGTTTCCGCGCGCCGTGGCGCGGACCGGCTGGAAGGACGACTACCTTCTCGGCGCGCAGTGGTTCCCGAAGCTCGGCGTGGCGACGGACGCCGGCTGGAACGCCCACCAGTTCCACGCGGGCACAGAGTTCTTCGCGGACTTCGGCGACTACGACGTGACGCTCGCCTTGCCCGCGGCGGACAAAGGGCACATCGGGGGAACCGGCGTCCTCAAGGAAGAGACCGAGCTCGCGGGCGGCCTCGTGCGCGCGCGCTTCGTCGCCGAGGACGTCCACGACTTCGCGTTCGCGGCCTGCCCACGCTTCGAGGTCGTGCGCGACACGTTCAGCGCGAAGGGTCTCCCGAACGTCGACATCGTCCTCCTCCTGCAGCCCGACCACCGCCCTCTCCGGGACCGATACCTGAAGGCGACGAAGGTCGGCCTCGAGGACTTCGGGACCCGCTACCTCCCGTACCCCTACCCCGTCGTGACGGTCGTCGACCCGCCGTGGGGGAGCCACACGGAGGGAATGGAGTACCCGACGCTCTTCGTCGGCGGCGGCCGCGAGATCGCGCCGAAGAAGGCCCACTCGCCCGAGAGCGTCACGATCCACGAGTACGGCCACCAGGTCTTCTACGGGATGCTGGCGTCGAACGAGGTCGAGGAGGCGCACCTCGACGAGGGGTTCAATTCTTACGCCACGGCGAAGGCGCTCGAGGCCGCGTACGGCAACCCGTCCCTCGTCGTCCGTTTCTACGGCCTCCCCGTGACGTTCGCGGGCGTGACCGTGCCGTATCCCTTCGGTTCGACGGACCGCTTCCACCGCTGGCAGCTCGCCTCGCGCTCGGACGCCCAGGCCGTCCCCTCGTACCGCCAGCTGAACGGCGACGCCGTCCGCAACAACGCGTACCTCCGCACGACGCTGCTCCTCCGATCGTGCGAGCGCACGTTCGGCGAAGGCCTCTGGGCGAAGGTCATGAAGACGTACGCGACGCGATTCGCCTTCGAGCACCCGACGACGGCCGACTTCCTCGGCGTCGTGAGCGAGGTCGCGGGCGCGGGCGCGGCCGGCTCCTTCGCAGGGATCGTCGCGACGGCGGGTTCGGTGGACTACGCCGTCACGTCGGTCGAGACGCGCGAGGCGTCCGGCCTCACGGGCTTCTCGGGCGAGGGGTCCGAACGGAAATTCGAAGCCGCGAAGAAGGGCGGGGCGGGCACGTACGAGTCCACCGTCGTCGTTCAGCGCTACGGCGAGGCGGTCTGGCCGGTCGACGTCGTCTTCACGTTCGCGGACGGCTCGACGCTGATGCGGCCATGGTCCGGCGCCGACTCCTGGATCCGATGGAAGCTCCGCGGGCCGAAGCTCGTCTCGGCCGAGGTCGACCCGGCGCGCAAGTGCCTGCTCGACGGCAATACGCTGAACAATGGCCGCCGCACGGAGCCCGACCCGCGCGCCTCGCGCGCGTGGACCGCACGGTTCATGTTCTGGGCGCAGAACCTCCTCGAGGCGTTCTCCCTGCTCGGATGGACGGTGATCCCGTGAAGCGCGACTCCGTCCTCGTTCTCGCCTCGCGCGGCGTCCTCTCGGCGCTCGGCACGTGGAAGGCGCTCCTCCTCGCGCTCGTCTTCAACCTCCTCCTCGCGTACGCGTTCGCGCACCCCGTGAACGCGGCGCTGCGGCAGGCGCTGGACAAAAGCCCGTGGGCGGCCCGGCTCGCCGCGGCGAACGCGCCCCTCTTCGAGTTCTACGGCGAGATCTCGCGGGCCCGCCCGGACGTCTTCGGCGACCTGTCCGCGTGGGACGCGATCGCGACCGGCGACGACGGCGAGCGCGGGGCCGGCCGACGCAGGCCGCTCTCCGGGTTCCTGAGCACGACCGGCCTCGCGAGCTCCGCCGCCGGCTTCGCGGTCCTCGCGGCGGCGCTCGCGGCGCTCCTCGCGGGGGGCTTCGCGGGGCGCTTCGGCGCGGAAGAGGACCGCGGCAGCCTCGCGGCCTTCGGAGCCGACGCCGCGCGTTTCGCGCCGGCCTCGCTCCTCCTCGGCGCGCTCTCGCTCGCCGGGATCGCCGCCGCGTACCGCTGGATCTACGTGGCAACCGGCACCCTCTACGAGGCCGAGGACCTGCGCTACGAGTGGGAGGCGATTCTCCTCTCCCTCCTGAGGCTCGGCGCGTTCCTCGTCGCCGCCGCGCTCGTGCGCCTCGTCGTCCTCTACACGCGCGCGGCAATGGGACGCGCGGGGAGGGCGAACCTCGTCGGCGCGTTCGGGACCGCACTCGGGTTCCTCGCGCGCCGGCCGGCCCGGGCGCTCGCGCTCGAAGTCCTCTTCGGCGCCTTCGGCATCCTGCCCCTGCTCCTCTGGGCGCTCCTCGCGCCCGTGTGGGACGGGAAGGACGCCGCCGCCCTCGCTCTCGTCGTTCTCGGCCAGCAGGTCGTCGTGTTCCTCCGCATCCTCGCCCGCGCCGCGCACCTCGGCGCCGCATCGGCGTTCCTCGCGCGGGCGTCCGAGTCGCCCGCGACGGCGCCGTCGCCGAAGCTCACGTCCGAGTCCGAGCCCGCGGCGGAGCCGGCGCCCGGGTCGTGAACGCGATCGCCCTCCGCTCGAAGACACCGGTCGCCTGGGCCGACCGCGTCCTCGCCCCGGAGAACCTCCCGGCGTTCCTCGCCGACCACGCCGTCTGCGAATTGCAGGCCTCCGTGTATGCGCTCTCGCTCGTCGGCTCCTACCCCGGCGTGCCGGGCCTCGCGGACGCGCTCTCGGCGCTCGCCGCCGAGGAGCTCACGCACTTCCGCAAAGCGTCGCGCGAGGCGAAGCACCACGGCGCGCCGCTGCACACGAAGCGCCGCAACTGGTACGTCGCCGGGCTGCGCGCGGCCTGCCGCAGCGGGGCCGAGCCCGCCCGCGGTCTCGATCTCCTCCTCGTCGCCGCGCTCATCGAGGCCCGCAGCCACGAGCGCTTCGAGCGCCTGCTCGAGCGCGTCACGGACCCGCGCCTCGCGAAGTTCTACGGCGAGCTCGCCGAGGCCGAGGCCCGGCACGGCCCGGTCTACCTCGATCTCGCGGCGGCGCACGCGGGCGACGCGGCGACCGAGAAGAGACTCGACGAGATGCTCGACGTGGAGGCTGCCGCCCTCGCGGCGGTCCCCCGGCGCGAAATCGCCGTCCACGGGGCGGCCTGATCCCCGACTGATCCGTTTGCTTCATGGCGCCGGGCCGGCGCCGCTCCGAGATTCAGGATGTGCTCGCCGGGGTGATTCTTGCCCTGTCCGCGGCCGCCGCGCCTCCCCCCATGCAGAAAGTGGTCACGAAGAGCGCGACGTTCGTGCTCTACGCGCCGAAGGGCTGGGAAGTGTCGGAGGGCGAGCAGCCGGGCTTCAAGACCGTCTCGGTCTCCGCTCCGGGCGGCGCGTCCGAGGCGGCCCTCTTCTTCGGGACGAGCCCGGCCGGGAACGACGTCCCCGCGCTCGTGCGCCGGTTCACGGGCGGGATCGCGGCGCGCTTCCCGGACTTCTCCATCACGGCCTCGCGCGTCTCCCCGGACCGGCGGCGTGTCGTCTTCGACGGGCGCTTCACGCACCCGCGCCTCGGACGGCGCGAGATGCGCGCGTGGGTCTCGGGCGGCGCCGACCGGACGTTCCTCTGGGAAAGCATCGAGGCCGGCGACGGCCGGCTCAGCTCCGAGCGGCGCATCCTCCTCACCGTCCTCGCGAACGTGCGCATCCTGCGCGGGGCGTACGCGGCAGCCGGCCGGGCCGCACCGGCCCCGCTCCCGCTCGTCTCGTACCGGCTGCGCGAGGGCTCGGCGTCGTTCTCGATCCCGCGCGACTTCCAGGTCCTCGAGCTCGGCCGCGGCCACTTCCTCGCGGCGGACGCGTCCGGCTCGCGCAGCTTCGCGGTCGCGGACGCGAACTTCCTGACGCCGCGCGTCGGCGTCCACCCGAAGGGGACGATCGTGTCGCCGCTCCTCGAGCCGCACCGCGCACTTCCCTTCCTCATGTCGGTGGCCGGTCTCTCGTCCGACATGCGCGCCGACCGCGTCATCCCCCGGCCGGACCTCGCGAGGGAAATGGCGCGCGTGTACACGGCCGGCTCGGTGACGGTCGAGGAGTTCCTCCACTCGTCGACCGCGAAGGGGCGGCGCTGCCGCGGCTACACGTTCGGGATCTCCTTCGGCTCGCGGATGGACACGAACTGGAGCTTCCTCCACCTGTCCGTCGGCGCGCCCGCCGAGGAGTGGAGCGGCCTCCTCCCGACGTTCGTCGAGATGCTCGCCTCGTATCGCGTGAACGACGCCTGGGCGAAGCAGTACGTCGCGAACGGCCTCGCGCGCCTCAGGCAGCTGCAGCAGGAGACGGCCGCGATCGTGGCGCGCAACGCGCAGGAGATCCGTTCCATGATGCAGGCCGCGTACGACGAGCGGCAGCGCAGCCAGGACTACATCGACTACCAGCGCACGTCGTACATCCGCGGGACGTCGGACTGGATCTCGTCGGTCGAGGGCGGCGTGGTCTATCACTCCGACAGCTGGGGCACCAAGAACCTCGCGACGGGCGAGCGCTGGGATGGCCAGCCCTACAACGCCGTGAACTTCGACGGGGCGAGCCCGAAGCACGACGAGACGCTCACGCGCATCGACTCGCGCGAGCTCTACGAGAAGGCGCTCAGGTGAAGAGGACGCAGCGCATCGAGAGCGACCCGAGGTCGAAGCCCGTGACCGGGAAGCTTGCCGCGTCCTTTGCGTCCGAAGCCCCGAACGCGTAGAGGATCGGCAGCCAGTGCTCCGCCGTCGGATGCGCCCGGCGGCCGTCCGGCGTCTCGAGGGCCTGCGCGAGCCACGTTCCGTCGCGCGCCTCGAGCGCCCGCGCCGTGTCGCCGTCGAAGCGCTCCGCCCAGTCGGGCGTCGCCCGGTCGCCGCGGCGCATGCGCGAGAACGCGTCACGGAGATCGTGCGTGAGGTTCCCGCTCGCGAGGATCAGGACCTCCTCGTCGCGCAGCGGCGCGAGCGCGCGCCCCGCCGCGAGGTGCCCTTCGGCGTCGAGCCCGACGTCGAGGGAGAGCTGGACGACGGGGACATCGGCCGCGGGGTACATCCGGTGCAGCACCGCCCACGTCCCGTGGTCGAGGCCGCGCCCGTCCGCGGCGGAGCCTCCCGCGAGCGCCGCGGCGCGTTCGGCCAGCGTGGCGTCGCCGGGCGCCGGATACCGCATCGCGTAGAGCGCCGCCGGGAAGCCGCCGAAATCGTGAATCGTGGCGGGCGGGTCGTCCCGCGTCGTGAACGTGCCGTCCGACTCCCAGTGCGCGGAGACGGCGAGGATCGCGCGCGGCTTCGGCACGAGGGTCGCGAGCGCCGCGTGGCCGCGGCTCCATGGGTTGTCCTCGATCGCGTTCATCGGCGACCCGTGGCCCACGAAAAGAACCGGCATTCGCGTCATCGCGCCGCCCCCACGCCCGAAGCCGCCTCGCCGCGCATCCACCGGCCCGACGGGAAGCCCGCGGAGAGGAGACGGCCCGCCGCGTCGTAATGCACGACGTACGTGAACGGGTCGACCTCGGGCGCGAGATACCCGAACCGGACGTCGCGCAGGACGACGCGGACGCTTCCGTCGGCCTGGTTCTCCTCGCGCGCGGCCGGGAAGCGCGCAAAGCGGCCGAAGACGCCCGCCACGCCCGTCTCCAGGGTGCGCGCGGCGAAGGGCCCGTTCGCGTGCGGGATCGTGCGTGTCAGGAGGTCGTCGCGCGAGCGGTAGACGCCGCCGAGGTGCTCGAGAATGGCCGTGAGGCCGCCCGCATAGCCCGTGCGCGCGAGCTCCTCGGAGCCGGCCGCGCGTGTCCCTTCACGCCCGCGCTTGCCGAGGTCGACGAAGGACGCCGAGACGTTCGTCCCGTCGCCGGCGAGGAGCAGCCAGCGGTCGGGCGAGCCGGGCTGCGGGATGGCGGCGCGGGAAACCGGGGAGGGCGCGAGGCGCGCGAGGAGGCGTTCGGCCTCGGCGTGTCTCGCCCCGCAGAAGAAGACGTAGGCCGTCGCCGCAAGGAGGCCGGCACGCGCCGCGACGCGCGAGCGCGCGAGTCCGCGGCGCGACGCGACGGCCCACATGCCCGCGAGGCCGAGGAGCAGGAGGCCCGTGAGGATCGCGTCGAGGATGAAGACCCAGTCGAGCGTGAAACGCGACCAGTCGAGGGGCGAGAAGAACATCGTCCCCCAGGACGTGATCCAGTCCATGAGGACGTGCGACAGGACCGCGACGCCGGAGACGGCCGCGAGGCGCGCGTGGAACACGCGTCGCGCGGGGCTGCCGGGTTCTCCCGCGGCGGCGGGCGGCCGGAGACGCCGCGGCGAGCGCCAGCAGGACGGCCCAAGCGGGCAGGAGGACGAACGAGTGCGTGAGGCCGCGGTGCTGCGTGATGTAGAACTCGGGCGAGAACGGCGAGACGAGCGCGTCCGCGTCCGGGAACATGGCGGCACAGAACCCGAGCCAGGCTTCGCGTCGCGCAAAGGCGCGGTCGAGGCTCTCGTCCCCCGTCCCCGGGAGGGCCCGCGCGAGAAGCACTCCCGCGAACCCGTGCGTCAGCGTGTCCACCGGCGGACTTTACCCGCAAAGGGCGGGCCCGCAGCCATTCGCTATCCTCGCCCGCGTGAGGCCGCCTCTCTTCGTCTCCCTGCGCGCGGTCGGCGCCAGCCTGGCTCTCGGCCTCGGCCTCGCGCTGCGGGCCGCCGCGCAGGACGGCCCGGAGCCGGACGACCCGCCGCGGGTCCGCCGCGAGGTCACCGTCGTTTCGAGCCGCCTCGACGACGCGCCTCCTACAGCCGTCGTCCGCGTCGTGTCACGCGAGGAGATCGACGCGCTGCCGGGCGCGCACACGGTGCCGGACGTCCTGCGCTCCGTCCTCGGCGTCGACGTGAGGCGGCGCGGCCCCGGCGGCGTGCAGGCGGACGTCGGAATCCGCGGCGGCGACTTCAACGGGACGCTCGTCCTCGTGGACGGGCAGCCCGTGAACGACCCGCAGAGCAATCACCTCTCCTTCGACCTCGACGTCCCCGTCGCCGCGATCGAGCGCATCGAGGTCCTCGCGGGCCCCGGCTCGGCCGTCTGGGGCTCGAACCCCGTCGGCGGCGCCGTGAACATCGTGACGCGCGGCGGCGCCCTCGGGCGCGCGGCCGTCCAGCTCGAGGGGCGCTACGCACACGGGACGCAGTCCCTCGACCAGGGAGGCGCGCGCCTCGCGGTGCGCGTGGCCGAGCCCGTCACCGTCGGCGTGGACTGGTGGCGCGCGGAGACGGCGGGATTCCGCGAAGACACCGAGTCCGCGACGGAGATCCTGCGCCTTTCGAGCCGGTGGGACACCGGGAAGGGGCCCGTCACGCTCGGCCTCGGGATCGCGGATCGCCGCTTCGGCGCGTACTCCTTCTATGGAACGGCGTTCCCGAACCAGCAGGAGTCGACGCGCACACGCACGGCGACGCTCGGCGGCTCGCTCGCGCTCGGCGGCTTCACGCTGACGCCGTCCGTCTTCGCCCGCGCCCACCACGACGACTTCGTGCTCGACCGCGAGAACCCGTCGTTCTACGAGAACCTCAGCGACACCGTCACCTCGACGGCCCGAATTTCCGTGAGCCACGCGGCGCTCGGCGGCTCGGTCGCGGCCGGCGTGGAGGGCGGGCGCGACACCATCGCCTCGTCGAACCTCGGCGAACACGCCCGCAACCGCGGCGCGGTCTTCGCCGAGTTCGCGCGCGCGTGGAACGCCTCCGCGCCGGGCTCCGGCGGATTCCGCGCCGGCCTGAGGGCCGACACGTACGGCGACTACGGCTCGCGCGTCTCGCCCTACGCGGGGCTGACCGTGCGCGTCGCGCCGCCCCTCACGCTCCGCGCGTCCTTCGGCACGAGCTTCCGGGTCCCGACGTTCACGGAGCTCTATTACAGGGACCCGCAGTCCGCCGGGAACCCGGACCTCGAGCCCGAGACGGCGTGGTCGGTCGATGTGGGCGTGAAGCTCGCGGCCGGGCCGGTCGGCCTCGACGCCGGGTATTTCCACCGCGACGCGACGAACCTCATCGACTTCGTGCGGACGCCCGGCGACCCCGTGTTTCACGCACGCAACGTCCTCTCCGCCGTCACCGACGGGATCGAGATCTCCGCGGCGTGGGAACGCGGGCGCCCGGCGTTCCTTTCGACGCTGTCCGTCCAGGCGGCCTGGATCTTCACGGACCTCGCGGCTCTCTCCGCCGCGGCCGGCGGCGCCGCCGAGGGGCGCTACGTCCTCGATCCCCTCCACGTGAAGACCGACGCGGTCGTCGGCCTCGCGCTCCCCGTCTCCCTCGGGCTCACCGCGCGCTTCACGTACTTCTCGCGCCCGAGCTTCGCGGACGGCGTCTGGCTGCTGTCCTCCCGCCTCTCGTGGCAGGCCTTTCAGGGCCGCATCCTCGAGCTCTTCGTCGAGGGCGAAAACCTCGGGGACGTCCGCTACGAGGACGTGCCGGGGGTCCCGCAGCCCGGGCGAACGGCCCTCGCGGGATTCAACCTGACCTGGTGACGGGCCGCACAGTCGCGGGCGTTTTCGGCGCGTAGACTCGCGGAGGTTCGCGACACTTCCCCTGAACACATGGACGACGTCCCTCAGAAGACCCGCGCCCCCCGCGTTCCCCTCGATGCCGAGCTCACGTTCTGGCGCGACGGGAACCATGCCGAGGGCCGCTTGACGGACCTTTCGGAGAGCGGGTTCTTCACGGCCACGGACGAGCCCGCGCCCGTCGGCTCGCGCCTCGAGATCAGCTTCACGCTTCCCAACGACCGGAGCGGGAAGATCGTGACGGGCGAGGTCATCGTGGTGCGGCGCGCCGAGAAGGGGCGCCCGGGTTTCGGGGCGCGCTTCTTCCGCCTTCCGCAGGCGGCCGCCAGGATGGTCGAGGAGTTTCTCGCGCGCTCCGCGCGCCGGCGCAACTGATCAGGCGGGCGGCGGCGAAAGGGTCGAAAGGGCCGAGAGGTCCACGAGCTGGATCCCCACCTTCTCCGCGTAGTCGTGGATGCGCTTCTCGCGGTAGAACTCCCCGAAGTACACGGCCGAAAGGCCCGAGTTCGCGATGAGCTTGAAGCAGTTCCAGCAGGGCGACGCCGTCGTGTAGATCTCCCCGCCCTCGATCCTCACGCCGTTCATCGCGGCCTGCAGGATCGCGTTCGCCTCCGCGTGAACGGTCGCGACGCAGTGGCCGTCCTCCATCAGGCAGCCGGCCTCGTCGCAATGCGGGAGGCCGCGCAGAGAGCCGTTGTAGCCCGTCGAGAGGATGCGCTTGTCGCGCACCACGACCGCGCCGACGTGCTTGCGCGGACACGTCGCCCGGCTCGCGACTTCGTGCGCGATGTTCATGAAGTAGCGGTGCCAGTCGACCCGGGGCGCCATCGGGCCGGAATCATAACCGGGCGCCGCCGGGTCTCTACCTCAGGCCGAGCTGCGGCGTGATCGTCTGCTGGGCGACCGACGGCGCGAGCGAGCCGCCGCCGAAGAGAACCGCGAGGCCCGCCCCGAACCGCCGGTCGCGCGTGATCGCCTGGTCCTCGGCGTGCGGCGCCATGGCGGACTCGAGGTACTGCGCCCAGAGGGCGAAGCCGCGGATCTTTCCCCACGTGCGGACCGTGAGCCGTCCGCCCCAGCTCCACGAGCTCGAGTCCGAGAGGCCGCCCGTCGCCGTCTGCCGCGTCCACGACCCGAGAGGCGTGATGTTCACCATCCGGTTGAACAGAGCGACGTCGGGCGTGATGGCCACGTTGAGGCTCGTCGTGACGTCGCCCGTCAGACGGTTCTCGGACTGGTTCACGCCGGCGCTCGTCTGAACGGAGAAGACGTTCCCCTGCCGCGAAAGGCCGAATGTCGCGCCGCGGGTCTCGGCCTGGCTCGTGGAAAGGCCGTCGGTCTCCTGGCGGCCGCCGAGGAGGCCGAGGGAGAACTGGAACTCGCCGAGGGGCTGGGCGGCCGAGAGGTTCAGATTCGTGGACCTGTTCGTCGAACCCGCCGACTCCGCCTTGTTCTCCTGCAGCGAAGCCGACACGGACGTGCGGGTCGCGGCGAAGCTGTAGGACGCCGTCAGGGCGCCCGCGTCGGCGCGGCCGGTCGGAGTCGTGAATCCCGTCGTCCCGGACCCGGCGCCGCCCGAGTCGCCGGTGTGGGCGTAGTTCGCCGAGAGCGAGAGCGCGCCGAACGATCGGGAGATCGAGCCGTCGTAGACCTTGCGGCCCGCGATCAGCGCGGGGTTCGCGGGCGCGCCGAAGTTGTCGCCGATGAGGCGGACGCCGCCGGCGAACGAGAACCCGAGCGGGTTCGCGGTCAGGAGGATCGCGTAGGCCCAGTCGGTCTGGAGCGGGCTCGACGTCCGGTCGCTCGTGAACTCGCTCCGGACGGCCTCGCCGCGGAGCGTGAGGTTCGACGTCGGCTCGAGGAGAAGGTCGGCCGAGAAGGAGAGGAGCTGGCCCTTCTTCGGCGCCGAGCCGTAGAACGCGGGCTGCGTCTGGGCCGTGCCCGCCGCTCCGGCCTCGCCGTACGGCGGGGAGAGGGCCGGCGGCGTGACGAAGAGCGGGTCCTTTTCGTCCTCGACGTACTGGTAGAGGACGCGGACCTTGAGGCGATCCGTGCCGAGCTTCGGCATGACGGCGACGCCGTAGAGCGTCTGGCGGAACTCGTTGACGCCCGTCGAGGCCGGGAGCCCGTCCTCGAAGTTGCCGAAGGCGCGCATCGACACGAGCTTCGTGTCGAGACCGAGCTCGATGCCGCGGCGCGTCGACACCGTCTGAAGAAGCGGAGACGGCGCGAACGTTTCGACCGGGCCGTTACCGAGCGCACCGGATACGGCCCCGGCCTTCGCGGTCACGACGACCGCGGGCGGCGTCACGTGCTGCGGCAGGGCGCTCGGGTCGACGTTCTGCGCCAGCGTCCCGTTGAACGCGGTCTGGACGCCCGAGACGTTGTCGGTGACGGAGCCTTCGAGATGCGGGACGCCCGTGATCGTCGTCCCGTTCGTCGTCGGGCCCTCGCGGCCGACGGGCTCGCCGTGCGTGCGCGCGATCTCGGCGCCGAACGACCAGCCGAAGGCGGACTCGGGGTGCGGCGGCGGCGCCGACGTGTGAAACGTCCACGCGACCGCCGAGGAGACTCCAAGCGCCGTGTAAACGACGTCCACGGTGTGCGCGCCGCCCGAGATCTCGACGAAGGGCTCGAAGCGCCAGATGCCCCCGTTCGCCGAGACGAGCTGCGTCACGATCACGCCGTCGAGCGTCATCTGCACGAGCGTGAAGTCGGAAGCGGCGGGCCGGAACGTGATGACGGGCCGCACGGTCGCGACCTCGCCGAGCGGCTCGACGAGCACGAAGCCCGGCGGCGGAGCGTCCGTGGCGGCGGCAGCGGGAGGCGCCTCCGGCGGCGCCGCCAGAGACGCGGCGGTCGCCGCGGACGCCGCGACCGGCGAGGCGCCCATCGGCGTCACCTGTGCGGACGCGGTTCCCGCGAGCACCGCAAGCGCCGCGGCGAGCGCGAAGACGCGGGCGGCGCGCCTCACCGCCCACCTCCGGCGACCGGAACGGGCGCGGCGGCCGTGGTGCCGAGCGCACGCCCGTCCTTGTCGAGCGCGGAAACCCGCCACAGGAAAGGGCCGCCCCGCGGCAGGGCGCTGGTCGGAATCAGGAGCAACGGCTTGTTCAGGAGCTCGGTCCTGACCCGCTTCAGGCCGTCCGGCGCCTGCTCGTAGAGCGTGTGGACGTAGAGCGCGCCTGCAAGCTCGTCCCAGACGAACCGCACGCCCGCCGTGTCGGCGGTCGCGCGGCCGTGGAGGTTCTGCAGGGCCGCCTCCGCGCCGCCGATCGAGAACCGGCCTTGCGCGGACGAAACCGTCCAGCCCTCGGCCATGTCGAGAGAGCCCTCGCTCGTGGGCGGCGCGGACGCGCCGCCGCTCTGCGAGTCGAGGAACGCGCGGCCGGTGTTCGTGAAGCCGCGCACGCCCCACTCGTACTCGCCCTCGGAGAGCGAGGTCCAGAGCGAGGCCGGCGGGCTCCAGCGGGTGTCGGTCGTGTAGGACCAGCGCCAGGGCGCGCCCGGAGCGCGCCGCCTCAGGCCCACGCCGTACCGGGCGATGCCCGGCACCGGGATCCACGCGAAGGTCGGCGCGCCGAACGCAGGGGAGAGAACCGCGCCCGCCGTCGGCGAGACGAGCCGGAGCGTCTGCTGCCCCTCCTCGACGTAGATCTGGACCGGCGGCGACGAGAGCGTGTTCGGAGCGAGGACCGAGAGGGCGATCTCGTGGTTACCCGAGACCAGCGTCGGAAGGGTGATCGCGTTCGACACGGACGTCGGCGTGCCGTTTTGGAGCGGCACCGTCGCCGTCTCGACGAGGATGCCGTCGAAGAACCAGCCGACGAGCAGGTTCCCCGTGCCGCTGCCGACGACGAGCCCCTGGGCGCGCAGCGAGTTGCCGCGCCCGACGAGCGTGCCGGACGGCGGGTAGACGATCGAAATGCGCGTGGCCGAAGCCGTCGAGAGGAGCGAGTTCGCGGCGGTGGCCGTGACGGTCGCCGTGGCGTTCGGGACGTAACCCGTCGCGTCGGGCGTCGCGCGGAACGTGCGGTCCGCGAGGACGACCGGCGGGGAGCCGGCCTTCCCGAACTGCTCCCCCGTCACGAGGACCGTGTTCGACACGATCACGGTGCCGCGCGGCGGGAGCACGAGAGAGAGCGGCTCGACGACGGAGCCGAGGACGACGCCGGAGCGGTCGCGCAGCAGGTACGTGTCGCCCGTGATCGTGAGCGGCGCGTCCGAGAGGCTGCGGAGCTCGTAGCGGACGGCGACGGCCTGATCCGGCGATACGAGGGCGGTCGTCGGCGAGACCGTGACCGTGAACCCGCCGGACGCCGCCAGAACCGTGAGCGGGAGGTTGAGCGTCTTCGACAGGAGGAGCGGCCGGCGGCGCACGGTCGGTGACGGGACCTCATCCGCGCGGAAGACGAGCGTATACGAGCCGGGCGAGAGGCTGCGGGGAATCGAGAGCGTCGCGGCCTGCGGGACGTTGGGCGTGAGAGAGGGCTGCGGCGGCGTGAGCGTCACGCCGGGCGGCATGGAGACGGGCGTGACGACCACGGTGCCGCCGAACCCGCCAATCGGCTCGAGGAGGAGCGAGAGGTCCGCGGTCCGGCCCGCGACGATCGAAGGTGCGGGCGGCGTGATGCGCACGTTGAAGTCCGCGGCCGCGACCGAGACCTGGACGTTGACGGTGCGCGTGACGGTGACGCCCGCGCCTCCGTTCGCGCCGGAGGCCTTGAAGAAGAGCGTGACCGCTCCCGGAGGCGCGTCGTCCGCCGCGCGGATCTCCACCGGATAGGGGACGCCCGGCAGCAGCGGGAACGCCGCCGGCACGACCGAGATGCCCGAGGAGCCGGTCGCCGCGACGTCCACGCCGCCCGACCAGCCGTTCAGCGGGACAAGGGTGACTTGAGCCGAGGCGCGGCCTCCGGCCGGAAGATTGATGACGGACGGCGTGACGGTGAGCGTGAAGTCCGGTGTCGTCTGGGAGGAGATGGCGACGCTCGTCGAGTGCGACGGGCCCCCCGGCGTTGTGCCGTTGAACGGAAGGCTCACGAACGAGGCGGCGCCGGGCAGGAGCGAGACCGTGACGGTCTTCGCCTCCCCCGGCCCGAGCGTGAACGATTTCTGGTCGACGTCGACGCCCGGAGGAAGCGCGGGGACGACCGTGACGATGCCCGAGAAGCCGTTGATCGGGCTCGACGTGATCGTCACGGGCGCCGAGCCGCCCGGCGCGAGAACGAGCGATGCCGGGACCGCCGTGAGGGTGTAGTCCTGAGCCGGAACCGAGACGCGAAGCGTCGTGGAGCGGAGGAGGCCGGTCTGCGTCGAGGTCGCCGTCACCGGAACGTCGAATACGCCCGAAATCCCGGAGGCGACCGTCACGATCAACGGGGTTGGCGTGTTCCCGGCCACGTTGGGGATCGAAAGCGGAGCGACCGTGATCCCGGCCGGGGGCGCGACAGCAACGTTGAAGGTGCCTGCGAACCCGTTGATCGGAACGACCGACACGCTCGAGGGGCCCGTCGTGCCGGGCGGAAGGACGAGAGAGGGAGGCGTCAGCTGGACTTGGAAGTCCGGCGCCGCCGTGATGGAGACTGAGTACGTCGCGGCGCGCGAGCCCGTCACGCCCGCCGCCGTGCCCGTGAAGCTCCCCGCCGAAGTGCCGCTTGCGACGGCGCTCGCCGCGACGTCGAACGTCCGGCTCCCTCCGGCCGGGATCGAGGCCGTGAGCGGGCTGAACGAGATGCCCTGCAACGTCGTCGGCGCCGTGACGTCGACGGAGCCTGCGAAGCTGTTGAGCGCCTGGACCGTTACCGTGACCTGCGTCGTCCCGAGCGGCGCGAGGGTCGCGCTCGGCGGCTGGACGATCAGACTGAAGTCGGCTTTCGGATCGACGGTGAGCGAGAAGCTCCCCGTGCGCGGCCCTGCCACGCCCGGCGCCGTCCCCGAAACAGTGACCGTGCTCGTCCCCGCCGGCGTCGACGGCGCCGTGACGACCTGCACGTTCGCGCTCGCGCCGGCCGCGAGAGAGAACGTCTGGGGCACGAAAGAAACGCCGCCGACGGCAGGCATCGTCACGGCGACCGTGCCCGCGAAGCCGTAAAGCGGGTTCGCCCGGACTGTCACCGTTCCCGTATCGCCCTGCAGCACCTTCAGCGACAGCGGCGTCACCGTGAGCGAGAAGTCCGGCGGGGGCTGGATCACGATCGTGGCCGCCGCCGACCGCGTCGCCGCGATGTTCCCGACAGGCGTCGATGCGGTGGCCGTGAAGGGCAGCGTCCCGTTCGGTGCGCCCGCCGCCGCCGTGAAGGTCACGTCGATCGAGCCGCCCGTGCCGGGGAACGGGCCCGTCGTCGGAGACGCCGTGACGTTCGGGATCGCGGGGATCGAAAGCGTCGTCGGCGTGTTCCACCCGTTGAGTGCGGTCATCCTGAACGTGATCGTCCCGGTCGCGCCTGGCGAGAGGGTGAGAGTCGACGGGTTCGCCGTGAGCGTGAAGTCCGGCGGCGGCGGCACGATGATCGAAACGTTGACGGTTCGCGTTCCCGGCACGCCGGCCGCGGTCGCGTTTACGGGAGCCGTGTACGTCCCCGGCGCCGCGTTGGCCGCGACGGTGAAGGCGATCGTCGCGGGCCCGCCCCCGAAGATCGTGAAGTTCGGGCCGCCGTTCCCGCAGTTCGGCCCCGGGACGCAGCTCGCCGTGATGCTTTGAATCGCGGGCACGTTCCCGTTCGCCGTGGCGGTGAAGCCGTTCAGCGGGTTCAGCGAGATCACGACGTTGCCCGTCTGGCCCTGCCTGATCGTGATCGGGCTCGGCGCGGCGCTGAGCGTGAAGTCGGGGCCCCCGGAGACGTTCACCGTGACCGGGACGTTTCCCGACTGGCCCGTGGCGGCGACGTTGAAATGAACGTTCGCGGGATACGAGCCCGGCACGACGCCGGCGCCCGCGGAGATCGGGAGCGCCGCCGAGGGATAGGTGAACCCGACCGGGTTGACGCTCACGGTTCCCGGCAGCGTGAAGCCGGCCGGCAGCCCGGTGACCGTGTAGTCGACGCGGAGGGAGACGCCGCAGCTCACGGGCGGCGGGGCCGTGTTCGCCGTGAAGGCCTGGCTCGCGCCGCCTGCCTGCAGCGAGATCGAAGCCGCCGTGGTCGTCGCGGCGACGTCGGGGTTGATGACCGTGAACGCGACCGGGAACGTCTTGTTCACGGCCGCGGCCGCGTCCTGCAGCCGGTACGTGACGGACTGCGCGCCCAGCGGCGCGCCCGCGGCCTGAATCGCGAAGGCCTGCCCGCCGAGGCTCTGCCCGGCCGCGAGCGTGATCGATTTCGGCGACGTCTCGGTGATTCCCGCCGGGACGGAGATCGGGTTGATCAGAGCGTTTCCGGCGTACCCGAACACGCTGTTGAACGTGTAGAGGCCCCTCTGACTCGGGCCCCCGTTGCAGACGGTCAAGGCTCCCGGCGGGATGATCCCGACGTCCGGGATGTTCAGCGTCAGAATCGCGTTCGCGCTCTGGGTCAGGCGCGTCGTGCCCGTCCAGAACGCGATGACGGGGACGGTGTACGTGCCCGGGACGACGGCGCCCGTCCGGCTGAAGGGAAACCCGAGCGTGGCGTTGTAGGGCGCGAACTCGTTCTTCTGGCCGCCGGCCGTCACGTTCGCGGGCGTCAAAGGCGGAAGCGGCACGTTGTCGACCGAGAAGAGGAGGGGCACGCCGGCGGCTCCCACGTTTGCCCCGAATCCCGGGTCCGGCGAAACACGCACGAGGACGTTCACGGTCGCCGAGCCGAGCGTAATCGTCGGCGTCGTGATCGAGAGATTGAGCTTCGGCTCGAGGATCGTGAGGTTGAACGTCGCCTGGCTCGCCGTGACGGTGTCCCGCACCGTGATCGCAAACGGTCCGCCCGCGACGGCGTTCGCGCCGACGGCGAACTGGAAATTCACGACCGCCGTGAACAAGGCGAACCCTCCCGAGCCGTTGTAGCCAGGGGTCGCCGGCACCGTCGTGACGCCCGCCGGAAGGCCCGTGATGACGAGGGGGTGGAATCCGGGCGGCAGCGCCGCCGCGCTCGAGACCGTCGCGGTGACGGGCGCCGACTGCGTCGGGAAGGCGCTCCCGGCGTTTGGCGCGAGGACGATGGCGGCGTCCGCGCGGTTCGCGAGAAGAAGAAAGACGCCGGCCGCAAGAAGGCCGGCCTTCAGGCTCCCGGTTCCGAGGCCCCGTCTCATCTTGTTGTCCCCCTCAGGTTCCCGCAATCCTGCCACGGATCGGCCGGGGCCCGCAGCCCGCTTTCATTCCGCATCGCAGCATTACGGGATCGAGCCTTCACTGGTACGGGTTCGTCCCGGCGGGACCTTCGATCGTGACCTTGGCCTGGACCTTGACTCTGCCGTTGGCGCTCGCCCAGACGTGCATCTTCATCGACGGGTCGTCCGTGCCCTTCGCCGGGACCTGCCGCCACTGCCAGTCAGAGTTGCCGCCATGGATGTTCTCGCCGATGGAGTAGTCCTTGACCTTCCAGCCGTTCTTCAGGCGGAAGCCCATGAACGCTTCTGGCGTCGCGCGAACCCCGTTGGGCATGAGCGTGCAGTCGGCCTTGAAGACGACGCCCGCGGAATGGTCGTTGACCCAGCTGACGCTGTTGAACTGCCCGACGTCGAGGCAACCGCCCTGCGCCCCCTCGACGCCGTTCGAAAACTGCGCCCCCGCGTTCTTCGCCTTCTGATAGTCGAGGGCCTGCGTCTCGAGCGCGGGAGCCGAACCCGCGGGGGGCGCCTGCTGCGCGGCCGCCTGCGGGATCGTCAGCTTCAGCCGGCTCTCGTTGTTGGCGCGCTGGACGATGGGCTCGTGCAGGATGTCGTCGGGGTCCACGCGCGCGAAGTAGTCGCGGACGCCGGGGCCGACGTTGACTCGCGCCCCGACGGTCTGGCTCGCGCCCGGCGCGAGGTTGTTGACCGTGGTCTCGAGCTCGAGGACGTCGGGCTGCGGGTTGGTCCGGAGCACACGGATCTTGAGGCCGCTGAGCGTGACGCCCTGAAGCCCCCCGGTCACGTTCTTGATCGTGACCTTCAGCGTCACCTGCGTCGTGCCCGGCGGGATCGGACTGGGCTCGCAGACGAAAGCCGTCATCGCGACCTTGTCGAGCGCCGGCGCGACCTGCGGCGCCGGCGGCTTGAACTCCTTTGGCTGGGCGGACGCCACGCCCGCAACCGAGGCCAATCCGACGACGAAGAGCGCGGACTTCAGGGACATTTGCATGGAAGACTCCTTTTTCTGGTTTCCGTCATAGAAAGCGCCCTTTCGGGTCGGGAGGGGTCACGGGAAGACCTCGCCGAGGTTCAGGGAAATCGTGCGCGGGAGGGTCGGCACGACGGGCGGAGAGGGATGGCCGGACCGGCAAACGTCGAGAGCGCGCTGGAGCGCCTGCCCTACGAGCGTCCGGCGCGCGCCCGCCTCGCACGCGTCGCGCATCCCCTTCTCGGCGTCCGCTGGGGTCGGCAGCACCGGGAGTGGACAGGGCGCAAACGGCGCAGGGGGGGCGGGGATTTTCGCGACCTCGAAAGGCCCGTCCGCCATGGTGCCGCCACTGCCGCGAGTGCTGGCCGGGTACATCGACGCGTAGGCCCACGCGGAGCCGTCGGGCTTTTTCGCCGTCGTCCTTGCCGATACCTTGAGCGCGGAGAACGTCAGAGCAACCGTCGGCCCTTGAAGTCGGAGGTCCAGCTTCGGACCTTCGATCCGGTACTCGGCCTCGACACCCGGGATGCGTGTCCACGGCGTGTCCGGCCCCGAGAGCTGACCGCGCGCCGCCAGCGCGCCTTCCGAGGCCGAATAGGACATCGCGGCGCTCTTGCCCCAGGCTGAAAGTGTCCCGCCCCCGGAAAGGCCGCTGCCTTCGACCGTGAGCGTCGACGCCGTCACCGTCCACGGGCCGCAGTGCAGCGAGCCCGCGAGAACCAGACGGCCCGCCGCAAGCCTCGAGCCCGGGCCCGCCGCGTGAACGCACGAGCCGAACGGAGCCTCACCCGCTTTCAGGGCGATCGTGCCGCCCGGCAGGCTTTCCAAGTCGCTCCCGCGGACCGTGACGAGGCGCGGGCCGACGAAGATCTCGAAGTCGCCCGTTCCCTTGAAGCCCGGCCGAACCGTGACGGCGCCGCCCTTCGCCCCCGGGCCGACTGCCACAACACCCGCTCTCGCGGATGAACCCGTGGCCACGGACCCCTTGGGCAGGACGAGACGCGCGTTCTTGAGGGTCCACTTCAGGCTGGGAGTCGCGACGGGCCAGATCGTGACGGTTCCCGCGAGAGTGTCCACCTCGGCGCCCTGCGTGAGTGCGCCGCTCTCGAGCTTCACGTGAAAGCCCGCGGCCTCCGCCTCGAAGACGTCTCCGGCCCATGCCGGGACGCCCGGGAAGCAGGCCGCCAGCACGAGGACGGCCGCGATGCGCGACGGCCTCGTGGCCGCCCGGAAGACATGTTTCCTCTCGCGAGATCTCATCGGAGAACCTCCCCAACCTTGAGCGAGACCGAACGCGGCAGCGAGGGCACGGACGGCGGCGACGGGTGGCCGGACCGGCAGACGTCGAGGGCGTGCTGGAGCGCCTGCCCGGCCAGCGTCCGGCGCGCGCCCGCCTCGCAGGCGTCGCGTGCGGCTCTTTCGGCGTCCGAAGGGGCCGGGAGGGCCGGCAACGGCACGGGGATCCCGTCCGTCGGCGGAGCCGGGACCACGACCACGTCCGGCGTCAGCGAGGCGGACGACCACGGATTTCCGTCCGGCTTCTTCGCGATCGTCCTCACGTTCACTTTGCCGGCCCCGAACGTCGGCGAGAGCGCCGGGCCGTCGAGCTTCAACTCGAGCTTCGGGCCTTCGATCCGGTACTCCGCCTCGAACCCCGCGACGCGGGTCCAGGGCGTGTCGGCGCCCGAGAGAGATCCGCGCGCCGAGAGTCCGCTGCCTGAAGCCGCGTAGGACATCGCGAAGCTCCTGCTCCAGGCCGTGAACGTCCCGCCGCCCGAGAGGCCGTTCGGGTCGACCGTCAGCGTCGACGATCCGATCGTCCACGACCCGCACCGCAGGGAGCCCGCGAGGGTGGCGCGCGACGGCGCGAGGAGAGAGCCCGCCTCGACGGAGTGCGTGCAGCCGCGGAGGGCGGTCCCGTCGCCGAGGAGCGTCAGGGCGGTGACGCCCTGCGACCCGACCGCGGCGTTCGGGATCGTGAGGGCCGGGCCGAGACCGGTGAGGCGCGCCGTGCCGTGGCCGCTCAGCGCGACCCATGCGCCGCCCGTTCCGGCCGTCAGCGTCGCGTCGCCGTCGAGCGTGAGCTTCACGTTGGGGTTCGACGCGGAGGTGATCCCGACTGTCCCGTGCAGCGAGGCCCGGCCGG
This sequence comes from Acidobacteriota bacterium, assembly GCA_016716715.1. Classification (NCBI taxonomy): domain Bacteria; kingdom Pseudomonadati; phylum Acidobacteriota; species Acidobacteriota bacterium. The sequence continues at coordinate 309,300 of JADJVE010000003.1, read as the reverse complement.
CGAGGCGCGTCACCTGGCCGCTCTCGAGCCGGACGTGGAAGCTCGCGCCGAGGTCGCCGTCGAACGTCGTGGGCGCCTGGCCGAGGTCCGGCTTCTTCGGCGCCGGGCGCAGGCGCGTCTGCGCGGCCTGCGTCGCGGAGCTGGCCTCGTGAAGGGACGCGATCGCGGACTGGATGTCCGCGAGGGCCGCAGCCGCCCTCTGGACGTTGCGCCTGATCTCCTCCTGCGACTCGGCGGACTTCGTCCGGCGCGCCTCGTCCTCCTCGGCCGCCTGGAGGACCTTTATCTGCATCATCAAGTCCGTCAGCGAGGCGTCGAGTTTCGCGAGCTCCCCCGCAATCGCCGAGAGCGTGGCCCCGGCAGCGGCCACGTCAGAGCCGAGCGTGAAGATCGTCACGACGATGGCGATGACGGCGACCGTTACGGCGATGGAGACCGCGAACACCTGACAGGCTCGCGCATAGTCGCGGGCCGCCACGTAGACCTTCGTGGTCGTACCCAGATCCTGCGCGAGGATGCGCGCCTTTTCCTCCTTGAAGGCCCGGAGCGCCAGGAGCCCCTTTCGCAGCGTCTGGAGGTTTTGCTGGTGGTCGCCGCCCGTAAGCGCCGCGGCCTGCCGGATGAGCTCGTCGAGCACGGCCTCGGCGGCCGCAGCCGCCTGGTCGGAGCTGTGGACGGCGGCGGCGAACTTCCGGCGTGCTTCGGCAAGGTCGGGGCCCGCCGGGGTCGCCGGGGGCGGCGCGGCCTTCGGGAGGGCCTGCAGCCGGGCCTGGGCATCCCGCGCCGCGGCCTCCGCGCTTCTCAGGCCGCTCTCGGCGGACAGCGCGCTCCGGAGGATCTCCCCGACGAGCTGGAGGATCGCGGCCGAAACCTTGATCGCATTCCGGACCGGCTGCGAGTTCTCGTTCCTGTCCCACCACCGTCCGATCGAATCGAGGCTGTCCCCGGCGTCCGCGAACCCCATCGCCCGCAGGATCTCGCCCACGCACTGGAAGAGCGCCGGCAGGTTCGCGAGGATCGTGAGGACGAGCATCACAATCGCGCTTACGACCACGAGGACGACGGCGCCCATCACGAGCGCGGTCCCGCCCGGGACGGCGACCACCGCGACGATCGCCACGATGGTCACCATGACGGCGACGATGATGGCTGCGACGGCCGCGATCATCCTTTCGTAGTCGTTGATGGCCCGGAGCAGCTGCTCGGGAGAACCGAGGTCCCGCGCGAGGATCCTTTCCTTCTCGGCCGCGAAGTCCGTCAGCCCCTTCTTCAGGGTCCGCAAGGCGTCGCGCGCGCGCTGGTCCTCGGCGCCGAGCGAACCAGCCGCGTTCGCGAGCGCGGACTCGACGGCCGCCCGGGCGGTTGCGAGCGCCTGGTCGGACGCGCGGACGGCGGCGGCGAACTTCCTCCGCGCCTCGCTGAGGTCGCGGGCGGCGGCCCCCTGGGCGTTCGCGGGGAATTCCTGCAGCGCGAGCGCGAACACGAGAGAAAGAACTACCGATCTCTTCATGCCTGTTGCTCGGTCACCGCGACCAGCTCGTGCCCCGGGGGCCTTCGATCCTCACGTAAACCTCGATGAGGACCTCGCCGCCCGGCCCCGCCCAGAGCTTCCCCTTGAGGAACGGCTGGTCGGAGCCGGGAGCGGGCTTCTCGAGGTCGAAGCCCGCCTTGGAAGATCCCGTGACGACGACGCGGGTGTCTTTGACCTTCCAGCCGTTCTTCAGGCGGAGGCCCACGTACGCCGGATGAGACGACTTGGTCCCGAGCGTGCCGGGGCAGCGCAGCGAGAAGAGGACGCCGCCGGAGCGCGCGACGCCCGTCGTCGCGCGGCAGCCGGCGGACGCATCCGCGACCGCGGGCTCGGGCAGCGTCGCACCCGCCTGCTGCGCCTCCGGCCACGTCACGTCGCGCTCCTCGAGCGCCGGCGCAGGCGCGGCCGGTGTTCCGAGGAGGGCGAGGACTGCAAGTAGAACGTTCATGCGCGTGGGTTAGGGCGTGAACGTGACGACTGCCGCGACGATCTCGGGAAGACCCGCGCCCCCGAGGCGCGCCCACACGCAGCGCCTTTCCTGTGCAACCGGGGCGTTCACGATGCTTCCGCGAAAATTCGGCGGGAGCGGCTGCGCGGGCGGGTTCGGATTCGAGAAGGTGAACACGTAAGGGCCCTGTCCCGAAGGGCTGGACGCGGACGGCAATACGTTGAACGAAGACGGCGTCACACCGACGAGTGACCCGTGAACCGTCAGGGTCATCTGCTGACCCGGCGGTGGCGTCGGCAGCGGGCTGGTCACGAAGACCCTCCCCGCGATCGACTGCCTGGGTCCCGCGCTCGGAGAGTCAAGCGCGATTCGAAGGTGCCCGGTCTGGACAGGGCTCAGGCACTCCGGGTCTCCGGCAACGGCCATCGGAGGCACGACGTCGACGTACAGGTCCACCGAGGCCGAAGCGAACTGGTGCGGGGTGAAGAGCGTGAGCTTCTGGCGCCCCGTTGGGGCGTTGGCGAGGTTGTCGAGAGCAACGACCTGGCAATTCGGCGGAAGGCAGGTCCCGCTCGGCGACGCGCCAAGCCGCTGCGCGGCGTCGCCGACCGAAACACTGATCCCGCCCCCGATCGACGCCGAAACGCCGTTGGCCACGCCGTCGCCTTCGAGGAGGAGCTTCATGGGGTAGGCGGACTTGTGAACGACGTTGTTCGTCAGGGCCAGGCCGTCGAGGTTCTTGACGCGGGTGATCGAAATCTTCAGGCCGCGCTCGCAGGCCTCCCGAGGATTCGCCGGCGTGTTGGGTGCCGTGGCGACGACCGCCGGGTAGCGGCAGCGGAAAACGCCGTTGTCGTCGAAGCGGTCTCCGCCCGGCAGGCACGTCGTCTGTTTCTTGCACTGCCCGTTGCCCCGGTTTCCGACCATCATTTCGCACTCCCAGTGCTTCGCGCCGTCGTTGTAGTCGAGGCCGTTCCCGAGCGGATCCCGCTTGCCGGGAACGGGCGGGCCCAGGCAGGCGTTGCAGAGCGCGTCTCCGATTCTTTGCGGCGAGACGATCACCTTGTTCGTCGCCGGGAGGGCGTCGCAGGGCGTGGACGCACGCCCCGCGGGAGCGGCGAGGATCGCCGCGACGACGGCCACGAGGGCGGTGCGGTTCTTCATTTCAGGGCTCCTTCTCTCCGGAACGCGCAGGTGCGGGGAGAAGGGGGTCATCGCCCCGACTAGAATCCGCACAGCAGGAAACAGACGAATGGCCGCAGACCCGTCCTCCGACGTGACGCGGATGCTCCGCGAGTGGAGCGCGGGGGACCCGTCGGCCGCCGACCGGCTCCTGCCCGTCGTGTACGCCGAGCTGCGCCGCCTCGCGGCCGGCTACCTGAAGCGCGAGCGCACGGGTCACACGCTCCAGCCCACCGCCCTCGTGAACGAGGCGTGGATGAAGCTCGCGGGCCAGAACGCGCCCTGGCAGAACCGCGCCCACTTTCTGGGCGTCGCGGCGGGGGCGATGCGCCGCATCCTCGTGGACCACGCGCGCCGGCGGCAGGCGCAGAAACGCGGCGGCAGTGAGCTGCGCGTGACGCTGACGGACGCCGCCGCCCCCGGCGGCGGGAGCGAGATCGACCTCGTCCGCCTCGACGAGGCGCTCGAGCGCCTCGCGGCCCTCGACGAGCGGCAGGCGAAGATGGTCACGATGCGGTTCTTCGCGGGCCTCACCGTCGAGGAGACGGCCGAAGCCCTCGGCGTCTCCGAAAAGACGGTCAAGCGCGACTGGGCCGCGGCGAAGGCGTACCTCCACCGCGAGCTCGGGGGCGGGCGGTGACGCCCGAGCGCTGGCGCGAGGCTCAGCGTCTTTTCCACGAGGCCCGGGAGAAGCCGGCCGCCGAACGGAGCGCGTTCGTCGCCGCCGAGGCTGCCGGGGACGCAGAGCTCGCGGCCGAGGTGACGTCCCTCCTCGCGGCGGACGCGGACTCCGGGGGTTTCCTCGAGACGCCGGCCGCTCCGCCCGAGGCTCCGCGCACGCGCGTCGGGGCATGGCAGATCCTTCAGGAGATCGGCCACGGCGGGATGGGGACCGTGTACCTCGGCGAGCGCGCGGACGGGCCGTTCAAGAAGCGCGTGGCCGTGAAAGTCGTCCGCCGCGGCATGGACACGGAGGCCGTCCTCAAGCGCTTCCGGCAGGAGCGACAGATCCTCGCGGGCCTCGAGCACCCGAACATCGCGCGCCTCCTCGACGGGGGAAACACCGACGACGGCCTCCCCTACCTCGTCATGGAGTACGTCGAAGGCGAGCCGCTCACCGCCTGGTGCGCGCGCCGGGGCCTCGACGTCCCGGCGCGCCTCGCCCTCTTCCGGACGGTGTGCGCGACGGTCCAGTTCGCCCACCGGAACCTCGTCGTCCACCGCGACCTCAAGCCCGGGAACATCCATGTCACGGCGGACGGCACGCCGAAGCTCCTCGACTTCGGGATCGCGAAGCTCCTGAACGCCGACCTCGCGGGAACGACGCGCGACCTGACGGTCGCGGGCGGCGGCGCGTTCACGCCCGAGTACGCGAGCCCGGAGCAGATCCGCGGCGAGCGCATCACCACGGCGTCCGACGTCTGGTCGCTCGGCGTCCTTCTGTACGAGCTCCTCTCGGGCGTCCGCCCGTTCGGCGCCGCGGGGGCACCGCCCGGCGAGGTCGCGAAGGCGGTCCTCGAGACGGAGCCGGAAAAGCCGAGCGCCGCGGCCGCTCGCGCCGGCGGCGAGAGGATGAGACGCCGGCTGGAGGGCGATCTCGACACGATCGTGCTCAAGGCGCTGCGCAAGGAGCCCGAGCGCCGGTACGCGTCCGCCGAGCAGCTCTCCGAAGACCTGCGGCGCCACCTCGAAGGCGCCCCGGTGAAGGCGCGGCGCGACACGTTCACGTACCGGACCGGAAAGTTCCTGACGCGCCACCGCACGGCCGTCGCCGCCGCCGCGGTCGTGCTCCTCGCGCTCGTCGGCGGCATCCTCGCGACGGCGCGCCAGGCGCGCATTGCGCGGGCCGAGCGGGCGCGCGCGGACCGCCGGTTCGAGGACGTCCGAAAGCTCGCGAGCTCGTTCCTCTTCGAGTTCCACGACTCGATCCGGAACCTCCCCGGGTCCACTCCGGCGCGCGAGCTGCTCGTGCGGCGCGCGCTCGAGTACCTCGGCACGCTCGCGAAGGAGTCCGCGAGCGACCCCGCCCTCCAGCGGGACCTGGCGGAAGCCTACGAGAAGCTCGCGGAGGTGCAGGGCCTCCAGGGCGGAGCCGCGCTGGGCGACGCCGCCGGCGCGCTGTCGAGCATGCAGACCGCTGTCCAGATCCGGGAGGCTCTCGTCGCCCGTCCCGCACCGGATCCGGCGGACCAGCGCAACCTCGCGAAGTCGCTCTCGAATTACGGCGCCGCCCTCGCGACGACGGGCGACGTGAAGGGTGGCGTCGCCGCGTCGCGCCGCGCCGTCGAGATCCTCGAGAACGCCGTCCGGAAAGCGCCCGGGGACCGCGATCTCAAGCGCGGCCTCGCGGAGGCGCACTTCTTCCTGAGCAACAGGCTCTCGTCCGCGAACGACCTCCCGGGGACCCTCGGGGAAATGCGCAGTGCTCTCGCGACCTACGAGAGCCTGCTCGCCGACGCACCGCGCGACATCCGCCTCCGCCGCGCGGTCGCGCTCTGCAACAAGTACATCGCGAGCAGCTTCGCCCTGCCGCAGAACCCCGTGTACGACCCGGCCGCGGCGCTCGCGGGATACGAAAAGTCCCTCGCGATCGAGGAGGGGCTCCTCGCCGAGGACCCGACGAACGCCCTCTTCAAGCGCGACCTCTCGCACAGCCTCGGCGGGTGCGGCGAGGCCCTGTTCCGACTGGGAAGGCCCACCGAGGGCGCGGCGGCGTACGCCAGGGCGATCGCCCTGCGAACGGAGCTGGTCGCCGCCGATCCGAAGAACACGGGCATTCGGCAGGCCCTCGCCCGGGCGCATGTGAACCTGGCCGAGAACCTCACAGCGTCAGGAAACCCCCGCGACGCTCTCGCCTCGCTGCACCGCGCACAGCCGATGATCGACGACCTCGCCGCGAAGGACCCGTCCAACGCGATGCTCGCGGGCGAGCACGCGATTCTCGCCAAGTACTTCGGACAGGCCCACGAGGCGCTCGGGGACGTCCGCGAGGCCCGGCACGCCTACGACCGCGCCGCCTCGGAGTACGAGCGGCTGAAGGCCGCGGGGCGCCTCCCCGCGGCCTCCGAGCTCTTCCTCAAGGAGGCGCTCGCGGGCCGCGACCGGTGCGACGCGGCGCTCGCCGCGAAGGCCGCTCCGAGGAATCCAAAGTCCGGGCCGACCCCGTAAGATCCCCCCGATGTCGGAACGCCGCGTCGTCGTGACGGGACTGGGAGCCGTGACTTCCCTCGGAAAGGACCTCGCGTCCACGTGGGAAGGCCTCGTCGCGGGACGCAGCGGCATCGGCCCGATCACGCTCTTCGACTCGTCCGCCTTCCGGACCCACCTCGCGGCCGAGATCAAGGAGCTGCCCGGTGGAATCGAGCCGTCCCTCCGCCGGCGCCTCTCGCGCACGGACGTCGCCGGCCTCGGCGCGGCGGCCGAGGCGCTCGCCGATTCCGGCCTCGACCTCGGGCGCGAGGACCTCTCGCGGATCGGAGTCGTCCTCGGCGCGGGCGTCTCCGGCCTCCTCGACAGCGAGAACTACCTGCACGCCCTCCTCGCGAAGGGCCCGCGCGGCGCCCGCCCGACGCGCGTCCTGAACCACCCGCCCGACCAGACGACGGACCGCATCGCGGAGCGCTGGGGCCTCCTCGGCCCGCGCTCGTCCATCACGACCGCCTGCTCGTCCTCGGCGACGTCCCTCGGCTACGCGGCCGACCTCATCCGCCACGGGTACTGCGACGTCGTCGTCACGGGCGGCGCGGACACGTTCGCGCGGCTCACGCACGGCGGGTTCAACGCCCTGCGCTCCGTCGACCCCGACCCCTGCCGCCCGTTCGACAGGCGCCGCAAGGGGCTCACGATCGGCGAGGCCGCGGGGCTCCTCGTCTTCGAGGAAGAGGAGCACGCGAAGCGCCGCGGCGCAACCCTGCGAGCGCGCTTCCTCGGCTACGGCGTCACGTCAGACGCCCACCACATGACGCAGCCCGAGCCAACGGGCGAGGCGGGCGCGCGCACGATGGCCGCATGCCTGAAGGCGGCGGGCCTGAACCCGGGGGACGTCGACTACGTGAACGCCCACGGGACCGCGACGCCGCAGAACGACTCCGCCGAGACGGCCGCGATCAAGCGGGCGCTGGGCGCGCGCGCGTACGAGATCCCCGTCTCGTCCATCAAGTCCATGCTCGGCCACTGCCTCTGCTCGGCCGGCGCGATCGAGGCGGTCGCCACCGTGCGCACGATCGAGACGGGCATCGTGCCGCCGACGATCAACTGGGGCGAGCGCGATCCCGAGTGCGACCTCGACATCGTGCCGAACGTCGCGCGCGAGGCGCGCGTCAGGGTCGCGCTCTCGAACTCTTTCGCGTTCGGCGGCAACTCGACGGTCGTCGCGTTCGGGGCCGCATGAAGGCCCCGGTCGTCACCGGCGTCAGCGCCGTTACGGCGCTCGGGCGCACGCTCGCCGAGACGCGCGCCGCGCTCGAGGCCGGCCGCTCCGCCGTCGCATCCATCGAGGGCCCCGGCGTCCCCGAGCGCGCGGAGCGCTCCCCAGCCGCGCGCATCGGCGCTTTCACGACCGAGCCCGAGCTTCCGAAGAGCAAGGCGCGCCGCCTGGATCGCGGCAGCCAGTACGCGATGGTCGCCGCCCGTCAGTGCCTCGCGGACGCGGGCTACGCCGTCGCGGGACGCGAGGAGCGCATCGGCATCCTCTTCGGCACCGGCTCCGCCGGCGCCGGGCCGCTCACGGAGTTCGAGCGGCAGATGGCCGAGTCGCCGGAGTCGGCCTCGCCGTTCCTCTTTCCGAACACCGTCTCGAACGCTCCCGCCTCGCAGGCCGCGATCGAGATCGGAATCAAGGGCCCGAACGTCACGATCACGCAGAAGGACCCGGCGCCGCTCAACGCGCTCTTCTACGGGCGAATGCTGCTCGCCGACGGCCGCGCCGACGCGCTGATCGTCGGCGCCTCCGACGAGTGGAACCTCGACTACCACCTCGCCTACGAGCGCGTCCGCGCGACGCGCACCGCGACGCGCCCCGGGTTCGTCCTGGGGGAAGGCGCCGGCGCGCTCCTCGTCGAGGACGAGGCCGCCGCGCGGGAGCGCGGGGCGCACGCCTTCGCGCGCGTGGCGGCGGTCGTCTCACGGGGCGCTCCCGTCTCGCCGCAGCACCGGCGCGCCGATCCGGCGACGCTCGCGGCGGTCATGAACGCCGCGCTCGCGGAGGCCGGTGTCGGGCCGCGCGACGTCGGTCTCGTCCACCTTTCGCGAAACGGCGTCCCGGCGACGGACGCGGCCGAGGACGCGGCCCTCGCCGCCGTCTTCGGCCTCGCGCAGCCGCCCGCCGTCGCGATCAAGGACGTGCTCGGCGAGAATCCGGCGATCGGCGCCATGCAGCTCGCGCTGGCCGCCGACGCGCTGCGCACCAGGCCCGGCCTCGGCGCCGTCCTCGTGAATGCGTTCGGAGCCGGCGGCAACTTCCTGGCCGCCGTGCTGACGGCGCCATGAGCGGCCGCGTCTTCTCCGTCGCGTTCGAGGTGCGATTCCCCGAGGTCGACTCGTACGGCGTCGTCTGGCACGGCCACTACGTCCAGTACTTCGAGGTCGCGCGCAACGCGCTCTGCGCGGCGTTCGGCCTCACGCCGGCCGACGCGCTCGCACACGGTTACAAGGTGCCGATCACGAAGGTGTCGATGGACCTGAAGCGCCCCGCGCGCCTCGACGACCGGCTCGTCGTCACCGCCCGCCTCGCGCCTCCCGAGGTCGCAAAGCTCGTGATGAGCTACGAGATCCGGCGGGAGGCGTCGGGAGAGCTCCTCGCGTCGGGCGCGACGGAGCAGGTGCTCCTCGACCCGTCCGGCCAGCTCCTGCTGACGTTTCCCGCGCCCGTGAAGACGCTCGTCGCGCGCATCCTCGCGTTCCAGCGCGGCGAGGCCGAGCCGGACGCGTCGAAGATTCTCCCGCCAGCCTGAGTCAGCCCGCCTTCGGAAACGTCGCCTCGGCGCGGGTCGGCTCGCCGGGGCGCGACGTGAGCGTCAGAGTGCCGCCGTGCGCCTTCACGATGCGCTCGGCGATCGGAAGGCCGAGTCCCGTGCCGGCGGGCTTCGTCGACACGAAGAGCTTGAAGAGGTCCGCGGTCTTCGCGGGCGGGACGCCCGGG